>NZ_CP087952.1:3812500-4066517 GCF_028752835.1 Desulfosarcina sp. BuS5
TTTTCAATGGAAAGCGCGTCTAACCAAAATGTATACCTCGGGTATTCCGGAATATTTCAAACTTGCCCTCAAAGTAAGCAGCGATGATCAGGAGGCGGAACTGTTCAAGTACTTGTTAAACAAAAAAGAGAGTAAAGAAAAAAATCAGGACGATAATTAATAATGGATGAATATGAGATAATAAACAAATTTACAGATAATGGTTTGCTAAGCGAATCGAACCGTTTGACTCTTTTCCAGATGCAGAAGAAAAGCGGAAGAAGGATGCTTCATCTCGCAACCGAAGCCGGTATGTTTTCGGAGGAAGAGATTGTGGATCATCTTGCCGCCCTGTATGGATTTGAAAAAACCGAACTTGACGGCTATGAACTGGATCAGGAAGGATGGGATAAATATATCGATTTTTTTATGGCCAATCATCTCGTTCCTTTAAAAAAAAATGACGATACTCTTTCACTGGCTCTGTTCGACCCTTCTGATTCGATGCTCATCCGTTCGATTGAACAAAGTTTCGGCATAAAAACGATTATCAGCCTGTTGCCACAAAAAGAGATCGTTCGTTTCTGGGATGACCTTCTGAAAAATGAAGAAAACGTGGAAGAAGATGATATAGAGCATATTATTGATATTGCTTCCGAAGCTCCGGTTGTCAGGGTGGTAAGTGATATATTGAGCCGCGCAGTTGAACTATGCGCCAGCGACATACACCTTGAGGCCAGGGATAATGATCTTAAACTTAGATACAGGATAGATGGAATTCTGCACAATTTTGCACCACCCCCTTCGGGAATGGGACCGGCAATTATAAGCCGCATTAAAATTTTGGCAAACCTCGATATTGCGGAGCGAAGGAAACCCCAGGACGGCGCTATAAAATTAACCACCTCCGCCAAAGATGTGGACGTAAGAGTCTCCTGCATACCTACCGTGCATGGTGAGAGCGTGGTGCTGCGTATACTCGACAAAGAGAGTACGGTTTTAAATCTGGAAGCGCTTGGCCTGGATGGAGAAAACAGCAGGCTTTTAATCTCCATGCTGGAAAAGAGTTACGGCATGGTTGTTGTGGCAGGTCCCACCGGCGCCGGCAAAACAACGACTCTCTATGCCGCTCTGGAACATATCCGCTCGGAAACGGGAAAAATTGTTACGATTGAAGACCCTGTCGAGTTTAAAATAAAGGATGTAACCCAGATTCAGGTTAATCCCAAGGCAGGCCTCACTTTTGCAAACGGACTCAAATCAATCTTGCGTCATGATCCCGATATTATGCTTGTAGGAGAGATAAGAGATTCGGAAACTGCATCCATAAGCATCCAGGCTGCCTTGACAGGACACCTTGTCTTGACGACTTTGCATGCCAACCGGGCCTCCCAGGTATTCAGCCGGCTGATTGATATGGGCATAGAGGCATTTCTCGCCTCTGCTTCAATTCTGGGTTCGATGTCGCAAAGGCTGGTTCGCAAGATCTGTCCGGCCTGCAAAGAGATTATTAAATCGGATTCAAGTTTTCTAAAGATGTTTAATGTAAATGCCGATACGGATTTTTACAGCGGCGCAGGCTGCAAATTGTGTAATTACACCGGATATAAGGGCCGGATCGGAATTTATGAAATTATGCAGATAAATGATGAAATTCAGCATCTCATCCTTACAAAAGCTCCGGTCGTACAACTGGAGAATGCCGCCGCGCAAGCAGGCTTCAAAACTATGACCGAGGACGGCATTGCCAAGGCAAAAGCCGGACTAACAACAATTGAAGAAATTATACGCGTTGCAGGATAACTTGTCCGGGCATACTTTTTATATTTGTTCAAAAGTACTGCATCTTTTATAAATTTGATAAACCTGTCTGTGTGCATCTGTATTCCATTGTTGTTTCAAAAGCATTGTGGTAAAAAAACAATTATTTTCCGTTATAATTTTTTTTCTGTTTTTACTGTTTTTATTATGCAGCGTCATACCGGTTTGTCCGGAACCTGCTGAAATAAAAACGGCCGTGCTTGTTTCACGGGATATACGTCCCTATTATGAAACAGTGGAAAGCTTGAATAATGAGCTGGTATCTATAGGCAATTTCAGGATCGAAGAATTTAATATTGGAAGATATAAACGGAAACAGCTTAATAAAATAGCTGACCATATAAAAAAGAAAAAATTTGATATCTGCATTGCAATAGGCCCGGAAGCCGCATTTTTTATCTGGAAGGATATACCTGGCCTTAATGCCCTCAAATGCTACACAATGGTACTTGCACCGGAAAAAATTATTGGAGAAAGCGCTGAAAACTGCGGCACCTCACTTAATATTCCGCCTGAAATTCAGGTTGAACTGATATCCGGCTGTTTTCCTGATATCAACAGAATAGGGATCCTTTATGATCCGGCGCATAATACTGATTTTCTTAATAAAACCTTGCGTTATGCCTTAAAAACCGACCTCCGGATAGTTCCGCTCTCAATTTCATCAAAAAAAAATATCCCCTCCGTGCTGAAAAAAAACTGGCCTGCCATTGATGCGCTGCTCTTTATACCTGATGAAACAGTAATTTCAGAAAGTATTATTCAGTATATCATAACAGAGTCCATCCGGAAAAATATTCCTGTAATAGGATACAACCGTTTTTTTTATGATAGAGGCGCCGCTCTTGCCTTTGTGATAGATTATCGGGAAACCGGCATTCAAACAGCCCGTCAGGCAGCCGCCCTGATCAATAGTCGGGAATGCGGAAAACAAGCGCCGCCGTTTAATGCCCTGTTAAATACCAGGATTGCCGGGCTGTTGAATTTAAAAACCGATTTAACAGGATTTCCACAAATAAAGGCGGGCCCATGAAACAGCCGGGTATACATTTCAGAATTCTTGTCACGGCCTTTATCCTGATAAGCTCTGTGAGCTTTATACTGGGCATCACAGGCATAAATATAACCAGGGAATATATCACCAGGCGGTTTACCGATAATATATTTTTTATGGCCCGGCATCTGGCCACAAATGCCGAGGCCGGCATTATGGTAGGCGACAGGGCCTGGCTGAAACGGCTTGCCGCAAATCTTTTAACGGAAAAAAATGATATTGTGAAAATCAGTATCGCGGATTCTTCGGGCAATCTTCTGGTCGATATTACAAAAAATTATAAAGGCCCGGATGCTTTTGTGGAACTGCCGGTAATTCCCAGAAAGCCTGTGGATGCAAACAGCCTGTTTTCATCATCCGCGCTTAATGTTTTATCCGGTAAACTTGCGGAACAACCGGTAGGTAAAATATCGATCAGGTTCACCACCAGAAATATAGATAATCTTTTGCAACGCATTACGCAAAGGTTTTTCTGGCTTTCCCTGGCGCTTGCAAGCTGCGCCTGCGTTATATTTTTCTTTATTTCCAGATCCATAGTATCAGAGGTCAGCATGCTGTCCGATACTGCGAAGAAAGTTGCCCGGGGAAATTTTGATTTAAGGGCCGAGCCGGGCCGCCTGCCTGAAACCGGAAGGCTGGCCACGGCATTCAACGCGATGCTGGATACGATCGAAAAGAGCCGGAAAGCGCTGAAAGCAACAAATAAAAAAATTATTCGCCAGAGTTCCATGGCTGAAATGGGCAAGTTTTCCATGATGATAGCCCATGAAGTTAAGAATCCCCTGGCAATTATTAAAGGTTCCATTGATGTGTTGAAAAAAAAACATGACCCGGCCACCAACAGCTTGATGATTGAATATATAGAAGATGAGGTAATGCGGCTCAACCGGCTGATAGAACATTTTCTTGTATTTGCCAGGCCGGCCAGACCGGTTTTCCGTGAAGTGGATGTTAACGGACTCCTTGTTGATATAGTCAGCAGGTTTAAAATTCAGGATAATAATGCTGAATTTTTTATAAAGGAAAATATTCCGCAAACAGAATGTAAAATCATGGCTGATCCTGATCTTCTGTCAAGAGCGCTGGGCAATATAATCAGAAATGCAATTGACGCCGGCAAAAATAAAGACGGCCCTGTTAATATAAGCGCCAGAACAATTCATGACTTCTGGATCGCCGAGGTTGCAGATCATGGCGACGGCATTCCGGAAGAAGAGATCAACAGGATTTTTGAACCGTTTTTTACTACCAAGGCAAAGGGCAGCGGTCTGGGGCTTGCCTTTGCCTCCCAGGCGATCAAGGCGCATGGCGGAATTATAGCTGTAAAAAATATTCCTGAAGGCGGCGCCCTTTTCAGTGTTGAGTTGAAGATCGAAGAAGAATAAAGGAGCTATGTTATGGTCAGGATTCTGGTAGTTGACGATGAAGAAAAGATGAGGCATCTGCTTGCCATAATGCTCGGCGCCGGTGGTTATGCCGTTGATCAGGCGCCGGATGGCGAAGCCGCCTTGAATATGGCGGCTTCCGGTAATTACGATATCATAATAAGCGATATAAGGATGCCGAAAATGGATGGCATTACCCTGCTGAACAGATTAAAGGAGATGAATCTTCCATGCCCGGTAATTTTTATAACAGCTTTTGCTTCGGTAGATTCAGCCGTTGATGCAATGCGAAAAGGCGCGGCTGACTATATAACCAAACCTTTTGAAGAAAAACGGATTTTGCTGGCAGTGGAAAGGACATTAAACATTACCAGGTTAATGTCCGAAAATCTGGCTTTAAAGCAGCATATCAATAAAATTACCGAAAAAGATGAAATTATCAGTGCATCCGAATCAATGTCGAAAATACTTAAGCTTGCCGGCAAGGTGGCGCAGCGTAATGCCACTGTTTTGATTACCGGTGAGTCGGGAGTCGGCAAAGAGGTTCTGGCAAAATTTATCCATAACAAAAGTCCCAGAAAAGATGAAAAATTTATACCTTTAAACTGCGCAGCCATATCTGCAGGCCTGATGGAATCCGAGCTCTTTGGACATGAAAAAGGAGCCTATACGGGAGCTGACCGGAGAACCCTGGGAAAATTTGAGTATTCGGATAAAGGAACACTTTTCCTGGATGAAATAGGAGATCTCCCTTTTGAGGCCCAGTCAAAACTTTTAAGGGCCCTCCAGGATAATAAAATTCAGCGAGTGGGCGGAAACAGCGAAATTAAGATCGATGTAAGAGTGATCTGCGCCACTAACCAGAATCTTGAGCAACTTGTTGAGGACGGCAAATTTCGTGCGGATCTTTTTTTTAGAATAAATGTTTTTCCTGTTCATATTCCGACGCTCTCCGAACGGAAAAATGACATCATACCACTGGCCGAGTATTTTCTCCGCCGTTTTGATGAGTCTGGTGGAATAAGTTTGTCGGCAAGCTCCCAGGAACAGCTTTTAAATTATGCCTGGCCCGGCAATGTCCGGGAGCTTGCCAATGCCATAGAGCGGGCTGTGATTATAGCGGATAATCCGGGGAAGATAACATCTGCGACTCTCTCCTTTTTGAATTCAAAAGCCCGCCTGGCTGACAAGAACAATAATAATATCCTGTTAAACGGAAAAACATCCCTGGACGAAATAGAAAAAAATCTGGTTCAGCAGGCGCTTGAAAAATCGAACAATAATCAAACCGCTGCCGCCAAACTGTTAGGTATAACCAGATCCAGATTCAGAGTCCTGTTGAAACAGCTTAACTGAGGCTTTTCTTGACGAATAAATTACTCATTATATTAAAAGTCTTTGTCATATTATTCCTGCTTATGCCTGCGCCTGTATTTCCGGAAGGTGAAGCCGGGGAAAATCCTGGTGCGGAAAGCAGTCCCACCATGCTCATGTTTGTGGGAGAGGAACTCAATTTGCTTTCGATTGCATCCCGCCGGGAAGAGAGCGCTTTTAAGGCGCCTGCCATAGCCCGTGTAATAACCGGCGCTGAAATAAGGGAGCGGGGCATCACCACCCTTGCCCAGGCCCTGGAATATACACCCGGATTTTACATGGCCCAAAAGGAATGGGGATGTCAGCCTTATCTCAGGGGCCTCCCTGATTCGATTCTGTTCCTGTATGATACGGTGCCCATGGGTATGGAAATAAGCAAAACAGTGCATCCGCTTGAACATGAGCTTTCTCTTTCGGCAATTAAACGGGTAGAGATCATCAGGGGCCCCGGTTCCGTTCTCTGGGGGCCGGATGCCTTTGCCGGAATTGTCAACCTTGTTCCCCTGACAGGCCGTGATTTTACCGGAATGGAGAGCGGTCTGATCTATAACACACCCCATGACCAGAAAGGCTTTTACGTAAATTTGGGATATGATCAGGGCCTCTGGGACGTATTTCTGTCCGTCAGCGGCCGCAGGGGACGCGAGGGAAATAATGAAAGGTATAATATTACCCGCTTCTGGGATAACGGAATAATTCCGGCTGATCCGGAGAATCGTTTTAAAAGTAAAGGTCTGAATAGTTCCAGGCTGTTTGAAATGGCCGGCAATTTTTCATTTGGTGATTTCGCGCGCCTTAGCGGCCGTGTGAGCGATTTTAAAAGGCCGGCCGTTTTCAAAAAACCGGATTCAGACATCAAGTGGAGGGAAAACCGCGGCTGCCCCCAGCATTTTGTAAAGCTTGAACTTAAACAAAGCCTGAACAGACTGTCGGCATTAAGGTTCACCGGATATTTAAGGAATGCTGAAATCGAAAACAGTATAATCGATTATTCCGTTACCCAGAAAGAGAGAGCCTTTTATTCCGAAATTCTCTATGACCGGTCTTTTTTTTCCCGCCGCGGGCTTTTTACCGGGGGCGTTTCGTACAGAGAAAGGAATATAAGGGATGCGCTTGTATGGGAAAGCTATATGCCCGATTTTCTTGGACCGGAAAACAAGTTTTTTTTACCCCTGGCGCTGGAAAAGAATTATGATTCGCGTCTTAAATCAATCTTCGGACAATCCTCTTTTAAAATCGGCGATCTGGACCTTATGCTCGGCGCGCGGTTAGACATCCATGATAAATATCCCGATCGGACAAGCTATAATGCGGCCGTAACCTGGGCATTTCACCGCGATAGCATGTTCAAACTTATATATGGAACAGCCTACCGGACCCCCTTTGCCAGGCAGTTGACAAACAATTCCGAATTTGGTTCGGAGCTAGATCTTGAAAAAATCAGAAACATCGATCTGCAACTGGCCTGGAAGCCTTCAAACCGCGCCGGCGTCACTCTCTCCTGTTTCATCAGCAGGATTGAAGATCATGTCAAAGAGGATTGCTACGCAGGGCTTTCCCTGCCCAACAGCCAGAAGATATCAGGGCTTGAAATTGAAGGGAATATAAAACCTCTGCCTACGGTTGAAATTTCGGCAAATGCCTCCTTTATACATGCCGGCGGCAAAGACGAGACTTATTATTACAACGATTATATTATTATAAACCATGATAATACAATAACCAGGCACTATACCGATATCAAATATCCTTTTGACAAGGGCCCGGGCACGTTTTTTAATATCAGCGGCATCTGGAAACCTGTTGAATCAGTCATTTTTTCAACCAGGATAGGCTATTTCTCGTCCCGACGCATGATTCAGCCGCGCACCAATAAAATTTCGACCATCCATGGAAGCACGATTGTTGATGCCGGCGTAACTTTTAAAAATTTTATCCTGAACGATCTGGATCTGGTTGTCTCCTGCCGGAATCTTTTTGACCGGGATTACAAAACCCCCGGCACATACGGTTCCATCAACGGCGCACCCTTTGAAACAGAATTTATTTTAAGGAAAAGATGGTAATGATTCCCGGGGCGTTGCTCCCGGATTATTAAAGAAGGGAAAAACTGCGAAGTACCGCGCTTAATTTAGCATCATTTTCCGCAAGTTTGCGCAGTGCATGCACCAAACGTGTTGGTACGGAACCTTGTTCATGACGTAATTCCAGATCCCGCAACAAATTATTTTCAAGTTCCATTATTTTTTTCTCCAATGGGCGGGAGGCTGTTTTTCGATCCCAGACAATAAAGCCTATCAAACCCATAATTCCTGCCAGAACAACCAAAATCAAATTCCATATACGGTCATATTGATTTTCCAGGGCTTCAAATCTTCGATTCATTTCAGAACGAAAAGCTTCCTGGCCGGATTTCATTTCTTTACGAAGATCTGTAATGCGTTGATTCAGAGCAGACTGGCCAGCCTCCAACCCTGCAAGTTTTTCTATGATTTCCCGGTCTGATATACGCGGCGCAACTTCAACTGCCTGGATAGAGACCGGAAGGGAAAGTATAAGAGAAAATAAAATAAATAAAGTTATTTGCTTCATAATTAAAAAATAGTTTCTTTTTTGTTGAAAATCAAGCTTAAAAAATAAATTTTCTCATGTGGGGTTCCCACGCAGGAGCATGGGACCAGGCAAAAACCAGCATCTAAACAGTGTAAACTAAATTTGAAGGATGCCTAAATTTCAAACTTTTTTTCGTTCCCGGGCTCTGCCTGGGAATGCGTATCGCAAGGCTCCGCCTTGCATCTGCAGCACCCTGCAAACGCTTACAGCTCAAAGGTTTACATGTAATTGACATTTGATACGGCAATACAGCCCGTGAACGGTTACAAATCAGGTAATTATCTAACGGTCTATAATTACCCGGCCCTGTAAAGGTGATATTTAACCAACGCTGGTCATATACAACCACGATTTTCTCTCCCGCCCGCAGGACCATCCTTTTTGCTTCTCTCTAATTATCTGATTTCAAAAGCTTTTTTAAAAACAGCTCTTAAACCTGTTCAATGGCACATTGTTTGCTTATTTTTAATAAAATTTAACGCAAAAAAATTTAAAGGAGCATTCCGGTGCGGCATTCAATTTCAATATACGGTATTTCAGTTTTGTTATTTTTATCAAGCTTGGGTTGTACTGCTGCTGCGGCATCAAATACTGCTGTTCCCGATTCCATTGAACTTTACCTGATACAACTTATAAATAATGCCCGCGTAAATCCGCGGGCCGCAGCAAGCTCCATCGGCCTTGACCCTGAAAGTATTCTTGAATCGGATCCCGGGATCAGGGATATCCTTGAAAACGGCCTGCCGCCTCTTGATTATAACGGCAACATCCAGCTTGCGGCCAGGGAATGCGGGCGCAAGCTGCTGGCAGACAATTTGGTTAACAAAGGAGAATGCAGGCTTGAAAGCAGTCTCCGGGCGCGTGGCTACATACCGGCCTGCTCAAAAGAGATTACCGGCTCAATAATGTTTTTAAATTTTATCAGTAAGGAAGAGGCTGCCAATCTTGTTTTCAGGGATATTTTAAAAAAAGAGCTGAACGCAACGGCGGTTGAAGATTTAAAAGTATTAAGCCCGAATGTCAGTGAAATCGGGCTTAGCTTCCGGTCCGGGAATGTCCGGGCTGCCGGAGGCCATTATATGGCTTATCTGCTCACGGCTGATTTGGCGGCTAATATCTGTTCGAAAACCGGGTTTCAGCTCCATGCCCTGATTAATCAGGCCCGCTCCTTTCCTTTGGAAACAGCGCAGGCCTTATCCATTAATCCGGAAGATATTCCTGAAGATTTGAAAGAGAGTTTTAAAAACGGTTTGCTGCCTTATAATTTGAATGAAATGCTGGTTGCGGCTGCTGCTGATAAGGTAGATGAGCTTGCCCGGGATATTTACGATTCCCAAAATCCTTCCGGGTCATCAGACCCTTTGGACCCCGTTGTGGTTAAAGCCGGGCCTGAAGAGCGCCTGGCCGGTTTTGGTTATGAGGCCGGTTTTGCGGATCAGTTCACGGCTTTTCTGATTTCCGGCGGAACTGTGGCGCCTGGGTCTTCTTATGTTGCCGATCTCTTTTTCAAGGCTCAACTAAGGAAGGAACTCAGTCCTGATAATGAAAATCCTGTTATTTTTTCCGATATTTTAAATGAAAGCGGGATCCGCTTTTCATCAAGCGATGCAGGTAATCCTTTTAGTATGCAATTTCTGCTTGCGGCCGATTTCGGTTATGCAAAAAAAACGGCAGGCAGTTTTGTCTGCGGTATGGTTTTTGAGGATTTCAACAGAAACAGGCTTTACGATATTAATGAAGGGCTTGGCGGAATTCAGGTCAGGATATACGGAAATCATAAAAATTTGCTTTTTTTCACAAATTCCGCCGGCGGTTTTGAAATACCGCTTGAGTCCGGGAAATATATTGTTACCGCATATCTTCCGGATGGGGCGGAAGAAATACTTGTTGATATAATTGATAATAATGCGGCTGTCAGGTTTTTGGTTGAACTTGAAAATGACCGGATTTAAAATCAGAAGATATAATTATGAGTAACCGTTCACGGTTTACAGTTTACGGTTTTTTAAAAAAGGCAAAATTAATAAATCAGTACGTTTAAAGGAGGTGATGCCGTCAGGAGTAGAAAAAATTTAACCTTTTTTTACAACGCATGTTTTAATAATTAATTTTAGGAGAAATTTATGAATTATGGTAAATATAGAGGATGGCGACCATTATCCATCCTTATTATGATTTTTGCATTTGTGGCTCTTGTAACAGGCAGCGCTATGGCAGCGGCCGTCCTTACAGGAAACACAAATGCAAATCCAAAGATAATAAAAGATCAGGATTATCAAATAGCTTTGCCTGATTTTGATATTGATGACGATGATGCTCTTATGCTCTATTATACTACAGGCTGGGTGTTGGACAGCACAAATTCCGGTACCATGAGGGACCCTGATGGCACAAGTGATACGGTTTACCAGCCGCCGGATACAGAGGATTCAGGGGCATATTTTCAGATTCTTGTAAATGAAAATACTACCGCCACATTCGGCGATGCAGCAGATGGGTTCATGCTGTTAAGAGGCGTTCCTGATGAAGACGGCGCCGGTTTGAATGCATTGGATGGGGCGATTCCCGATATCCTTGTAGGCACTCTGCTTGCAACGGGAAATACTGCTAGTGATGAACTATATGTCATGTCAAGTTCAAAATTGGCTGGCCCTGGTTCTGTAACAGTAACCTCTGCAGCTATACCCGTTGATGCAGATCTTGTTAACCCGTTCTTGCTGGTGTCTGGTGATGATGCATTAGCTGCTGGTGATCAAGATGATGGCGCAACCGCCTATGATTTAGGCGCTGATACAGCAGAAAATGATAATGGAGAAGTCGAAAGTAATATCAGCATTGGCCTTACGAGTGATATGGCTGATCCGACCCTGGTAGATGCTGAAATTACCCTTGCGGATATTGTGTACGGCGGCAAGACAACATTCATATGCGCACTGGATCCGGATCCGGAAAAAAACATTATCAACGGTATTGCTACAGCCGAATTTGAACTGAATGTTTCTCTGCCCGAAATTGCTCCGGATGCATGGAAATCTGATTTTGGAAGCAAACCAGATCTGGATGACCTGAACACAAGTCTTGTATTTACAAACGGTGATTTTATTAATCCTTTTACTTTTATCTTCAAGGTCAATACACATACCGATAATTGTGAAGTAGGTTCAAATGACTACGATTTTACCTTCCTCAATGACGGTACGGTACTGATTACCGATAGCGATGATCTGAGTCTCAAAGCCACCTACTCTATCTTCTTTGATGATGACGCACTTACAAATATCAGCGCTGCTACCAGCGATGAACGTTCGGTTACTGTTACTGACGGCATAGGACCTTATGTTGTGGAGTCTGAAGCGGATTCCGATATTCCGGCTCTCTGGACCGTTAATGAAGATGGAGATACAAATGTTAATGCTATTTACGTTGCATTCAGCGAACCTTTGAATGCATCTGTTGCTACCAGTCTTACAGCATCTGATTTTGTGATCTGGGTTGATGCTGATGATAATGATACTGTAAATGATGGCGAAATTTTTACAAGCGCTGTTACTTCAGTTCAGGTTGTTGCTATTAACGACGTGGACGGCGACGGTGAGCCGGATAACGACGCGTGGGATTTAAACGGTGATGGTGAAGCTGATACCGGCGCGGATTATGGTATCAAGATTATCCTTGATGATACATCCATTGGTACGGGTGCTGAACCTTACATCCGTGTGGCAATAGCTGCTCCTGTTTCTGATATCAAGGATGCCGGCGGCGCAAACTATGGTATGTATTGTGGTAAAATACTTGGTGGAGCAGGTGATTACTTCCAGTTATTTAACCATTTCACATTTGATGATGCCGACACACCTAACGACGGTGAATATGCTAATGAGGCTGCAAGTTCTCAATTATCAGTCGCCGAAAGAAGACTTAGCGTTGTTAAGTCTCCCCAGGCTCAAGACAAAGCCGCGCCTGGAATTAAAACAGCAGAATACGATGCCGAAACAGGTGTCATGACGGTTACCTTTAATGAAGACTGGGCTGATGATGGTTTCGACCTCTCAGGCTACAGTGCCCAGCAGGCTTTTGTAATTCGCAATGCCGCAGGCAAAAAAGTAACCTTTGTTGGTGAGTTTGATGCTGTGGATGGTTTACAGGATGGCGGAGTTGCCGAGTTTACCATTAATTCAATCAGCGAGTCTGTCTCATTAGACTTTACGATTCAGGCCTATACCTATCCCATGAACGATAAAGTATTAATGGATGGTAATGGAAATTATGTTTCTGAATCGAATCAAGTTTCAATCTCAACGGAAGCTGCCACAAGCGCTGCAACTCCAACCTGTGATGCTGATCTTGGAGCAGGTATTTCCCTGATTCAAAATGACTCAACCCTGTTTTATGATCAGGCCAAGGTAATTTTCGGCAGCTCTCCTGAAGACGCTGATCCTGTTACCACGCTTGCCCTGGTTAAGGATACGGATGATGACGGAACATTCGATGCAACCGTAACAGATACTACCGAGATTAAGAATGCTCTTATTGAAATGTTTTTAATCTATGACGGCGGTGATGGAACCTGGAACAGGGCAGCCACAGCTGCTGCAATGACGAATAATTATGTTACCCTGACCCTGGAAAATCCAAGTTCCATCAGTACTAATGTAATAATTGAATATCATCAGTATACGGATGATTCTGATGTTGTCTACGCTTTATCCAACGCAGCTGATCCCTATGGCACAGTTAGTGCCGGTAGCTGCATGTTTGCCGGTCCAAGCGCCGGTGACTGGGGGGCATGCCTGATCGACAGCGACCTTGACGGATTGGTTGATTCTGTTGAACTTGTTTATGCCGGCGAGCTTATAGAGGCCGCAGACGGCACAGTTGATACCAGTGGTTTTTCGTTAACCCTGCAATCAGATGGAAGCGCGGTTCCGGTTGCAGATGAGGCCGTTATTTCCTATGACGAAGATAGTGATGAGACTACTCTGATCCTGGCGCTTGACCCGGACGGGGTAATCACTGACTGGTATCCAACAGATGATCCTGATGAAAAACAGGATCTTTATACAGACGCTAAAGATATGTTTTACATCCTTTATTCAGGCAGCACTTTGACAAGATCCGACGGAACAAAATTGCCTGAACTGGTCATAGACGACCAGGCAGATTGTTCTGCGCCGGTTCCTGTAGAAGCAGGCAATACCTGCGATGGTGATAATAATCTCCTGATAATAATGAGTGAGGATTTGGTTGACGCTGATCCCAGCTTACTTAACGGTCAGGAAGCAGGTAAATATTTTGTCTTTCTGGACGCGGATGGTAATTTCATCAATTCCGAAGGCTGGACACTTGAAACAAGTGTTTCTTCAGAACAGGATGAGATTGGCGTAAATTGTGACGGCGACGGCGACGGCTACGGCGGCGGCGGCGGGGTTGCGTATATTTACTTAAGCCAGGCCAACCGGCCGGAGGACGGAGGAGACATTAAAGATGAAGCTGGAAATCTTGAAGAAGATCCTCTTTACAACAACCAGCTTGATATTGGCACAAAGATTGAAGTAGCACAGTGCGGAGATGCTCTTCCGCAAATAGAATCTGCCAAAACCTTTGCCTGCTGTGAAGATACGGATGGTGACGGAAGCGATGATGTATGTTATTATAAATACATCTGGGTAAAACTCACCAAGGATGTTGTCCAGGCAGACCCAGGCATTAATATGCAAACTCCGGAAGGTATTTGCATGGCGTTTGAGGTAACCATCGGTAACACTGACTCCGGTGCTCTTAACCCGTATCAGAAGCTTACGGTAAATTCTGTTACCCTTGTAAATGGAAATGAGATTTTAATTGCCGTGCCTCATGTAGCAGATGAAGGTGGACTTGATGCCAACACCAATGGCCTCGGTTTCCGCCCGATTTCTATTACCTATCTGGATAACAGTGAAAAAGATGGGTATGACTATCTGATGGCTGACAATGGTGATGCTCTTGCAGGCGCAACTGTTGATGTTGAATGGAATGGGCTTGACAAAGGATCTCTTGAAGAAGACCGAACCGCAGATGTAGCTACCGTTGAAGTCTGGGGTAATCTGTCCAATTTCGATTTCCAGGGAGATCCTAACGGGGGAGCCCAGATTACGGCTTATGAGGCTTACCGTTATCTTGATGTTTCCCAGGATGAATACTACAATCTGGAAATAAGCTTTGACTACGGACCGCTTTCAAAAAATACCGGCGGCTCTTTCGGTCTTTATACAAAAGGCCAGACTCCGCAGTGTCACCAGAATGGTACATATATCACCCTGGTATACTCGGATGGCGATGGTGTATCTTCGTGTGAGGGCGGCACAGATCCTAACTATGGGGATATTGATCCGCTGACGGGTGCTGATGATATTGAGGACTTCGTAGAAGCCGGTTACTGTTATCTGCATACCGACATTGGATACTCTGGAGGTGATGCTGATGATGATGATAGCAGCTACGGAAGCAGCCAGGGCATAGTGCCAAGTGATGATATTTATAATATTAATTACGGTTTCAACTTTGGCCTCTCTCTTGATCCTGAACCGCAGGGCGAGCACGATTCTGTTTTTTATGTAAAGCTTACTGTGAAGGAAAATACAAGAGACGGATCAGCGACCATAACTGCCTCAGGCAGTTACGGCATCAAGGGTTCCGGTTCCAGGACAGTTGTAACTACCCTGGATGATGACTGGAAATTCTGGGATGGTGATCTGATTGCTAGCGCTACACCTCGTCCGGTTGGAAAAGCCTTTGTAGACTTTGGCGATACGGCCGGTCAGTACAAGATACTAGCCGTTGACGAGCTTGGAAAAGCTCTTCTTGTCAACGACGAAGCTCTTACGGATAACCAGGATGACGAAGCTCTTCTTGCCAAAGGGTCTACTCTCCAGGAATTGAAAGAAGCGATTCAATCCAGAATCATCGAAAAGAAAGTTGTGCTGGTACTCACAGAGCAGTATACACAGGAATGCTCCGGTACTGCTTCAGGCATCTGGGAGACAGACTATCCTGAAGCTACGGCTTCAAGGCACATCCTTCTTAACGGTGTAACTGATGATGTGGATATAACTTATTACTTCTGGACCAAGGACGGTACATGCAGGGCTGATTTTGACATGACCAAAATCTTTGACTATGATTTGGTCGATGGCTGGAATCTCCTGCCTGTTGTTGTAGATAAGGTTTATTATAAGAGTAAAGCGCCAAGCATCAACAAAGTATACCCCGGCGTTGACAAGACACCCAGGGCAACTGCCAATATTCAGGTTGCAAGCGTGTCTAGTGCTCTTATCGGTATTGATTCTGAAAGTGGTGTCCCGTTTATAGCCGGGGCTGGAGCCAAGCTTTTCGGCCTGGACGAAAACGGTGTTGTTTACGCTGCTTCATCTGATATATCATACCTTAGAGCAGGTTACGCATATGCGCTTAACAGCTCAAGCCTGACAAACAATAATGACGGCAGTGAAGTAGGCGGTGAAGAAGGTCACCCGCAGCTCTACATTTTCGGGTATGTATTACCTGATAATGGTATGAGCGGCGGCGCTAAACTTACTGCAAATGTTCTTGATGTGACTGATTCGTCTGATGCCAGAAGCAAAACCAATCTCGGATGGAATCTCATTGCGGACGTTGCCGACATTAATCTGCCTTCCGGCGAACTTGACTACGTAATCACCTTCACAGCAGGTGAATTCGAATCATGGATTAGTTCTGCCGAAACAGATTTAAACGATTTCAGCGCTATAACGAATTTATATACCGCTGATGATGATAAACCCAGGGGGAAAGGTTACTTTACCCATACATTTGAAGATTAAATAATCTTTAACCATTAACCGGCCTTTGGAAATATTATTCCAGGGGCCGCAATTACAATTCAATAAAAGCCCCGGCCGGTTTTCGACCGGGGCTTTTTTATATTTGTCAAAGTTTTAAGTGATTAACCCATCTTTTTGAGTTTTATGGGCAAATGCTCAAAATAAGCCTCATTTTAGAATTTTCAAAAATTTAATTTGAATGATTTTAATAGGTTAAAAATAATTTGCTCTGGCTTTACCAGTGTAGTGCCATAAAATAAAAAAATAACTTGACTTTTTATTGATATCCGCCTATATTGGGCAACATGTATATTAGAAGAACCACAATAAAAAGTCGAAAAGATGGCAAACAATATTACACCTATAGATTGGTTCAATCCGAACGAACTGCAAAGGGAGTCAGCCAGCACACATTAATTAATCTCGGTACGGCTTTTTCTCTGCCACGGGATCAATGGCCAGAATTATCTTCACGCATTCAGGAGATTATCAGTGGCCAGCAGAGTTTTTTCAAAATTTCTGAAGAAATAGAGGAGCTTGCTCAAAATTATGCAGCCCGGATTATTCACGCGCAACACAAAAATAAAGCTGAAAATAATAAGCCGGATTATCGCGAGGTAGATGTAGACAGCCTGGAAATGTTCAGGCCACGCAGTGTAAGCTGTGAACATGTGGCGCTGGAAGCGTTTGTTTTTTTAAAACTTGGTGAAGAACTAAAAGCCCTGGGATTCAATGGCCCTCAGCTCGCAGCAGCAACCGGTACAATAATAGGTCGTATGTGTCAACCAGGTAGTGAACTGGCAACTCATTACTGGCTCCAGAATGTTTCAGGCTTGGGTGAATTAATTGATTATGATTTCAACAAAATTAATCTATACAAAATGTATAAAATCTCTGATCAGCTTCTCAATAATAAGGAAGCCATAGAAAATCATCTATACTTACAAGAAAAGAATTTATTTGAATTTCAAGAGACAATAACCCTTTATGATCTTACCAACACTTATTTTGAAGGCAGCAGTAAAGCAAACAAGCTGGGGAAACGCGGACATTCCAAAGAGAAACGTTCTGATTGTCCACTGGTAACTTTGGCTTTGGTGCTGGACAGCAGTGGCTTTCCCAAGCGCAGCAAAGTATTTGAGGGTAATGTAAGTGAACCGTCAACATTAAAAAAAATGATTGTTGGTTTGGAAAGAAAGAATTTATCCCAAGAGCTGTTTAAGCCCTCAAAAGCGACTATAGTAATGGATGCCGGAATTGCCACTGAAGATAATATTAAATGGCTCAGGGAAAACAGTTATCCATATATTGTAGTTAGCCGAAAACATCATCGCGAATTTAATGAAGATGAAGCAGTTGTGGTAAAACAAGACAATGACTGCACAGTAAAAGTGCAAAAAATTATTGACTCAGAAAATGATGAGGTTTTGTTGTATTGTCACTCTACAAAGCGGGAAAAAAAAGAACAGGCTATTAATGATCGCTTTACCATTCGCTTTGAAAAGGCTGTCAGCAAACTTGAGTCAGGCTTGCATAAAAAAGGATGTCTAAAAAAATACGATAAAGTCCTGGAAAAAATAGGTCGTCTGAAACAGCAATATTCCAAGGCTGCAAAGCATTATAAAATAGAAGTATCTAAAAACGAAAAAAATGGCAACGCTGTTAAGATCCTTTGGACACGCCAAACGCTTGCGGACACAAAAGATAGTTTGCCGGGAGTATATTGTCTCAGAACAACCCATATGGAATTTGATGAAGCTACGCTATGGCGTACATATACAATGTTAACGGATTTGGAGGCTGTTTTTCGTTCACTGAAATCCGAGCTTGGGATGCGGCCGGTTTTTCACCAAATCACAAAACGGGTGACAGGTCATATTTTTATCAGTGTCATCGCTTACCATTTGATACATAGTATTCGTTACCGATTGAAAAAGACGGGGATAAACAGTAGCTGGTCTGATTTGAGAAAACAACTTGCAGGCCAAAATCGAGTAACAGTTTCCATGCAGTGCCGAAATGATAATGTTGTGCATGTAAGAAAAAGCACACGACCGGAATCACGACAACAGAAAATATATTCTGCTTTAGGGTTAAGCTCTCTCCCTGGCAGAACGATGAAAACAACTATCAAAAAAATAAAAGTAGTGCCATAACTAAGATTTTAAAAAAGTAACCTACTGTAATTATAGTGTTTGTTTTTTTTATTCAAAAAGATGGGTTAAGTTTTAAGTGTTAAGTGGTGTATTTCTTAAAACTTAACCACTTAAAACCTAAAACTTGTATTCCCTACAGTACCAGTCGGGCTGACAGCATTTGCTCCCTGGCCGAAACGATGACCAAGGCCCTTATATCTTATGCAACCAGCCCTGGGAAAAGATTGTATATTCCCCAATGAAATTTTATATGAAAGTTCGGCTCAAGGGGCCATTAAAATGAAAAGTCGGTCAAAAAAAAAAAAACCGGCAGCGGATAAAAAGGCGGTTTTCAGGAAAGTTTTTAGTTTATGGCAGGTTCAGGTTTTTTTACTTGCCGCCGCAACCATTGCGGTTTACATCCATACTCTTGATGTCCCGTTTTATTTTGATGATTTTTCTTCTATAAAAGAAAGTACTCTATTCACCCAGGGATGTGATATTAAATCACTCTGGAATTTTTCACCCCTTAGAATAACAGGCTATACTTCTTTCTGGCTGAATTATCACTGGCACAAATTTGATGTGACAGGATACCATATTATCAACCTGATAATCCATCTTTTTGCCGGTTATGCTGTTTTTCTGCTCGGAAGGGGGTTGCTCCTTTCTCCTGCCTTAAAAGGCAGAATCAGCAATATAACCGCAAAATGGTTTCCATTTATAAGCGCCGCGTTATTTTTGCTTCATCCCCTTCAGACCCAGGCGGTTACATATATTGTGCAGCGGCTGGCCTGCATGGCGGCAATGTTTTATATTTTTTCCCTTGCCTGTTATGTTTATGCAAGAATTTCAACCGATAGCAAGCAAAGATATTTATGGTTTTCAGGTCTTATATTTTTTTCAATTCTTGCTTTTTTCACAAAGCAGAATACCGTCACCCTTCCGGCGGCGGTATTAATAATTGAATGGATATTTTTTAACAGCGCTAAAAAACGGCTTGTTTTATGGGCTTTTTTTTCAATCATTCTATTCAGCGCTATCCTGGCTTTTGTCAGATATATTTCAGGGTATGATCCATTTTCCCTTGAAGCGCTGCAGGCCCTTACCAGAGACACAATAATTATTTCACGCAAAGATTATTTAAATACCCAGTTTATCGTATTATGGAAATATATTCGTCTTTTCCTGTGGCCTGCAGGTTTGCACCTTGACTATGATATTCCGATTGCGCCAGGTTTTTTTGATCCCCTGGTTCTTTGCTCCTTTGCCGGGCATCTCTGCATGCTTGCCGCAGCGATTTTATTAAAAAAACGGTTTCCGACGGTAACATTTGCAATTTTATTTTATTATCTGGCCCACCTTGTTGAATCAAGTCTAATCCCTATAAGGGACTTGATGTTTGAGCATAGAACCTATCTGCCGAACCTGGGGTTATGTCTTGGCGCGGGATATTCAGCGGCGGTTTGGCTATCGGATCGAAAAAGAAATATTGCGGTGCCGATTGTTCTGCTTTTATTGTTGTCTGCATCGGCTGCCACCTGGCAGCGAAACCGGATGTGGAGAGATCCGGTTCTCTTTTGGCGGGATTGCGCCAGGTATTCCCCGCAAAAGATGAGACCCTGGAATACGTTAGGCGTGATGTTGCTGCAGGAAGGAAAAGATGATGAGGCTGAAAAAGCATTCAGCAAAGCCATGGAGTGCAGACAAACTAAAACAGGCGCCCAGGCCGCCGCCTCAAACCTGATTATCCTGTACCGGCGCAAGGGAAGATTAAAGGATGCGCTGCAGATGGCGGATATTCTTTTAAAACAGGATTTAACTTCCTTAAATCGTTCCAGGGTGCTTAACAGCAAGGGGAATATCTATTTTGCCATGAAACAGTACTCCCGTGCTGAAAAATATTTTAAAAAGGCGCTTGAAATTTATCCGGAAAGTTTGTTTGCAATGAATAATCTCGGGCATATATTTATTATCAGCGGCAGGGTTCAAGATGCGAAAAATATATTTACCGAAATCCTTAAAATTGATCCTCAGCACAAAGAAGCAAAACATAATTTTGATTTGCTTCAAAAATTATTAAAAAAAGGGCGTTTGAAAATTGCAAATGATGATTGACGTGATAAACCCGGGCATAAGGGCGATATAGAATGCGTGTTCTTCATATCGGAAAATTTTACCCGCCTGTATCCGGCGGCATGGAAAATTTTTTAGGCGATCTCCTTCCTGCATTGCAAACTGCAGGAGTGAATGCCGCAGCCCTGGTGCACAGTCATTCGCCTGAACAAACCGGATTGATTAAAAATAAAAATTCCGTTCAAATTTGGCAGGCCCCATGCTATGGTACTTTGATTTATGCGCCTCTGAGCCCTTTGTTTCCCTTTATCCTGAGGCGCATTGTTCGTTTGTTTAAGCCGGAAATTTTGCATTTGCACATGCCTAATACATCGGCATTCTGGGCTTTATTCCATATGCCGGCAAAAAAAATTCCATCTGTGATTCACTGGCATTCGGATGTAGCTGTTTCTAATATTGATTTCCGGTTGAACTTTGCCTACAGGTTTTACCGTCCCCTGGAAAGCCTTCTCCTGGAAAGGTCAAGTGCAATATTTGTAACTTCCCCGCCTTATCTGGCAACAAGCAGCGCTTTAAAGCCATGGAAAAATAAATGCATAGTCGTTCCACTTGGTATAAATCCTGCGCGTTTAAAAACTGCATCTCTTGAATTGAAAAACCGGATGGAAAAAATATGGGGCGGCAGAAAGCCCAGAATTCTTGCAATAGGAAGACTAACATACTATAAGGGGCATGATGTGTTGATCAAAGCGGCATCAAAAACGCCTGACGCCATGGTTGTTATCGTGGGTGATGGTGAGCTCCGGCAGCATCTGCAGGATCTGATTAACGCAAGCGGACTTGCCGGCCGGGTGAAGCTGACAGGCCTTATGGAACAAGAGCAAGTTTGCGCACTGCTGGAAACGTGTGATTTCCTCTGCCTTTCTTCTGTTGAACGAACCGAGGCCTTCGGCCTTGTTCTTCTTGAAGCAATGCGATTTGGAAAGCCTGTTATTGCAGGCAATATAACCGGCTCCGGCATTGGCTGTGTTGTAAAACATAATAAGACCGGATTATTGGTCAGGCCGGACGATCCGGATGCTCTTGCGGCGGCGATAAGGATAATGTCGAAAAATTCGGAATTAAAAAACCGGATGGGGAATGCGGCTAAAGAAGAGTTTAATAAATTTTATAAAATTAATAATATTGCCCGGCAAATTGCAGCCGTGTATGATACTGTTTTATAGGCTTTAAGGGATGATCTCCGGACGCAGCGAAAGGTTTCAAGTCGGATAGTATGATAGTTCTTATCCCGGCCATGAATGAAGAGCAAACAGTAGCCGATGTTGTCCTTAAGGTTAAGGAACTGGTCTCCTGTGATGTAGTGGTGATAGATGATGCCGGCGATGACGGCACTTCCGATGCTGCAAGGGCTGCCGGAGCTGTCTTATTGCCTCATGCTGTGCGGCTTGGCGCCTGGGGCGCCGTAAGAACCGGTTTCCGGTATGCTGTCCGGCACGGTTATGAGATTGCGGTGACCATGGATGCCGATGGTCAGCATTCCGCCGATTCGATTATGCAGGTAGCTGCTCCGGTTAAAAACAAACAGTCAGATGTAGTTATCGGTTCATGCCTTTCCCGTGGTACTTCCGCCAGAAAATTTGCCTGGCCCTGGCTGCGAAGGATTTCAATGTTAAAAACATGGGATATTACCTCAGGGCTGCGCGCATATAATCGAGCCGCTTTTTCAGCTCTTGTATCCGACCGGACGGCGCTTCTTGATTATCAGGATATTGGAACCCTTCTTTATCTAAAAAAAAACGGTTTTAGAATAATGGAAATTCCGGTAAAAATGAATACCAGGGCATACGGCAAGTCTAAAGTATTTTCTTCATGGGGAGCCGTTATTATATATCTTTATAAAACCTTAATATTGTGTTTGTCTAAAATGTGCCGGGAGTCAAAACCTGATTCCCGACCTGATTCCCGTTTATAGGAGGAAATTTACAATTTAATGTTGTTTTCTTATCGTTTGACATCTCTGGTATTAGGGCTGACAATAGCCGTGCTTATAATTTATCTTGTAAGAAAAGATACTTTACATGCCAGACATTCATTATTCTGGCTGCTGATATCAGGCGCAATTGTTTTATTCGGGGCATTTCCGGATCTGAATGATTTTGTGGCAACGCTTCTGGGCGTAAGTTACCCACCGATTTTTCTTGTTATAGCCGGTATGGGGGTAATAATGATTAAAATGCTTGTTAATGATATTGAACGATCAAGGCAGGAACAAAGATTACGCTTGTTGACAGAGCGGCTTGCTGTTATGGAAGGAGAAAAGCAGAATCCGGAATAATTCCAACATGATAATGAAACTGTGATGCATAGTTGGGGAAGTTAATTCGTTTTTGTTCCTTACTTACGAAGCGTTATAAATGTTCCACAAGTTCAAATATGAAAAAATTACCCATAGGCATATCCACGTTTAAGGAAATCAGACAAAAGTATGGTTATTATGTTGATAAAACAGCGCTTTTGAAAAAATTGATCGACAACGGAAAATATTATTTTCTTTTCAGGCCGCGAAGATTCGGCAAGAGTTTATTCCTTGATACCCTGAAGCAGGCCTTTTTAGCGGAAAAAGAATATTTCAAAGGCTTGTTTTTGGAAAAAAACCGGGACTGGACGCAGAAATATCCCGTTATTCATATCAGTTTCGGTGGAGGTGTAATTGAAACACGGGAAATCCTGGATAAAAGCATTCATGCTTTAATAAAAGAGAATGCCAGGCATTATGCTGTGGAAATTGTGGTTACTTCCCATAATTATTTGCAAACAAGTCTGGATCTTTTACCATACCAACATAAAACCAGTGTTATCCCTGTCAGTGTTGAAGAATATAGTTATCCGCAACCGGAAGAGTCAAGGAAGGAATATTGGAGACGGAAAGTCGGGGATAATTATTTTTTTTTATAGGGTGATGTTAAATTAAGCGAGGCGATGGGAAGGGCAGCCAGACAAAGGTATGAATCATTATTTATGGGTCCCAGGATGGGGAATGACTACGCAGCTCTTTATCGCTCCTTACTTTAAAGAGGAAGATGCAGGCCGCCGATTTAGAGATAATTAATTTTACAAGGATATAGAGAAAAGCCAGAGAGAGACGTACTGATAGTACGTCGACCGAGGTTTTTAACCGATAACGCAGTGAAATTATTTACGCGGAGATATAGATGAGAAATAATGAAATGAAACGTGCACTGATTACAGGGATTACTGGACAGGATGGCTCATATTTAGCTGAATTTTTGCTTGGCAAAGGCTATGAAGTTCATGGTATTATCCGCAGAGTCGCTTTTGAAGATCCTGCCCATAGATTATACAGGATTAATCATATATTAAAGCGGATTACGCTGCATACGGCTTCTATGGAAAGTTACCCGAGCCTTTTTAATGTTATTGAAAAAATAAAGCCTGATGAATGTTACCATCTGGCCGCTCAGAGTTTTGTCGGAGATTCATTTGAGGACGCATTTTCAACATTTAATACAAACATAAATGGAACTCTTCATGTATTGTCCGCTATTAAAGAAAAGTCGCCTGAATGCAAAATATATTTTGCCGCGACAAGCGAAATGTTCGGGAAGGTCAAAGAAACGCCGCAAAATGAGAATACCCCTTTTTATCCACGCTCACCGTACGGGATTACCAAAGTTGTGGGGTTTGATTTAATAAGGAATTTTCGGGAATCGTATGGATTGTTTGCTGTCAGCGGAATATTGTTTAATCATGAATCACCGCGACGGGGCTTTGAATTTGTTACAAGAAAAATAACCAGTAGTGTTGCAAAAATAAAATCAGGCCAAAAGAATGAATTGCGTTTAGGCAATCTGGATGCAAAAAGGGATTGGGGCTTTGCCGGGGATTATGTTAAAGCGATGTGGCTGATGCTTCAGCAGGATGAGCCGGATGATTTTGTTGTCGCAACAAATGAGACCCATTCCGTTAGAGAGTTTTTAGAGCAGGCTTTTGGCTGCGCCGGCCTTAAGTGGGAGGATTATGTTTCTATTGATAAAAGATTTTATCGTCCTGCCGAGGTTCATTTGCTGCAGGGAGATTATAGTAAGGGATATAAAAAATTAGGTTGGGAACCAAAGGTTAAATTTGAAGAGCTTGTCAGGATGATGGTAGAGTCAGACCTGAATTTATAGCTTGTTTCGTACGCATCCTTGAAAAATAAAAGATTCGTTACAATGATGTCAACACTGAATGCTTCATTTATCCTGGAAATTACCAGGCGTGATTTTGCTGAACGTTTTGCCGGTTCCGTGCTTGGTTCCCTGTGGGCTATAATCTGGCCGCTGGTAAATCTTTTTATCTATTTAATTATTTTTGGAAAACTGATGGGAGCGCGCCTTCCCGGCACATCAAATATGAACGCCTATGGTATTTACCTTGCAGCCGGCCTGATTCCCTGGACCAGTTTTGCAGGAACAATCAGCCGTTCAGCTTCGGCATTTATAGACAAAAAGCATATAATCACAAAAATAAACACCTCGCTTCCCTCACTGCTTATACACATTAACCTGTCGGAAACCATAACATATCTATTATCCATGCTGTTTTTTTTTGTTTTCCTTGCTTTTCAGGATTATCCTTTTCATACGAATCTACTGTTGGTGCCGTTTATTTACTATCTTCAGCAGCTTCTTGCTTTTGGCATAGGATTATTTGTAGCGGCGCTGACTGTTTTTATTAGAGATGTTCGTGAAATAACAGGAGTAATTCTACAGCTCTGGTTCTGGTTTACTCCTATTGTTTATGTCTTTGATATCCTGCCGGATTTTGTCAAGAAGATGCTTGTTTATAACCCTGCCTTTATTTTAGTCGAATCATATCAGAGGATTTTTATCTTTAATGACTATCCTGCCTTCAATGCCCTTGTTATCCTGGCAGTCATTACACATTTTATCCTGTTTTTTTCTTACGTTATGTTTCGTTACCTCGAAAAGGATATCAGAGATTTTTTATGATTGAATTATTGTTTCTTCTCATTTGGGCAATTATTTTTTTTGGCGGATATGTTTTAATCCGGAAGCGAATCAAAGCCCATATTAAAGTTTACCTTTTATTAATTTTACATTTTTTTTACCTTACCGGGATTTTTTATTTTTATCCAGTGGTTTTGGAGCTGAAGAATAAGCTATGAAAATTCTGGTTGATGCAATACCAATGACCGGCCTTCTGACCGGTATTGCCAGATACTTGCGGAATATGTACTCTGCCATGGCCGCAATGAACAATGTTGAGATTTCCTATTTGACAGGAAAGAAACTGGTTGATGATATGCCGTTTCTTGCTGATTCAAGGAAATGGCAAAAGGCGACAGCCGCTGTATGGAATTTGCCGGATCCGGTTGTTTTTGGTCTACGTTCTGTTCATTGGTTGCGATATGAGAAATTATTGCGTGGAATCTGCCGAAAAAATTCTTTTGACATCTACCACGAAACTGCATTTGTTCCTGCAAAATTGACTGCCGTTCCAACCATATATTCAATATATGATCTTTCCCTGCGCAGGTTCCGGTCAACCCACCCCCGCGAGAGGGTCTGGTTTTTTGAGTATTTCCTTAAAAACAGAATGCAGTTTGTCAGCCATATTTTAACCATATCCGAATTTATCCGTCAGGAAATTATAGAAGAGTTCAGTATCCCTCCGGAAATGGTTACATCAATTCCCCTGGCGCCTGATCCTGTTTTCGGCCTGAAATCTGCTGCTGAAGTAAAAAAGGTAAAAGAAAAATATCGCCTTCCTGAATCATACCTGCTGTTTGTAAGCTCCCTTGAGCCCCGTAAAAATATAGACCTTCTCATTAACGCCATGCAGGCAGTCAGCGTTGATGTTCCGCTGGTTCTTGTAGGCTGGCAGGGCTGGGGTGATAAGGAATGGCTTGAGAAAATTAAATCCGCAGGACTTAAGGATCGTATCTATATTACAGGCCATATTTCGGATAATGACCTGACAGCTATTTATAATGGAGCCTTAGCCCTTGTCTATCCCAGCATCTACGAAGGTTTTGGGCTGCCTATTGTTGAAGCCATGGCCTGTGGATGCCCGGTAATCTGTTCCAATGCAGCCAGCATGCCTGAAGCTGCAGGGGATGCCGCAATTCTCATAGATCCTGCCCGCAGCGATGAATTGGCAGCGGCCATTGAAACCATAATCCATGACCAGGAGTACAGAAATCAGCTTGTTAAACTTGGCCAAAAGCAGGCAGAAAAATTTTCCTGGTACCGGACCGCAGGTGAAACCCTTGAACTTTTTAAAATGGTGGTTGGTAAATGATCTCCGTTAAAAATATTTCAAAAACCTTTAAACTTTACCAGTCTCCATCTGACCGTTTAAAAGAAATTATTCTGCATCGTTCTTATCACAGGGTATTCCAGGCGCTGAATAATGTAAGTTTTGAAGTGAAACAGGGAGAAACCTTAGGGATTATCGGTGAGAATGGCGCCGGTAAATCAACGATTCTTAAAATTTTAACGGGTATTTTGATGCCGGATAGAGGTTCTGTGAATATTGATGGTAAAATTACAGGACTTCTTGAGCTGGGAACCGGATTTAATGCTGAATTCTCAGGCTTGGATAATATTTTTCATAATGCCACATACCTTGGGCTTTCACGCAATGATATAGAAAAAAAACTTGATGAAATAATTGAATTTACAGAACTGCACGAGTTTATCAATGAACCCATAAAAACATATTCCTCCGGTATGGTCATGCGGCTGGCATTTTCTGTTGCAATTCATGCCGACCCCAATGCATTTGTGGTGGACGAGGCTTTGTCGGTTGGAGACGCTTATTTCCAGCAGAAGTGCATGCAGAAAATAAAGGCATTTAAAAATAATGGGGGTTCCATCATATTTGTATCCCATGATTCAAATGCGGTGAAGATTCTTTGTGATGAGGCCATTTTGTTAGAAGGAGGTAATGTTGTTCAACAGGCCGACCCTGAAACTATTATAAACACATATAATTTTCTCATTGCAAAACGTTCAAAAGGAGAAGATATCAGATATCAGGGTGATGATACATCTTCAGGGTATGGTAATTATATGGTCAGAATTGATGATGTTTCTTTGCAGGATGAAAATAATAACCCCTCGGAAATATTAATATCCGGCCGTCCGGCCAAAATTGTGATCCGATTAGCCGGAGAAGAGACCATAGATGATCTTACCGTAGGAATTGGAATCAGAGATAAATTCGGTCAGGATATATATGGAACAAATTCTTTTCATTTAAAAAAAAAGATCTGTATTAAAAAAGGGCAGATCCTTTTAATTGAGTATTATTTTAAAGAGTTTAATGTAGGGCCCGGCAAATACACAGTTTCTGTGGCTCTCCATACCGGAGATACCCATGTTAATGAATGTTTTCACTGGTTGGACAAGAGTGTAGCTTTTGAAGTGGTTGCCGGGGGGGATGATATTTTCATAGGTTTTGTCCGGTTAAAACCGGATTTCCATATTAAGAGTGAAACAGGTAATAAAGATGATTGAGACGAACATACCGAAAATCAGTGTAGAAGAAATTATGGAGCGCATCCGGAAAGAAGTAAAATTGAGAAAGCTGCAATCTGCATCCCATCAATCTTCCGACCGTAATGATGATAGATCCTCCTCACAAATATTAGAAAAGCCCTCATCACTGCCTGATAATGCTGATCAAGCTTTTTTACCATTTAACAATGATGGGCCTGATTTAATGTTATCAACATGTCCGGTTTTGCCACAATCCCCTGTTGAATCAGATGTGCCGCCACTGCCGGTTAAAAAAGCTTATACTCTGAATGAATTATCAGGATATCACGATCTTGATTTTATTACTAATGCCTATAAGGCATTGTTACGTCGGTCTGCTGATAATAATGGTAAACAGCATTATTTAACAAATTTGCGGAATGGCAGATTGACCAAAGCGGAAATATTAGGCAGACTCCATTATTCCCGTGAAGGACGCAGCCGTAAAATTTCTGTTAAAGGCCTTTTTTTACCTTTTATTGTTCAGACTTCTTTTAAAATACCACTGCTTGGATACATAATCCGAATTTTAACCGGAATACTCAACCTGCCGGCTATTTTAAAAAATATTCAGGTTCTGGAAAATCAACTTTTCATAAAAAACAATCTTTTAAATAATCAGACAAAAGAAATTCACTCACATATTCATACTCTAAGAAATCATGTTTCAGATATGCAGAATGAAATTGCTTCAATCCTGAATACAAAAGCCCGAAAGGAAAATATTCATAAATTGTATGAGCATTTTGCCACCATTAGTGCAAGTCTTTCAAAAGAAATCACCGAGGTAGCAGAAAATATTACATCCACCAAAGCAGCTCTTGGCAATGATATTCACGAGGTGTCGGAAAGCCTGACCACAACAAAGGCTGATCTGACAAAAGAAATCACCGCAGTTTCGGAAGAGCTTGCCACCACCAATGCAGATCTGTCAGACACTCAATCAGACTTGGCATCCACTAATGCAGATCTGTTATCCACCCGGACAGATTTGAAAAATGATATAACAGAAATTTCAGAGAAGCTGACAGATACGCAGACAGATTTTACAAAGAAAATAACTGCAGTTTCAGAAGAGATTGCCACAACCAATGCAAGTCTTTCAAAAGAGATCACCGAGGTAGCAGAAAATATTACATCCACCAAAGCAGCTCTTGGCAATGATATTCAGAATGTGTTGGAAAGCCTGACCACAACAAAGGCTGATCTGACAAGAGAAATCACCGCAGTTTCGGAAGAGCTTGCCACAACCAATGCAGATTTGTCAGACACTCAATCAGACTTGGCATCCACTAATGCAGATCTGTTATCCACCCGGACAGATTTGAAAAATGATATAACAGAAATTTCAGAGAAGCTAACAGATACGCAGACAGATTTTACAAAGAAAATCACTGCAGTTTCAGAAGAGATTGCCACCACCAATGCAAGTCTTTCAAAAGAGATCACCGAGGTAGCAGAAAAGATTACATCCACCAAAGCAGCTCTTAGCAATGATATTCACGAGGTGTCGGAAAGCCTGACCACAACAAAGGCTGACCTGACAAATACGCAGACAGATTTTACTGCAGGATTAGAATTAATGTCAGATGATTTACACTCAAAAATTGCTTCAAAAGCCGACAAAACAGAGTTAAAATTATATCTGCAAACCGTAAGTTATGCAAAAGAGTATATGAAAATATCACAACAAAATATGCAGAATCTTATAGATGAAGCTAAAAAAAGGCTCCCTGATGAAATTTTTAATGAAAAAGAATTGCTGTTATTAACGGATGAAGAAAAACATAAATTAGATCCATTTTATGTTGAGTTTGAAGATCGTTTCAGGGGCACAAGAGAAGACATAAAAAAAAGAGTTGAGGTGTATTTACCATATTTGGAAGCTTTACCGTTTAAAAAAGAAGAAATAAGAGCTTTGGATTTGGGCTGTGGCAGAGGTGAATGGCTTGAACTCCTTGGTGAACATGGCTATAAAGCCCAGGGTATAGATATTAATCGAATAATGGTGGCTAAATCCAAAGAATTAGGCTTGAATGTACAACAGGCTGATGTCAGAGAATATTTAACATCATTAGAAGAAGAATCTCTTTCAGTCGTTACAGGTTTTCACATTATCGAGCACCTTCCTTTTCAAATTTTAATGAAAATGTATGACGAGGTGCTCCGGGTTTTGAAACCAGAAGGAATGGTTATATTTGAAACACCAAATCCAGAAAATGTCTTAGTTGGTGCTTGTAATTTTTATACTGACCCTACTCATATTAACCCTATCCCTCCAAAAACTACAGAATTTTTGCTAAGTAAAATAGGTTTTAATAAAATTAAACTTGAACGAGTAAATAAACCTGAAGATACACATTATGAAGACCCTAATCTTAATCATTTGTTTGCTAGTTCAATGGATTATTCAGTAATCGGATATAAAATATGAAAATGGCATTAGTAATTCCCTGGTTTGGGAAAGATTTAAAAGGTGGGGCAGAACAACAAGCTTGGCAAATAGCAAAAAGATTTACAGATAGAAAGATTGATATAGAGGTATTGACTACCTGCTCTAAAGATTTTTTATCTGATTGGTCTGAAAATTTTTATGAGGCAAAAGAGTATGTCGAAGATGAAATAAAAATAAAAAGATTTAAAGTTAAACAACGAGACACATTAGCTTTTGATAGTATCAACCTAAAATTAATGCAAGTACCAAAAACATCTTTTATACCTGGATTATCACCACTTTCTAACGAAGAAGAACAAATTTTTTTAAATGAAAATATATATTCTCCAGATTTACATAACTACATTGTTAAACAAAAAGGAAAATATGATATTTTTCTTTTTTTACCTTACCTTTTTCCAAATATTATAAAAGGAATAAATGCGGTCAAAGAAAAAGCTGTAATACAACCTTGTTTACATAATGAATCTTACGCTTATTTAGATTGTGTTCAAGAGAATTTTTATAATGCTAAAAGTATTCTTTTCCTTTCATCTGGTGAGTATGAAGTAGCACAGAAAATTTTTGGTCCGTCTATTATTCACAAATCAAAAGTAGTGTATGGAGGTGTGGAAGTAGATCAACATTTTGACATTAAATATAGTCAATATCTACTTTATCTTGGCAGAAGAGATAAAGGTAAGAACACCCACCTTTTAATAGAAAGTTTTGATAAATTTGTAGAAGAGACAAATTCAGATTTGAAATTAATGATTGCCGGTGTGGGCGAATTACCTGTACAGCCTAAAAGTGAAAATATAGTAGATTTAGGCTTAGTCAGCGAAGAGCAGAAATCAAAATTACTTTCAGAGTGTCTATCACTTATAAATCCGAGTGAAAATGAAAGTTTTTCAAGAGTTATATTTGAATCTTGGTATGCTAAAAAGCCTATTATAGTGAACAAAAAATGTTTAGCAACATACAATGCTCTAATTGATGCAGGTGAAGCGGGTTTCTCTGCTGATACTCAAGATGGCTTTGTGGAAGTTCTCAAGAAAATTAATATTATGGATATAAAAGAGATAAAAAGCTTAGGAGAAAAAGGATTTATATATGCTAAAGAGATAGCAAACTGGGATAAAGTAATAGATAGATATATTGATGAGTTCAATATCATTGCGAATAAGATAAAATCAAATAAAAATAAAAGGATAATTCTAACATATTTCAATATAGGCAAAAATGATGCTGTAGGATTTGATATATTATATGAATATGAGATTTTAAAATTAAATGGATATGATGATGTTGCTATCTACGCTGAAGAGTTCGATCCTGCATTGGATTTATCGCGGTACAACATTATAAATAAAAAAAATTTAAACAGCTATATTGCTGATTTAGATACGACCTTCATCTATCATCATGCAAACTACTGGGAGAATGGTTATCAACTGTTATCAAAAGCTAAATGTAAAATCATTGTAAAATATCACAATATAACACCACCAGATTTTTTTAAACCATATTTTGAAGACGCATATATAAACTGCAGAAATGGTATTGAACAAACAAAAAAGATCGTAATTCTAAAGAAAGATATAATATTTTTTGCAGATTCTCAATTCAATGCAGATGAATTGATAGAATATGGTGCCAAGCCTTTAAATGTTAGGATACATCCTCCATTTTATAAGTATAATGAGCTAAAAAAATATACTATGATTGATTCAAAACTTTCTTCAGATTTACAAAACAGCAAAAGTATCAAACTCCTTTTTGTTGGCAGAGTCTCGCCAAATAAGGGACATAAACATCTCATAGAAGTTATGAAAGCATATAGAGATAACTATGGTACTAATATAGAGTTAAATATAGTTGGAGGTATTGATCCAAATCTAAATAGATATTTTGAAGAGCTTTTAACATTGATAGACAGATATCAATTAAACCCTCTAATCAAATTTCATAATATGGTCAGCATAGAATCGCTCAAAACATTTTATATCAATTCAGATATATTTTTGGTTATGTCAGAGCATGAGGGCTTTTGTGTTCCTGTCTTGGAAGCACAATACTATAGACTTCCTGTGATAGCACTCAATACTACTGCGGTCGGCTATACTATTGGCAAAGAACAGTTGATTTTTAATGATGCAGATTATATTACTTTTGCCGCAGCAATTCATATTGTATATAATAATAAGAGTGTAAAAGATTATTTGATTGAAAATGGAATATTAAATTATAAAAAATACTATCCTGGTATCTTGGCAGATAAATTTATAGATGATATGGAAAATTTACAGCATAACTCAATTATAAACAATGGAGTTAAAGTTATTCACAGTAAAGTATTTGAAAGAAAAGGAAAAAAAATTTTAACTTTGAAGTTAGATCATAATGGTGACTTAATATTGGCTATACCGGCTCTTAGTAAGCTTAGAAGCAGGTATAGAGATGCACAGATTGACATCATTGTGGGTAGTTGGAATGTTGAGATAGCAGAAAAATTAAATTTATTTGATAATATTTATACCTTTGATTATTTTAAGATGCAATCAAGCAAATCTCCAAAGGTAATAGAGAAAGAGGTAGTATCTCTTTTGTCTAAGCTTGAAAAATATGATATAGCTATAGATTTAAGAAGGCAAAGAGATACTAGGTTTTTACTTACTAGAGTAGTATCAGATTTGCATGTAGGATACCAAGTTTATGATGAAATTATAGATAAAAAGTTAGAAATATGTTTAGATTCGCAAATAGATCAACCATACAAAATTATCTCTCACAACAAAGAGTCAATCTCTTTGCAGATGCTTAGACTAATAGACAGTCTTCCATCAGATATAAATGATTACATATTTTTTCCGTCACTTTCTTCCAAGAAAACAACTGGGACTCAGATAGCCATATTTCCAAAGGCAGGCAATAGTATAAAAGAGTGGCCTTTGGAAAATTTTGTTAAACTCTCAAAAGAATTGTCAAAAAATAGTTCTATAGATGCAATAAATGTATATTTGACAAAAAATGATGCAAAATTGGCTGATTATTTTACCAAAATAGATAAATTAAGTATATTGTGTGGTTTGAATTACTCGCAACTATTTGATTCGCTTCAGGAAAATAGCATTGCGATTGTAAACAATTCTTTTGGTGCGCATATTTGTTCATATTTGAATTTAAACACGATTGCTATTTACGGTGGACAAGAAACTGTAGAAGAGTGGGAACCAGTATACGGTAAGAATACTATTATCTATTCCGATGTATCCTGCTCACCATGCCATTGCCCAAGCACAGAATGTTGTAAGTATGATTTGGTCTGTTTGAGACAGATCAATGTAGGTATTGTAAAAAAAGAGATATTAAATTTGATACAAGGAAAAATAAATGGCAATAAAGGGGATGCAATAAAGGGATAAAGGGATAAAGGGATAAAGGGGACCACGGTAAATTTATTTTAATTCAGAAATGAGGGTGTTTAATACTACCGTCAAAAATGGTGAAATCGGACACACTGTAAAAATTTTTGCAGATAAACTGGTTAGCTTGCTGTGCGATACAGTGTAATCGTAAATTGAAAACTGAGGTAAAATAAGATGGAAAATAAGATGGAAAATAAGAATATTAAAATCGATAACAAGAACTATCAGGTTTCGTCAGATGATCAATACCTTACCGCGATGGGCAACAATTTTGAGCCACATATGGTGCAATTGTTTCGGGCACTTTTAGGACCAGAAGATGTGGTCGCTGACATCGGTGCTAATATCGGATTGACTTCACTTTTGTTTTCAAATCTGGTCAAATACGTTTACTCATTCGAACCCAGTCCAAGCACTTTCAAAATATTGCAAAGCAATTTGCGTTCAAACAGCACATCTAATGTTGAGGCGGTTAACATAGGCTTAGGTCATAAAAATGAAAAGTTATCGATAACATTTGCAAAAAATAATCGCTCCGGCGGCTTTGTAAGCGAGAAGATCCGCCCAGTAGAAGGACATATGACAGAAAATATCCGTATTGACACCCTTGATAATTTTTTTGCAGATAAGAAACCAACACCGAGTTTCCTCAAAATCGATGTTGAAGGGTTTGAGCAAAACGTAATTCAAGGGGGGGGGGATTCCTCTCAAATCATCAACCTACGGTGGTCATGGAGATGAACCATTTTTGTCTTGATGTGCTTCAGCGCATCACAATTCCAGATTTTTTGGATTTTATGCGTTCCGTATTTCCTGTCTTGTATGCAATCGATGCGGACAATAAATCTATTGTCAACCTGCATGTGCCGGATAAAGCCTATTTTGTGATGTATGAGCATGTTATCCAACACCGATTCCCGAATTTGGTGGGTGGTTTTTCGCGGGAAATAAAGTTAAAACTTGACTCACTGAATTTACCTGTGCCAGATATCTTAAATACTTCTGGCGAGATAAAAGCCAAATCGGTGCCTGAAACCGTGTCGCAGCGAGAACGGTTTGAGGGGGTGGTTACCTTGACCAACAAAAGTGGAGAGCCATGGCACTGCAATGGAATACATCCCGTATTGCTTTCGTATCACTGGTTAAATGCAGGCGGAAGCACCTATCAATATGATGGGATAAGAACGACATTGACTTGCGAAACAATACTCCCGGACAAGCAATTTGAGGAAACTGTTTATATCATTGCACCGGAAAAAAAGGGGCATTTTCAGCTTGTTTTAACGCTGGTTCAGGAAGGTATTTGCTGGTTTGAAGATAAAGATTTCCGTTGTGCTACTGTGTCTGTGATTGTCGGATAAAATGCTGTATTATAGTTAGCACCCAAATAAAACATAAGGACATAATAATGAGTTCTGAAATAGAAACAAAAAATTCTCTTGAAGAAGAAATAGAAAAAACAAGAAATAGTCTTTCAACTGACCGCTTAGACATGTCTTTCGGTGAAATAATAAGTATGTAGTATCCGCTGAATTTCGATAATAACATAGTATATCAGCATTGTTCATATATTAATCATAGAGAATTTTAATCTAAAATTTTAAGCTCATTTGTGGTATTTTAATTGAATTTTGGTAAAAAACGGCAAATTGTTAACACCTATAGACGCACCTCTCCTATCCGCATATTTTTTAAAATCAACTATTTTTGATAAAATCCTTGTTCGGCTTATGCCAGCCCGAGTTTCATCAGTTTTTTTTCTTCAATCTTTTCTCCCATTAGAAGCTGAATAAACTTTTTAAGATTATAAGCGGTTTGACAAAGCAATGACCATATACGGTCTCCTTCAAATCCTCTATAAAGACTGCATCCAAAACCTCTAATATTTTTTGCAATAGCTATGAAACCTTCTGTTGCTGAACGGGCTTTACAGCAAAAACTCTGTTTTTCTTCGGATACATCTTTTTTACGCCCCAAAAAAACGTTACTGATATTGTCTGCAATTTTAAAATTACCATTGCTTCTGTAACCAAGGTCGGTAATAATATTTTCCGGTTCGCCTTTCATCCGTTTTTTGAACTGTTCGAGTGTTCCAGCAAAAAGCGTTTTATCATTTGGATTACCGATAAAATTTTCAATGGTAATCATGAATCCTTCCCTATTGAAAGTCATTTCCATTGTTGTGCCGAATTCACACTTCGGATGCTCTTTTCCTTTTACAATCGGGCGGGCATCCGGTTCATCAATGGATACAATCCGGTTTTTTATCTGTTTTTTACCTTCGAGTTTTTCTAAGGTTTGTGCTTCAAGAATAGTAAGAATAGCAAACATATTGTCAGCTTTTATTTGTTTTTTCTTTGTGGTCTTTAATGATTCAACTTTTTTATCAAATATTTTTAGAGCAGGAATAAATAATATATTAAATTTGAGTAACCATTCCAAACGGTTTTGTTTTTTGTTCAAAAAAAATTCTCGCCATAATTTTTTTACTTCATTATTGTCCCACCACAAGGAGATTTGATGCAAAACGGCAAATTGTTTCATTTTGTCAAAAGCTTTAAAAATTAAATGTACATCATTTGGATAGATAACGTTATTTTTCAATACGCTTGAATCTATCATAGCATTATCACCCTGTATTATCCCAGCTTTGCGTAGAACCTCAAAAACTTCTTTTTCTATAATTTCAACACCTTCTTCACCTATACGTTTTCGAAATACACATATAGAACTCGGATCCAGGCATGTTTGCAATTCCTCATTTGTGATGTTACAAAAATATTGAATATAGTGGTTTTCTTTTATATGCTTAACCATTTGCCTATCACTTAATTGATAGTATTTTATACAAATCAAAATCGCTGTCATCATCCTGAGAGATTTTCCAAAAGCACCCTGACTGGTGTTATAAAATTTACACAACTTTGTAATCATTTTTTGCCATGGAATTATCCCACGGATAATAACCAATTCCTGAACTGGATTGGTTATATTTGCTTTCACCCATTCATCAGAAAGAACTTCTTCAAAAGTATTTTTTATCATCAGAATACCTCCTATCCTTTTTAGAGTGCTTAAAATACCATTTAGCTGCAATTTAAAAAATGGCATATACTGCTATGGATAGCAAAGCATTTCTTTCATAAAAAAGAAATTCAGCAGATACTATGTATGAAAAAGAAGAAATTATTATTAATCCTGATTTTCAGAGATTATTCAGGAGGGAGTATAGGGACGTCTATGATATTATGCTTTACTTAGAAATAATTATATGATACATCTTAAACATGGCACGAAAAGCGAGAATAGATGCACCTGGAGCACTGCATCATATAATTGTCAGGGGGATAGAACGCAAGAAAATTTTCAGATCAGATTATGATCGGAAAAACTTTTTAAATCGGCTCAATAATTTGATTCCTGAAACACAAACCGAGTGCTTTGCATGGGTCTTAATTCCAAACCACGTCCACTTATTATTAAAAACCGGATTGATCCCGGTTTCTGTGTTAATGAGTCGTTTGCTCACCGGATACGCGGTATGGTTCAATAAGAAATACCGTCGCCACGGTCAACTTTTTCAAAACAGGTACAAGTCAATTTTATGCCAGGAAGATATATATCTAAAGGAATTGGTGCGTTATATCCACTTAAACCCGTTGAGGGCGAGTCTTGTGGAAGATATGAAAAGCCTGGATAAATATAAGTGGTGCGGTCACAGTGTTCTGATGAATAAAGCCAGTGAGGAATGGCAGAATATCGATTATGTTTATAAACTGTTTTCCGGCAAAAAAAGATTGGCAATAAAAGGGTATCGAGCGTTTGTGGAAAAAGGTATAAGCGCAGGTAAACGGCAGGATCTTACCGGTGGTGGATTATTAAGGAGTATAGGCGGCTGGTCGGTTCTCAAAGATTTTCGCAAAGCAGGCATACGTGTTAAGGGAGATGAACGCATTTTAGGTGACAGTGATTTTGTTGAAAATGTTTTAAAGGCCGCCGAAGAAGAATTTGAGCAGAAATATGAATTAAGAGCCAAAGGTTATGATTTCAATCGGGTAATACAGCGGGTTGCCGAAGTGATGGGCATGGAGATTGAGCAGGTAACGGCTTTCGGGAAATCACCGCCAACAGTTAAAGCGCGAAGTCTTTTATGTTTTTGGGCTCATCGAAAGCTCGGCATGACAACCATTGAAATTGGAAAAAAGCTGAATATATGCCAATCAGCGGTAAGTCGTTCATCCATAAGAGGTGAAAAAATTGAAAGAGAAAACAGATTTGAGTTGATAGGGTAAAAACGCATAATATCATAACGTCCCTACCTGCCCCATTTTTAAAACGGCGCTTTGGGTACATTTTTACACCGCCGCTAACAGTCCGACCCGGGAATAACGGGAATACAACATGAAAAAGATAACCAATTAATTTATTCAATAATTTAACGTGACACTAGTGACATAAGGAGATTATATGAGTTTTACAGACAGGAAGAGGGTGCTGGTAACTGGTGGTGCAGGCTTTTTAGGGTCTCATTTGTGTGAGAGATTACTTGCGGATGGTTGTGAAGTTATTTGTATGGATAACTTTTATAGTGGCAGTAAAGATAATGTGTCACATTTGATAGGGAACTCTAATTTTGAATTGATGCGTCACGATGTAACATTTCCACTGTATGTTGAAGTTGATGAAATATACAATTTGGCATGCCCCGCTTCACCAGTTTACTATCAATGGGATCCAGTGCAAACAACTAAAACCAGTGTGCATGGTGCCATTAATATGCTTGGACTGGCTAAACGCACGAAAGCTAAAATTTTACAGGCATCAACCAGTGAAGTGTATGGTGATCCTGAAGTCCATCCACAGCAAGAGACTTACTGGGGGCATGTGAACCCGATAGGGCTTCGGTCATGCTACGACGAAGGTAAACGGTGTGCTGAAACGTTATTTTTTGATTATCGACGTCAGCATGATCTTGATATCAAAGTTGTACGAATATTTAACACTTATGGGCCGCATATGCACCCCAATGACGGGCGTGTTGTAAGTAACTTTATTGTGCAAGCATTACAGGGGGTGGATCTTACTATTTACGGTGACGGGTTACAAACACGTAGCTTTTGTTATGTTGACGATTTGATTGAAGGGTTTATTCGCATGATGGCGACCCCTCATGAAATAACAGGGCCATTCAATATGGGTAATCCTGTGGAGTTTACTATTAAAGAACTTGCTGAATCTGTTTTAAGAATGGTTGGTGGTTCTTCTAAATTAGTATTTGAGCCACTTCCACAAGATGACCCGAGACAGCGAAAACCTGATATTAGCTTAATACGCAAGAACCTTGGTTGGGAACCAAAGGTTGATCTTGAGCAGGGTTTGGAGAAAACGATTAGTTACTTTAGGGAGCGTTTAAAACTATGAGTTTTACTGCGTATGAATTGATTGTTGTTACTCCAGTTTATGAAGATGTTGATGCTAGTAACCGTTTGTTTCAAGAGTTGGCTCTACAGTTTAAACAGAAAATATTTGTGGTAGCTGTTGATGATGGCTCAGTTAAGCAACCGTTGGGTGTTTCTGGTTTGGAAAATGCTGGACTTGATGGCGTGGTCTTGAAACTTTGTCGTAATGTTGGTCATCAACGTGCCATTGCAATTGGTTTGAAGTATGTGTCAGAAACCCTTCAATCTGGTCAGCAAGTTGTCGTAATGGACTCAGATGGTGAAGATGTTCCATCGACCATACCTGATTTGCTCAATGGTCTTAATTCTGACCAAGTAGATATCGTGGTGGCTCAACGTAAAAGCAGAGTTGAAACATTTAAATTCAAAGCATTTTACGCTGGGTATAAACTGTTTTTCAAATTGATGACTGGGCGAGCCATAAGCTTTGGCAATTTTATGGCACTAAAGCCTGCGGCAGTAAAGCGGTTGGTAGTGATGCAGGAACTATCTACACACGTAGCCGGAGCAGTTATTGCCTCGAAGTTACGCACAGTAGTTTGCTCACTTGATCGTGGGCCACGCTATGCGGGGCAGTCTAAAATGAATTTTGTTGGTTTAGTTCTGCATGGATTTAAGGGCTTAATGGTATTTGCCGAAGATGTTTTAGTTAGGGTGGGTATTGCTTGTGCATTGATTGCAGGTCTTTCAGTGGCTGGTGCGGGGTTAGCTGTTGTACTTAAAATTTTAGGATTTTCAACGCCGGGCTGGTTTTCGATCGCATTAGGCATACTGGTATTGATGTTCATACAAACTGGTACGTTAACCCTTATGACTTTGATGTTGACTGGCGTTATTCGAGCTGGATCGGTAACAACAGCCGGTACGTATCATGATTTTATTGATCATGTAATTAAAACTAAAAGTTCTTCTGGTGCGGTATGAATCAACATGCATTAGAGGTGTTGAAATATGTCATTAACGGTGTAGTTGCGACCTTGATCCATTTTGGAGTGTTGAGCTTTTGTCTTAAGGTGGTTGGTGTTCCTTCAGCCGGTTTTGCAAATTTAATTGCCGCAATCTTTGGTATTACTGCTTCATTTATTGGTAGCCGTTATTTTGTGTTTCCAGTTACCGGTGAAACTGTTGCCTCTCAACTACTTAAATTTAGCGGTCTTTACGGTGGCATTGCGATATTGCATGGCTTTGTGTTATTGATTTGGTCTGACTGGTTTGGCTTTGATTATCGGGCTGGTTTCTTGATCGCCACCGCCTTGCAGGTTTCTTTGAGTTATATTGGTAATAAATTTTTTGTTTTTAGGATGTCGGCATGAAGTTTTTACAATCAGTAATAGCAACACTCATTTTTTTAATTGTTTTAGTAATGTTCTATTACTTTCATATTACATATTTTAGAGTGAATGTTGTTTTTTATGCATCGATAGCAGATGGTATTTTTGCTTCAATAATCACGGGTTGTATTGTTTTTTTTGTCCGTTATTTCAACCAGCTGAATAGTTTTGAAAAGTTGCAATTGTGTATTGTCTGGTTTTTGTTAGGCTATATTTTTGCGATCTCAGTGCCTACGGTTATCGATCGATCGTTATCTTTTTATCTGCTTGAAAAATTACAGCAACGGGGCGGTGAAATTCGGCAAAATGATTTTGAACGGATATTTACTGAAGAGTACATGAAAGAGTACCGTTTGGTTGATATTAGATTGACTGAGCAGCTGGAGTCTGGAACAATAATTATTGACAATGGTATTGTTAGACTTACCGAAAAAGGCAACTCATTAGCTATATTTAGTCGTTATTTCCACGAACATTGGTTGCCGAAGAAACGTCTTATTATGGGTGAATATACCGATGATTTGATAGATCCTTTTAAGGATAGATAATAAATAAACTCCCCCGCAGATTATCATCTGCTCGTACTACAGATCATAGTATTTACGTGTTAATTATCTGTATATATATGCTCTGAATGGAATACATAGATGGCTCTTTTAAGAATATTGCTCCTATCTTTATTGTTAATATTTGTATTATTTGCATTACCGATTGAGCAGTTGCATCATTTCACAATGATGCCAGGTGATATAGGCGATGCAAGATTAAATAATTATTTCCTTGAAAATATTTATCAGTTTTTTGCTGGGAATAGTGAGTCTCTTTGGCATCTCGGTTTTTTTTGGCCATTTCCTTATGTTTTGGGTTTCTCGGATAACCTGTTTGGATCCGCGCCAGTATACCTCATTGCTAGATTGTTTACAGGTCAATCAGATACGGCCTTTCAAATATGGTTCATGTTTGCTTATGTTGTAAACTTTAGTGCCGCCTATTATTCTTTGCGGCGTCTTGGTAGAAGCCAAATGGCTTCTACTGTTGGCGCACTGATTTTTGCTTTTGCGTTGCCCACAACGGCCCAAGCTGGACATGCACAATTGCATTATCGTTTTGGGGTGCCATTAGCGACAACATTTTTTGTCCTGTTTCTGCAAAGGAAAGAATATCGCTTGTTGGCCATAGCTGGTGCTTGGTTAGTGTGGCAGTTTTATTGTGGCATTTACATGGGATTTTTTACTTTATTACTACTTGTTGCCGCAACAGCGGTGCATTTTCTTTACACTAAATATTCGTTAAAGTGTTCTTTCATCCTGTTACTCAATGAGTTTATCTCCCCGTGGAAGGCACAAAGCAAGAAGGACAAGATAAAATTCCTTATTATCTTAATGGCGTTATTTGGTGCTATTTTATGGTTGTTTTATCCTTATCTTCAAGTATCTAATATTTATGGTGCTAAGCGTACATGGGGAGAAATTTCTACTATGTTGCCTAGGCCGCAAAGCTATTTTCTTTCAGACGCTTCTTATTTTTGGTCAATTCCTACTGCTAGAATATTTTCAAATATACCAATGCGTCATGAGCATCAAATGTTTATTGGTTTTGTACCCATGTTCCTATCTGTGTTGGGTTTTCTCCTCGGCAGTCGTAAGAAAAACGGACACGTTTTTATTTTGATGAGTGGCATGCTTGGTGTTGTTATTCTTTCAACACTATATATTAATGGTTTTAGCTTGTGGTATTTAGTCCATAATTTGCCTTTGTGTTCGGCAATTCGTGCGATGTCACGCCTTGATCAAGTGCTATTGTTTCCTGTTGCCTATCTTGTGTGTATTTGCATAGATGACTTACGCACTAATCATCAATGTGTTAATAAGTTTGTAATAGTAATTATTGTACCGTTACTAATTGTTGAATTTTCAGCTACAACTATGTATGTAAGTTCAAAAAAGGAGTGGCGTGAGAGATTGGCTATTAAAGAAAGTGTAATACCAAAACATCTTGCCAAAGATTCAATTTTATTTTTTTCTCAGAACAAAGGGCCTTGGTTTGCAGACGAGATTGATGCGATGTGGGTTAGTCTTAATCATGGAGTTAAGACATTAAATGGCTATTCAGGTCTTTTCCCTCCCGGATATTCACCCGAATATAATAAAGACTGTGTAGAATTGCCGAAGCGCGTACTCTCTTATTTGTCCTTTATTGGTAAAAATGGTGAAACAAATAAGTATCTGGAGTTGATGAATTGTATCGTACCTATAGGCTTTGAGGATTGTGTCCCAGGCTGGCGTACCAACCCACCGAGTATTACAAAAATAGATCGTGAATATAGCGCTGATGAAATTCGAAATCTAACCTATAAATTTGAAAGTATAATGCAAGTTAATGGTAAATCAATGGTTAAATTTACTATTATAAATAATGGACAAGCTCCGATTGCAGCATTATCAAGCATTGGCAAGCCAATGCGAATTTCTTGGCGGTTCTTAGCTGTAAACGGCGAACCTGTGACCGGTTGGGATACTCGCAAAGATATACCGTTTGATATCCCGGCAAATGGTGAATTGACAATGCAGATACCTATTAAACCTGAGTCTGAAATAAAAGGTGGTACTTTGCAAATATCAATTGTTCAAGAAGGTGTTTTTTGGGGTCACGATGTTGGGGTTGAGCCTTTATCCATCCCGTGGGAATAACTGATAATTAGAGCCTTGCTAATTCCTAATATATTGTAAAAAACGACTAAAAATCATTCCAAACTACGAGATCGTTTATCTTTACGGAAATAGGAAGTCAGTTTTATTCGTTTCAGAAAACTACGTTACTTTTTACTAGATCATCAATAATTATTGATGGATGGATGAACATTGTTATCGATAGTATCGGCGTTAAGGTAGGTACAGTGTTTTATCTCAGTCATGATTGGAGCAAAATAAGTGAAGTCAAATGTTTATGGTTTTGTAGTTCCCCTTATACTTGGGGCTTATTTTGTAATGGGTATGTTTGTTTATGCAGATTATGGGATTTCATGGGATGAACCCGTCTCGCGAATGAATGGTTTGGTAAATTGTAAATATGTAGGGCAAAAAGTTGGCTCATTTTTACTTACAAAAGAGGTTAGGAACGCCCCTAATCTTAAGGACTGGATGGACAAAGACTACGGTGTTGCGTTTGAAATGCCACTGGTTGCGTTGGAGCAAGTTTTATCAATCAGTGAACAAGAAATATATTATTTTCGCCATTTGTTGACTTTTATTCAGTAGTGTCCGGTTAAGTTTTTGCATATAGCATTTGCTCTTTGATAATCAGATTATTAGACCATACGTTTTTTTCGTCAGTACGTAATTCGTTCTGGATGGTATTTCTAAGCTGACGAATCCTCTTTATTGATACAGGTTCATTAAACTGTTCATGGCAGTATATGGCCATAAGCAGGTAGGTTATTAACCCCGCAAGGATTTGAACCATCAGGCCATATCTACTGTGAGCAATCAAGTGGTACACTTTTAAATGTTTCTTCCACCATTTGAAAAAAGTTTCGATATCCCATCTAAGCTTATAAACGGTTGCAACCTGCTCGGCTGTAAGATCATAACGATCAGTTGCCACAAAATATTTGACACCGGCAATTTTATAACCAACCAGTCGAACCGGCTTTCTGGTCTGGTTTACCCCAGGAGTGCCAAGAAGAACCACAGCATCATAAAAAATATAGCTGTCGGGATCAACAGGCTGCTCTTTGATAATAGTTCTTGTTGTTTTCGCTTTGATGCGGCAAACAAAATGTTTTTTTTCATCCTGAAGAAGATCAAAATCCTTATGTGATTGATACCCCCGATCCATGATTCCTGTTTGGCCTTTTGTAAGGATAGACCTGACAAAGGGGCGTTCAGCGCCATTTCCATTTGTCAGATGAATTTTTATAGGAATCTTGCGATTGACATCAAAGCCGAAATGGCCTTTTGCTTTTTTAGCGCCTTTTCTGTAATCAGCCCAGTACATGGACAGAACTGCATCAATTAAAGATCCATCAATGGAAACGAGTTCACCGAGATCTGAATAATTTGATGGTAAAGCATTTTGTGCCTGGCTGCAAAGAGCTTGAAAAACATATTCAAGCTGTTCAAGCCCTCGAGAATTGATAATTTCGGAAAAACTGCTACGACTGATCCCTCCATCTGGAGCGACACATTCTTTGGCAAAATCGTCTTCTTTAAGGTGTTGAATAAGATCACGAGCTGATTCATGTTCTTGTAGATGGAAAAATATCAGTGCGTGAAGCTGATCTTCAAAAGTCATTTTCAATGGCCTGTGACCTCGGGATTTAAGCTGTGGCGTGTCAGGAAAAATCTTTTGCAAAGGTTTGAGAAATCGAGCATGAGATTGGGGATTAAAATTCTTTTTTGGGATATTGAATATGTCCATTTTTGTCTTAACTCCTTGTTATAATTATATTTTATAACAAAACGATAAAAAATTTTTATTTGGTTTGTCAAGTAAAAAATGAACATTTTTCTAATTTTTTTATCCCATATAACATGCAAAAACCTAACCGGACACTACTGACTTTTATTTTTTCTTTTCTCGGTGTTTTAGCTATTTATGGCACCGCAAAAAATATTTTCAAAGATGACCGCATAGGTATAATCGCAGTCTTAATTGTTATTTTATCGCCACGAATATTTGCACAATCTTTTTATAACTCAAAGGATATTGTATTTATGGCTGCTTTTTCGATAGCCATATATACTTTAATAAAATTACTTGAGACATTGAATATGACATGGGCAGTATTGCACGGAATTGCTTCTGCTTTTGCTGTTGATATTAGGATTATGGGGGTCTTGATATTTATTGTTACAATTATGACACTTATTGTCATGGTTGTTAAAAAAGAAATGGCTGTGACCACTTGGTTTAAATTGAATTTATTTTATTTGTTGGTAACATTAGTGGGTGTTGTTGCTTTTTTCCCTTTCTTATGGACCGACCCCGTTGGAAATTTCCTTATAGCTTTCGGAAATATGTCAAAGTTTAGGTGGGGTGGTTCGGTACTATATATAGGTAGTCTGTATAGCGCAACAAATCTGCCGTGGCATTATGTCCCTGTGTGGCTTTTTGTGACAACACCGCCGTTGTATTCAATTCTAGCAATTGTTGGTGTATGTAAAACAACTGCTGATCTATGTGGTAATAAGTTCACAATTTGGTCAGGTGTGGAAGAGAAGTATTATATTATTCTTTTGATATTTTTTTTAGCTCCAATAGTTGCTGTCATATTATTTTCTTCCGTCCTATATGATGGATGGCGACAGTTATATTTTATTTATCCTGCTTTTGTATTGCTATCTACTCGTGGCGTGGTTGTTGTGTGGTACTCAATTGATAAATGGAAATGGAAAAAAAATTTTTTTATAAGCATTCTTGCTTTTAGCTTTTGTTATTATGGTAATTGGATTATGCGTGCGCATCCTCTTCAAAATGTTTACTTTAATTTATTTGTGGGCTCTGATTGGAAAAATAAATTTGAACTAGATTACTGGGGGTTAGGTAACAAGGAGGCACTACAATTTATTTTAGATAGAGACTCTACTCCACTGATTTCTGTGAGAGTTGATAGTGCAACCCCGTTGGCACGGTCATTATTGTTATTTTCAACTCATGTCAAAAACAGGTTTTATCTTCTAAATAAATCAAACCATGATTTTGTACCAAAATATATTTTTACAAATTATCGAGGGATTTCTAAAATTGACGAGGACAAAACAGTTACTTACGATATTTTGGAAGATTATCAAGTCTTTTATCAAAAAAAAATAGATGGAGAGGTGATTAATACCCTTTATAGAATAAAAGACGATAACTTATGTTCGAAGATCACAATGTCACAGAGGGAGTATACAGCTAAGGAATTCCGCCATTTTAGGCTTAACAGTGGGAAAATACTCTCTGAGGATGATCAATTATTTGTACGGGTTGAAATTGTCAATTCTGGCGATATGAATTTTTCGGCACTCTCTATTAGAGGGCAACCGATAAGATTATCTTGGCGATTTTTGGATAAAGTAGGGAAGCCAACAACAGGGTGGGATCCTCGCAAAGATCTACCGTTTGATATCCCGGCAAATGGTGAATTGACAATGCAGATACCTATTAAACATGGGACAGAAATAAAAGGTGGTACTTTGCAAATATCAATTGTTCAAGAAGGTGTTTTTTGGGGTCACGATGTTGGGGTTGAGCCTTTATCCATCCCGTGGGAATAACTGATAATTATTGAAGGATAAAAAATGAAAATTGTTATTGCCGGCACTGGATATGTTGGATTGTCTAATGGAGTACTTCTCTCCCAACATAATGAGGTTGTTGCTATTGATATCATATCCGAAAAAGTGGAAATGCTTAACCTTAAACAGTCTCCAATCATTGATTCGGAACTTGAGGATTATCTCAAAAATGATGCCCTCGCAAATTTTATAAAACTACGACGCCAAAGAATTTATTTGAAATCTTGGTACTAAATCAAAAGGGTGCGGCTCTTATGAAATAACTTAAACCAGCCGTGAATAGGGCGTTAAGTATCGCTGACATTGGTTTTACATTACTTCCTGGCAAGATAATCCATATGCCGATGGTTATCTGACCTAAAATTTAAATGGGACATGGGGGTCTGACCCCGTTAAGTCTTTGTTTCTATACGTAATGTTGTCTAAAACATGGGTAAAAAAGGGCTTAGAGCACACTTTTTGATGCCCAAAAAGGCCATATAAGCATTATACTCTGGATTTGAAAACAGGATTAATTAAGTCCGGCTATACTGCTAATTGGGGTGATGTGAGTAAGGGGAGTATAGGGACGTCTATGATATTATGCTTTACTTAGAAATAATTATATGATATATCTTGAACATGGCACGAAAAGCGAGAATAGATGCACCTGGAGCACTGCATCATATAATTGTCAGGGGGATAGAACGTAAGAAAATTTTCAGATTAAATCGGCTCAATAATTTGATTCCTGAAACACAAACCGAGTGTTTTGCATGGGTATTGATTCCAAACCACGTCCACTTATTATTAAAAACCGGATTGATTCCGGTTTTTGTGTTAATGAGTCGTTTGCTCACCGGATACGCGGTATGGGAGTATAGGGACGTCTATGATATTATGCTTTACCTAGAAATAATTATATGATACATCTTAAACATGGCACGAAAAGCGAGAATAGATGCACCTGGAGCACTGCATCATATAATTGTCAGGGGGATAGAACGTAAGAAAATTTTCAGATCAGATTATGATCGGAAAAACTTTTTAAATCGGCTCAATAATTTGATTCCTGAAACACAAACCGAGTGTTTTGCATGGGTATTGATTCCAAACCACGTCCACTTATTATTAAAAACCGGATTGATTCCGGTTTCTGTGTTAATGAGTCGTTTGCTCACCGGATACGCTGTATGGTTCAATAAGAAATACCGTCGCCACGGTCAACTTTTTCAAAACAGGTACAAGTCGATTTTATGCCAGGAAGATATATATCTAAAGGAATTGGTGCGTTATATCCACTTAAACCCGTTGAGGGCGGGTCTTGTGGAAGATATGAAAAGCCTGGATAAATATAAGTGGTGCGGTCACAGTGTTCTGATGAATAAAGCCAGTGAGGAATGGCAGAATATCGATTATGTTTATAAACTGTTTTCCGGCAAAAAAAGATTGGCAATAAAAGGGTATCGAGCGTTTGTGGAAAAAGGTATAAGCGCAGGTAAACGGTCGGATCTTACCGGTGGTGGATTATTAAGGAGTATAGGCGGCTGGTCGGTTCTCAAAGATTTTCGCAAAGCAGGCATACGTGTTAAGGGAGATGAACGCATTTTAGGTGACAGTGATTTTGTTGAAAATGTTTTAAAGGCCGCCGAAGAAGAATTTGGGGGGAAATATGAATTAAGAGCCAAAGGTTATGATTTCAATCGGGTAATACAGCGGGTTGCCGAAGTGATGGGCATGGAGATTGAGCAGGTAACGGCTTTCGGGAAATCACCGCCAACAGTTAAAGAGCGAAGTCTTTTATGTTTTTGGACTCATCGAAAGCTCGGCATGACAACCATTGAAATTGGAAAAAAGCTGAATATATGCCAATCAGCGGTAAGTCGTTCATCTATAAGAGGTGAAAAAATTGAAAGAGAAAACAGATTTGAGTTGATAGGGTAAAAACGCATAATATCATAGACGTCCATATACCTGCTCCCGGCTACAAGCATAATTTTTCCTCCTTAAAAAAGAAAAGGGGAAATTGACAGGATTTTATTTTGGCTTCATTACAAATGACTTATAACTTCATCAATAAAATCAATTAGATCTGGCAACGCAGCTTCATAGATTGTTCCATCGCTTAAATGTTTATGCTCATTGAAACCTAGTACAGGCCTGTGCGCGGCATTATCGTATCTGAAAATCAGTCGACCAGTTCTATCCTGATATTGATAAGCATAACTCACTCTGTTTATTCCATATTTAGCATCAATGTACTCTTTGATATGTAAAACAAATTGGTTAATCAAAACAACTTTTACATTTAAAATTGCTTGCTTGTTGGCGCGTATTTCTTCTCTAATATCAATAGAATCCGCATAGCCATAATTTTCAATCTTTTGTATACTTTTACGAAAGCGATTTAAATATTCATTAAGTAACATTTTCAATGCTTTTTAGGCTAAAAAGGCGTTCATTTAATCGTAAAGCTAACTGATACTCACCCGACCATTCTACATATTCCATATCTTGACCTTTTAGATCTTCCGCACTCCATTCAGCAATAAATTTATCCGATGAAACATTATATTTATTTTCAAATTTTTTTAGTCGTTTCTTTGCAAGACTAAGACTGTATTGCAAACGCCTCTCTTCAGTTTCCAATGCTTCAAATAATATACTTGCTGTCTTACCAGGCTTACCAGGCTCATTTGTTTTTAAAATTATTTTGCTCATCTTTGCTCCCTTTTTATTTATTTTGGGTAATAAGGGGAAGTTGGCACCACATCTTCAATGATTTCGCTAAATTCGATCTCAATAATATCTTTAAGCTTTTCAATATCAACGATCATGTCAACTCATCTAAAAGCTTTTCGATCTCGGCTTTCTTGTATTCCAGATGATCTAATTTCTGATAGTCACGCCAGGAATCTTTTTCTTCTATTTCTCCCTTCTTGTATAGCTCCTCCATTTCTTTTACAGATGAAACCCTGTATTTCCCTGATAGCCTGAATACCTCGGTCTTTATTTCCCTTAATTTTCTTTCCAGAAAAATTTTCAAGCTCTCCTTAATGAGTAGATCTCTGGAAAGATTAAACTCTTTAGCTAAAACGTCGAGTGTCTTATCGATTACAGTCTGCATATCACACCTCCCATTAATAAGGGGACGCTTGATCACCCAGCGCTTTTACAAAACTCTCCGAACCACAAGGAAGCCCTTTTTCAACATGTTTAAGCAACTCATCCAGCCGTTCACTATCTTCTTTAACCGCAAGCCAGCTAGACCAATCATCTGTAGAAACAAGCATATTACCCCAGTCTTCTTTTTTACCAAGAATATCGTCCTCTTTCAGACCACAATGTGCAGGCGCACTTGACCAAGGATAATCCTCAGCCTTTTCCACCATGCCCGCACGCACAGGGTTTCGCTCAACATAACGGATAGCCGACCAAAGATATTGATCATCCAGCGGTGAAGAAAAGAACCGACCTTGCCATAAATGACCATTCCAGCCTTTTAGCCTGTTTACACGTTGTGCATAGCGCATATGCAAAGGCTTGAACACCTTCTGCAAGCCTTCTGCTGTATCTGGTGTTGCAACTATGTGAATATGATTAGTCATAAGACAGTAGGCCTGTATTTGCACGGCATGTTGTTCACAATATAGCTGTAACCATTCTAAATAAGCGGCTCTATCACCATCGCTGAAAAATACATTTTCCCTTCTATTCCCTCGCTGAGTAATATGATGAGGAATTCCAGCAAAAACAGTTCGTGGTAATCTTGGCATGGAACTCCATCCTTAGCGTCCCCTAAAGGGTAGCGTCTCCTTTTATATAAATTAAAAGATATTGTCAAGGGGAGAGAATGGGGGGAGTATAGGGACGTCTATGATATTATGCTTTACTTAGAAATAATTATATGATACATCTTAAACATGGCACGAAAAGCGAGAATAGATGCACTTGGAGCACTGCATCATATAATTGTCAGGGGAATAGAACGCAAGAAAATTTTCAGATCAGATTATGATCGGAAAAACTTTTTAAATCGGCTCAATAATTTGATTCCTGAAACACAAACCGAGTGCTTTGCATGGGTCTTGATGCCAAACCACGTCCACTTATTATTAAAAACCGGATTGATTCCGGTTTCTGTGTTAATGAGTCGTTTGCTCACCGGATACGCGGTATGGTTCAATAAGAAATACTCTCGCCACGGTCAACTTTTTCAAAACAGGTACAAGTCAATTTTATGCCAGGAAGATATATATCTAAAGGAATTAGTGCGTTATATCCACTTAAACCCGTTGAGGGCGGGTCTTGTGGAAGATATGAAAAGCCTGGATAAATATAAGTGGTGTGGTCACAGCGTTCTGATGAATAAAACCAGTGAGGAATGGCAGAATATCGATTATGTTTATAAACTGTTTTCCGGCAAAAAAAGATTGGCAATAAAAGGGTATCGAGCGTTTGTGGAAAAAGGTATAAGCGCAGGTAAACGGCAGGATCTTACCGGTGGTGGATTATTAAGGAGTATAGGCGGCTGGTCGGTTCTCAAAGATTTTCGCAAAGCAGGCATACGTGTTAAGGGAGATGAACGCATTTTAGGTGACAGTGATTTTGTTGAAAATGTTTTAAAGGCCGCCGAAGAAGAATTTGAGCAGAAATATGAATTAAGAGCCAAAGGTTATGATTTCAATCGGGTAATACAGCGGGTTGCCGAAGTGATGGGCATGGAGATTGAGCAGGTAACGGCTTTCGGGAAATCACCGCCAACAGTGAAAGCGCGAAGTCTTTTATGTTTTTGGGCTCGTCGAAAGCTCGGCATGACAACCATTGAAATTGGAAAAAAGCTGAATATATGCCAATCAGCGGTAAGTCGTTCATCCATAAGAGGTGAAAAAATTGAAAGAGAAAACAGATTTGAGTTGATAGCGTAAAAACGCATAATATCATAGACGTCCCCATACCTGCCCCCGATACCTATAATGTAACTCTTACGGTAACTGATAATGAGGGCGCTTCCGGGGAGGATTCTGTTGATGTTGTTATTGCGGCGGATCTTACACCGCCTGCGATTGTATCGGCTGTAGGGGTTAAATAAAAAAACAGTTTTAAGTTGTTAAGTTTTAAGTGTTAGGTGGTGTTTTTCTTAAAACTTAATAACTTAAAACTTAACAACTTATTAAAGCAACTTAACCAGAGTTGCGATAACAGCGGACTGGGCCAGAAGCATTCCGGCCACCCATTTTATGACCCCGCCTTTGGTTTCGGCAATCTCCTTTTGTAAAGCGCCTTTTATTTCGGCAATCTCCTTTTGCAGCATCAGGATATCCTGCTTGGCGGCATTCGCGTTGTTTTCGATATCCTTTTGTAAAGCGCTTTTGGTTTCGGCAATCTCCTTTTGCAGCATCAGGATATCCTGCTTGGCGGCATTCGCGTTGTTTTCGATATCCTTTTGTAAAGCGCCTTTGGTTTCGGCAATCTCCTTTTGTAAAGCGCCTTTTATTTCGGCAATCTCCTTTTGCAGCATCAGGATATCCTGCTTGGCGGCATTCGCGTTGTTTTCGATATCCTTTTGTAAAGCGCTTTTGGTTTCGGCAATCTCCTTTTGCAGCATCAGGATATCCTGCTTGGCGGCATTCGCGTTGTTTTCGATATCCTTTTGTAAAGCGCTTTTGGTTTCGGCAATCTCCTTTTGCAGCATCAGGATATCCTGCTTGGCGGCATTCGCGTTGTTTTCGATATCCTTTTGTAAAGCGCTTTTGGTTTCGGCAATCTCCTTTTGCAGCATCAGGATATCCTGCTTGGCGGCAAGGTTGCTGTCGATGATCCTTTTTAAAGTTTTGGCCTGGACTTCAGCCTGTTGTCCGGTAAAGCCGACTTTTTGTAATTCATTGGCATAACTTAAGGTGTCAAATTCGATTGCAGCAAGCATCCGGATAGCTCCTTTTCTCCATCAGGTTTTATTTAAAAAAAACAAATTTTGGACTAAAAGTCAACTGTTATTGTGTTCAGAAAGGAAAGGCAGTGAGTTTTGCTAACCCGGATATCATCCCGCCGCATGATGTAACTGACGCACATAAAGAATCACTGTTCGGGGGGAGTATAGGGACGTCTATGAGATTATGCTTTACTTAGAAATAATTATATGATACATCTTAAACATGGCACGAAAAGCGAGACGAGAATAGATGCACCTGGAGCACTGCATCATATAATTGTCAGTGGGATAGAACGTAAGAAAATTTTCAGATCAGATTATGATCGGAAAAACTTTTTAAATCGGCTCAATAATTTGATTCCTGAAACACAAACCGAGTGTTTTGCATGGGTATTGATTCCAAACCACGTCCACTTATTATTAAAAACCGGATTGATTCCGGTTTCTGTGTTAATGAGTCGTTTGCTCACCGGATACGCGGTATGGTTCAATAAGAAATACCGTCGCCACGGTCAACTTTTTCAAAACAGGTACAAGTCGATTTTATGCCAGGAAGATATATATCTAAAGGAATTGGTGCGTTATATCCACTTAAACCCGTTGAGGGCGAGTCTTGTGGAAGATATGAAAAGCCTGGATAAATATAAGTGGTGCGGTCACAGTGTTCTGATGAATAAAGCCAGTGAGGAATGGCAGAATATCGATTATGTTTATAAACTGTTTTCCGGCAAAAAAAGATTGGCAATAAAAGGGTATCGAGCGTTTATTGAAAAAGGTATAAGCGCAGGTAAACGGCAGGATCGTGTCCTTTCGGCAAGCGTGCATAGCGCAAAAAAAAATTTAGCGTAGGTAAGCAGTCAGCAGTTAGGTGCCTGTTTTTTTGCAGGCACCCGGCTGATTAATCAGGATGGAAATATTAAAAAGTGATTTTATGCTTCAGGATTGTCCGGTTCAATCAGTGCGGATTTATAATTCCACGGCATCCATTTGTCTGGGGATTCTGACAACTCAGAGGCATGTTCCAGCAGTGCTGTCAGGTAATCAAAAGGATTGGTACCGGATAAATTACAGGTATGAATCAGACTCATGAACAGATCACCTACCATGGCACCATGCTCAGTTTTATAAAACAGAGCATTCTTGCGATGCAGAACGACCTTTTTCAAAGCCTGTTCGCAAATATTGTTGTCCAAAGGTACACCTGGTTCCCTGAGAAAAAGGGTCAACGCCTCCCAATGTTTGAGCATGTAGCCAATAGCCTGGCCCAGCCCGCTGTTGGGCTCCACCAAATGTTGGTCTATTTGTTTGTGAAACCAGGTGTTGAGCTTTTTCATCAGCGGACCGCTGTTGTCCTGATGAAACCGCAGCCGTTCTTCAGCTTCCATGTTCTGTTCTTTGGTAATCTTATCATTTTTATATACCTCTGCGAGGATTTCGAGTACATAACTGCACTCTTCCGGGAAGCTTTGCAGTACGTCAACAAACTGTCTTCGTCCATGTGTAAGACAATTTGCCAGCAGAGTTTCGAATTCTTTGTGTCCTTTCGGCAAGCGTGCATAGCGCAAAAAAAAATTTGGCGTAGGTAAGCAGTCAGCGGTTAGGTGCCTGTTTTTTGCAGGCACCCGGCTGATCAATCAGGATGGAAATATTAAAAAGTGATTTTATGCTTCAGGATTGTCCGGTTCAATCAGTGCGGATTTATAATTCCACGGCATCCATTTATCTGGGGATTCTGACAACTCAGAGGCATGTTCCAGCAGTGCTGTCAGGTAATCAAAAGGATTGGTACCGGATAAATTACAGGTATGAATCAGACTCATGAACAGATCACCTACCATGGCACCATGCTCAGTTTTATAAAACAGAGCATTCTTGCGATGCAGAACGACCTTTTTCAAAGCCTGTTCGCAAATATTGTTGTCCAAAGGTACACCTGGTTCCCTGAGAAAAAGGGTCAACGCCTCCCAATGTTTGAGCATGTAGCCAATAGCCTGGCCCAGCCCGCTGTTGGGCTCCACCAAATGTTGGTCTATTTGTTTGTGAAACCAGGTGTTGAGCTTTTTCATCAGCGGACCGCTGTTGTCCTGATGAAACCGCAGCCGTTCTTCAGCTTCCATGTTCTGTTCTTTGGTAATCTTATCATTTTTATATACCTCTGCGAGGATTTCGAGTACATAACTGCACTCTTCCGGGAAGCTTTGCAGTACGTCAACAAACTGTCTTCGTCCATGTGTAAGACAATTTGCCAGCAGAGTTTCGAATTCTTTGGGAACATTTCTGGACAGAGCATCACACATCTGAATGGGTGGGCTCAGACCAATACGACGCTTAAGTAAATCCATCAAGTTTTCTCCGGCATGCTGACGGCCGGTAAAAAACAGTGCAATTTTATGATCATCGGTTTTTGACAGTATACCCGTGGTAAATATACCTTTACGTTCCGGGTTATTTTCTTTGTTTTCCTTCATCAGGGACAAAACCTTCATAGTGGTGTCATCATTATGAATGATATCGCCCTGAGCGCCCTGACGGATAAATTCCTGATAAATCGGAGTAAGTTCCATTGCCATTTGATCGACAATCTCGAACTGTGTCGATGCAGGCAATGGTATGCCAAGACTTTGCTGAAGATCTTTAAGTCTGTTAAATGGCATACCGGTACCATATTTCAAAAGAGCAATCATGGCCTTGGCTTTTGCATCATATTTGTCTTCACCCACATTTTCAGGTGTCGATGCGGTGAAAATTGCTCCACAGAGATTACAGCGTAAACGCTGCATTTCATAGACAGTTCCACTTAATGGAGCGTTTCCGGTGATGCGTATGATTCGCTGCGGCTCCTTTAATTCATATACCTTGCCCTTTAAACATTCAGGGCAGTTGTCTCCAGGTTTAAGAGTATCATGGAAGACTCTGACTTTTTTTGCCCCGGTATAATTTTTAGCAGGTTTGCGGCCATGACCTTTTTTAGCTTTAACAGAATTCTTCTTTTTTGGGTGAGCCTTTGTTTTTCCAGTTTTTTCGGTAGTTGCACCAAACAGCATGCGCAACAGCCGTCGTATGGAGGCGGCTTTATTGTCCACACACTGACTTAAAAGGTAGATAGTGTCAGCCATAGCCTTGATGAGTTCATAGTCCTCAGGTGGCAACAGTTCTTTAACACGCTTTAAAAGAGCATCTAACTGCTTGACGTCCAGGTCTATACGTTCCGGGGTCTTCACTGTGTGTCCCCCCGTAAAAGGCTGCGAAAATTTTTGGCTAATGGATATCCCCAAACAGCCTTTATAGATCGGTTCGGTTTAAATGTTTGATCATTTTTACCCCTGCCGGTGGTGTCTCCAAGATACTTCCAGTTCGCAGCCTTGTAACAGGTACCGGCAAAACGGGTTTTGTCCACAAAAGTTTCAAGGTACCAGATGGGATGATTGTAGATTTTACGCCAATCCAGGGCCAAGATTTTTATCATGTGACCAAGAAGATGGGAGGCCAGATGTGGTACGCGCACCCATGGTAGAATTAAAAATCGTGTATTATACGCCAAAAGGTGCAGATTTTTTTTACGCGTCTTCGCATCCCAGCCGATAAACCTGTCCCTGCAGCCTATATGCCTCGCTGCAGAAGACCAGGCAAAACATGCTATTGGCCGCCCATCAGTATAAACGATGTATTTCAGCTGTTCGCCCACTGAATGGCAGTAACCCAGATAATGGTAATACTCGATCAGGCTGTTGAACATTTTTTCATGCGGGCTTCTGCGTACCTGGCAAAATTCAAGCGGCCGTATTTTGGCTAATTTTGTTTCCAGTAAAGTTTGATTGATCTGAATTTTTTTAGGTTTTCTACGTTCTACAAATGGATTATGGGGATTACATTTTTTGTCCGGCAGACGTATGAATCCTGCACGGTGCAGTTCTAACATCATACCCCGACAGACCATATCACGCAATGCCCCATTGGCCTGGACCCAATTCCAGGCTATGCACAGTTTTCTGGAAAGCGCCCGGCGGCTGGCATCCGGATTTTGAGCAATAAGCTCCTTGATAAAAATAATATCTTTGTCAGTAACGACTCTGCCTCTATACGTAAACATGGGCATCAAATATCACATTTTTTACTGGAACGTAAGTCATTAAATATTTTTTTTTATTTTTTTACAGGAATTGGCCGCCACAATGGTGCAACATGAGCCTTTACAGGATTACCGTTCCAGATCAGAAGCTGCAGTTCATGAACGGCCAGAGGCCTGACCGCCTCACCGGATTTGTTTGGCCACCAGTTGAAACGTCCCTTAGACAGCCTTTTCTGACACATCCAGAATCCTTGGCCATCATACATAATGATCTTTATGGCAGTTGCCTTTTTATTACGAAAAATAAAAACATACCCTGAAAATGGATCGGAGCGCAGCACCTGCCGACAAACAGCATTTAGACCGTCGATACCTTTTCTGAAATCCACCGGGTCTATGGCCAGCAGGATACGCATTTGCGGAGTTATCTGAATCATGGCTGACTCCAAAACTGTTGGGTTATATTGATCAAGTCAGAACTGTCCGCAATTTGCATTGTCATCCTGGCACCGTTCTGATGTTGCATCTCGATAATGCCCTTGAAAGGCAAAGGGGCTTGGGCTACATCAAGTTCGATGAAAGATGCCGTCGGCACGGACGGATTTGGTGATATATTCTGGACGTAATGCTTTAGCTTGGTATGGTTGAGGCTCAAGGCTTTTGATATACGGTGCAGAGAATAGGCAGGGTATAACGAGGCAGCGGCTTCCCATAATGCTTCCGGAATGGCTTTACCTCTATCCCGGCTGTTACGCCATTGTTTAAATTTTTCCCGTACTTCATCCAGACTGTACTCGCCTGAAGGCTGCATAAGATTCATCGGTCATCCTCCTTATATAATATTACGTGATTTGAATGACCGATACTACCTTATTTGAATTTGTTTTTCATGCACGCTTGCCGAAAGGACACACTGTTTTCCGGCAAAAAAAGATTGGCAATAAAAGGGTATCGAGCGTTTATTGAAAAAGGTATAAGCGCAGGTAAACGGCAGGATCTTACCGGTGGTGGATTATTAAGGAGTATAGGCGGCTGGTCGGTTCTCAAAGATTTTCGCAAAGCAGGCATACGTGTTAAGGGAGATGAACGCATTTTAGGTGACAGTGATTTTGTTGAAAATGTTTTAAAGGCCGCCGAAGAAGAATTTGAGCAGAAATATGAATTAAGAGCCAAAGGTTATGATTTCAATCGGGTAATACAGCGGGTTGCCGAAGTGATGGGCATGGAGATTGAGCAGGTAACGGCTTTCGGGAAATCACCGCCAACAGTTAAAGCGCGAAGTCTTTTATGTTTTTGGGCCCATCGAAAGCTCGGCATGACAACCATTGAAATTGGAAAAAAGCTGAATATATGCCAACCAGCGGTAAGTCGTTCATCTATAAGAGGTGAAAAAATTGAAAGAGAAAACAGATTTGAGTTGATAGGGTAAAAACGCATAATATCATAACGTCCCCATACCTGCCCCAATATCCGACACCCAAGGGGCACCATAATTCATAAGATCACTATGATTCCCCATGATTGCCCCCTGGCTTATATCCCAGAGGTCATCATAAACCGCTGAAGCGGCCAATGCCGTTCCTGAAAAAGATATAAGTACTGAAAAAACCAAAGCCCAAAATAAAGTTAAATTTCTCAAAACAATTCCTCCTTTTATGTTAAGATTTCTAATCAGTATGCGCTTTTAATTTCAGCCGCAAGCGTGAAATCGCTACCGTTCGGCGCATCTAAAAATAATAAAGTTATCATGGTAATTAGCAAGGAGCATGCCATTGTTGGATACTATGAGTTTTATTGAATAATATAAGGTGGTTATTGTATTATATGAATAATCGTTTAAAAAATAGTATGTAAAAAAGAAGCCAATATATGGGCAAAACTTTTCTGCTAAATGGTAAAAAATTACATATTTCTGTGGAAAAGTATATCTTATAGGGGAAACAACGGGGTCATATCTTAAATATTAACTATTGACTTATCAAACTATCTTTCATGATTAATGACAGAATAGTTCACATTTAAGATGTGACCCTGCTACTTCGCATATTGTTCGATTATGATTTTTCTAAACTTTCGAATATCCTCGACATCGGTTTTTAAAAACTCGTGCACAAATTTATCATCGATCTCTCCATACAAATGGACGAGCCGATTCCTGAATTTTGCCATTTGCCTCAGTCTTTGTCCAAGCTGTTGATGGAAAAGGCCTTTTTCCTCCAGTACTGTAAAAGAATCGGCATAATCGTTCGGAGCTCTTAATCGTTCCGAAGCGATGATATGATTCGCTACATCAAGGCAGCATTCTATACTGACTTGTAAATAATACTTGGCGCTGCCGATGATGATTTGGTTTTTCAAGAAGGCTTCTTCAGGTTCTTTGGAAATCTCTTTTAATAATCCCAGATAGTTTTCCAGTTGAATAAACTTTTGTGATATCTTTTCAATTGAAACCATTTTTCAACCCTTTGTACAGGATTACAATGCTATTTGTTCTAAATATGTCCTCTGATAATTGTGAATAACCGGTAAAAAATCAAAATATGCACTTCGGATGGACGTTTCGTATTCAATCCTGGCGTTATCATCACGGCAATAAATCAGGGTACCTTCAGTGATAATTTTGCCTGCAAGCACCAATGGAAGGGTGTTCATTATCCTGACATCACTCAGCGGACTACTCTTAAGTTTTCTATCTATATCCAATGCCAGAGCCATTTCTAAATCAAGCATTTCTCTCAGGGGCATTTGAGGCGCATAAATGCCAATATCCAGATCACTAAACGGGTGAGACTGACCAACAGCAATGCTGCCATACAGATAGGCAAAAAGAACTTTGGAATCGCCGAAAACATCCGGTGCAATTTTTAACAGCTTTTTTATGATTTTAGCACTTTTCATTTTATATCTTCTCAACCATCCATTCACCCACGTTACGATCGGTAAATTCAACCCCGAACAGATAAATTTCCTTGCCCGTGTTTTGATACTTCTCGAAATACTTCTCGAAATACTTCTTCTCTTTAATCTGACTTAAAGCTTTATTCTTATCCCCATTAAATTTGAATTCAAAAATATAGATATCTTTATCAATAATGACAGCATCTATCCTGCCCTTGTTTGTTTTTACTTCTGCTTTTACCTTTAACCCGATAAGAGAAAATATCAGGTAAAAAACTGTCTGATAATATTTTTCTTTGTTTATTTGAAGATCGTATGGAATGTTGGCAAAAAAAACGCGCAAGGTATCAAAAAATATTTCAAAATCATGCCCGCGCAGCGCATCAATCAACTTCCATGCGTAACCATTAACCAACTCTCTTTCCACAAAAGAATATGCCTCGGCCAGGCATTCGATCATTGAGTTTTTCACCTCAAAATTTGGATACGCCAGGGTATATCCCATCCTTTCCTTATCATAGCCTGTGATGGTCAGATATCCGGTCTGAAAGAGTATCGGTACGACTTTCAAATTTTCCATTTCGTATGAGCTAAACGCGGATTCACTCACCTCGACTCTGTCTAATCTATTTAAATCAAATCTTTTTTCCTTTATAAGTTTTATTAAAAAACTCGGGGTAGCACTTTCAAACCAGTAATTGCTAAATTCTGAGTTATCGAACAAAAGAAGCAATGAAAACGGATTAAAAATCTTTTCACCGCTCCGGCTAAAGCAAAAACCATCGTACCAGTATGTTATCTTTTTAATCAGTTCGGATTTATCAATACCTTCGGATTTTAAAAACTGATCAATATGCTTTTTAAAACAGCTCTCCATTTCTTGCCGGGTTATTCCGAGAAGCGATGAATATCCGGCATTCATGGAAATATCTTTTAGATTGTTCAATCCGCTGAAAACACCCGCCCTGGAAAACTTGCTCACACATGTCAGGAGAACAAACCTGATATGTTCATCACATGCCTTGATAATGGTATAAAACCCCTTTAATATTTCACGAAGCTCAATAGCCAGTTCCTTGTTTTCTATATTGTCAATGATCGGCTTGTCATATTCGTCAATAAGAACAACGACTTTATTGATTCCACTCAATTTGGTCAAAAGTTCATCAAACTTTATATCATACTGCGTTTGTTCAAGGGTGATTCCGTAAAGCTGCGCTGTTTTATCAAGCTGATATACAATATAGTTTATCAGCTCATCTCCGTTTCGCGCCTTTGATTTACTGAAATCTATCTTCACAACCGGATGTTTTTCCCATGCTAAATCTGCCTTGTATATCCACAGCCCCCTAAACAGCTCCTTCTCACCTTCAAATATCTCATTCAACGTGGAGATCAAAAGGCTTTTGCCGAACCGTCTCGGCCTGGAAAGAAAATATACACCCTTTGGATTTTTTACAAGGTCGAATATCTTTTCCGTCTTGTCCACATACAGATAATCATTTTGAATGATATCAGAAAATGTTTGTATCCCTATTGGAAGATTTTTCATATTCTGCACCTCATGACAATCTCGTACTCAAATCTCCAGAGTCACCCGGCGTGGGGAATAGAAAACGAGAATCGTTAAAAGTGTAAACTGTTTTTGAGTATTAATGAAGGCTGTCAAATTTCGCTATGCCCTTTATATGATGAACTCGTAAAAAGTCCCAACATTTTATTTTGACCACAATATACAGTTGTTTTATCTCTTTTGTAGCCAATATATTGAGTCAGGAAATCGAGTTTCCGACTTTTTACGAGACCATCATATGATTATTACATCTTAAATAATTTTACAGTCATATTGCAAAAATTTAGAATCATCAGACATCAGGGAAAGCTTGTTTGTCAAGGACTGTGCGATTAACATCCGGTCAAAAGGATCTTTATGGTGAAGCGGCAATTCACCTAAAACCATTGCATCAGATCCGGAGAAATCAAGAACTTCAAGCCCCATTTCCTGCGCCATTTCAAGCGGATCAAACTCAATGTTGATTTTGCCAATCGAATGTTTAATCATAAGCTCGGCAATGCTCATGGAACTTAGGAAGACTTCATTTGCTGGAGACACAAGGTCATAATGCCTTTTCTGATTGAGTCTGTCCGGGCAAGACAGCATCCACAGGAAAATATGGGTATCAACTAAAATTTTCACGAGTGTTCACCATAAAACATGGCATTTATTTCCTCATCCTCATCCATAAAATTATCCGGGATACTGATCTGTCCTGCAAGCAAACCGAGTTTGCGTTTTGCTTTAGGTTTATGTATGACTAATTCAACGAGGGGCAAATTATTCTTTGCAATTATCACCTCTTCGCCGTGATAAGCCATATCTATAAGTTTAGAAAGGTTTGCCTTGGCTTTGGATACATTGATAATCATTGTGTGCTCCTGTTTTAAAAAAGCTATATTTTATAGTATAGCTATTTAGGTCATGTTGGTCAAGGGGGGAGCATAGGGACGTCTATGATATTATGCTTTACTTAGAAATAATTATATGATACATCTTAAACATGGCACGAAAAGCGAGAATAGATGCACCTGGAGCACTGCATCATATAATTGTCAGGGGGATAGAACGTAAGAAAATTTTCAGATCAGATTATGATCGGAAAAACTTTTTAAATCGGCTCAATAATTTGATTCCTGAAACACAAACCGAGTGTTTTGCATGGGTATTGATTCCAAACCACGTCCACTTATTATTAAAAACCGGATTGATTCCGGTTTCTGTGTTAATGAGTCGTTTGCTCACCGGATACGCTGTATGGTTCAATAAGAAATACCGTCGCCACGGTCAACTTTTTCAAAACAGGTACAAGTCGATTTTATGCCAGGAAGATATATATCTAAAGGAATTGGTGCGTTATATCCACTTAAACCCGTTGAGGGCGGGTCTTGTGGAAGATATGAAAAGCCTGGATAAATATAAGTGGTGCGGTCACAGTGTTCTGATGAATAAAGCCAGTGAGGAATGGCAGAATATCGATTATGTTTATAAACTGTTTTCCGGCAAAAAAAGATTGGCAATAAAAGGGTATCGAGCGTTTGTGGAAAAAGGTATAAGCGCAGGTAAACGGTCGGATCTTACCGGTGGTGGATTATTAAGGAGTATAGGCGGCTGGTCGGTTCTCAAAGATTTTCGCAAAGCAGGCATACGTGTTAAGGGAGATGAACGCATTTTAGATGACAGTGATTTTGTTGAAAATGTTTTAAAGGCCGCCGAAGAAGAATTTGAGCAGAAATATGAATTAAGAGCCAAAGGTTATGATTTCAATCGGGTAATACAGCGGGTTGCCGAAGTGATGGGCATGGAGATTGAGCAGGTAACGGCTTTCGGGAAATCACCGCCAACAGTTAAAGCGCGAAGTCTTTTATGTTTTTGGGCTCATCGAAAGCTCGGCATGACAACCATTGAAATTGGAAAAAAGCTGAATATATGCCAATCAGCGGTAAGTCGTTCATCTATAAGAGGTGAAAAAATTGAAAGAGAAAACAGATTTGAGTTGATAGGGTAAAAACGCATAATATCATAGACGTCCCCATACCTGCCCCGTGGGAGCGAGTTGCGGCAGCCCCGATTGATTAATGCGCTGCTGACAAGGATTTGTGACATTGAAAGAAGTTTTATCAGGAATGGCACATCGTTTCCTGTTGGCGGGTCGTTGCTTTGTGTGGGAGTGAAAGAATAAGTTCGTGGGAAAGAGGAAAGAGGAAAGAGGAAAGAGGAAATGGGAAATAGGAGAGAGGCAAGAGGAGATATTGGCGTGATGACGGAAGGAAGTTGGCAGAGAGGAGTTTTTCGATAAGTTTCACCAAAAACATTGTGGTCTCAAAGAATGAACAAATTTGATTTTTTTCGCATTGTATGTGCCGAGGGCGAGGGGCAAAAAATAGAGTTTAAAGCCAAAATTACGGCTTTGGCTAAGGAGATGGTTGCGTTTGCCAACGCCTCAGGCGGCTCGGTATTTCTTGGCATATCCGATGACGGCAAGATCGTGGGGGTTGATGATTCCAATAGGCTCAGAAGTCAGATCCAGGATGTCGCAAACGGATGCGATCCCCGTATTGATATTCATATAGTGCCTCGCGGCAATGTTGTCGAGATTATTGTTCCAGAGGGTACAGATAAACCATACCGCTGCAAAGATGGTTTTTTCTTGCGTATCGGTCCTAATTCGCAACAGCTTAATAGAGATGAAATTCTGCGTTTTGCAATTAAAAGCAATAAAGTCCGATTTGATGAGCAATTTGAGCCGGCTATCAATGCAGGGAAACTGCTGGACAATGATAGATTGCGTGCCTTTTGCCGCCGCAAAGGCCTTCCGGAAAAAACACTGCCGGGCGACCTGCTAACAAATATTGGCATTGCTCAAAAACAACAAAAGCATCTACTCTTGACCCGTGCTGCAGTGCTGTTTTTTTGCCGTAAGCCACAACGCTTTTTTCCAGAAGCTTTTGTTACCTGTGCCCTTTATGCGGATGACACTCGTGCAACAATTCTGGATCGTATTGACGCCAAAGGTACCATGGAAGAACAGTTTGAGAGCGCAGTGGGATTTATTCGCCGAAATCTTCGTGTCTCTTACAAGATCGAACAAGCAGGGCCAAGAGAAGAGGTGCAGGAAATCCCCGAAGCAGTTTTTCGTGAGGCTTTGCTGAATGCTTTGACTCATCGTGATTATTTTGCCGACAGAGAACATATCTTTGTTCATATGCATCCATGCCGCATGGTTATAACGAGTCCAGGTGGTTTGCCGTACGGATTAACCCTTGAAGAACTCGGTACACGATCTGTTCCTCGCAACCGTCTGATTGCTGATATGTTCCACAGAATGGGCTATGTGGAGCGTCTTGGCAGCGGAATTCACCGTATGCGGGAAGCAATGGTTGGCGCACGCCTTCCGGTCCCCAAATTTTTACCCACCATTAATGCCTTTCTCGTTGAAGTTTTTACCTCCTTTGAGGCTGTCGGCGTTTCATCGGAAGGAGCGAAGCTTTGCAGGTGGCTTGTTCTCCATGGCCCGGCATCAATGCAAGATATTATGAGAGCTTTCCACATCTCCAAGACAACAGTCCATCGGCGCATTACAAAATTGATAGCTGATGGGTGGATCGAAGTTCACGGTTCAGGCCGGAGCACTAATTATGCTTTAAGTAATGTTTCTATGTGCAGCGGCAAGCAGGAGGAACGATGATATCGTTTTATATCACCATGTTATGTGCAAAATGGAACGAAGGCGAAACGAAGGAAGGGTTTAACATGGGTTCGTGTCTTCACTCTTGGCAGATCGGAAAGTGGATAGAGAATAGGGGAAATAGAGAGTAGGGAAGGGGATATGGGGGAGAGGAAAGAGGAAATAGGATAGAGAATGACCGGGTCATTATCAGGATTCTCCTTTTCTCTATTCTTTATCCTTCCCTTAACTTGGTGCCTTAGCGCCTTTGCGTGAGGATATAAAAACATGAAAATACCATTTAACAAGCCGTTTATTGTCGGCAAAGAGCTTTATAACATTGCCCAGGCGGTGGTTGAATCGCACCTTTCCGGTGACGGGCCGTTCACAGGGGGGAGTATAGGGACGGGGGGGAGTATAGGGACGTCTATGATATTATGCTTTACTTAGAAATAATTATATGATACATCTTAAACATGGCACGAAAAGCGAGAATAGATGCACCTGGAGCACTGCATCATATAATTGTCAGGGGGATAGAACGTAAGAAAATTTTCAGATCAGATTATGATCGGAAAAACTTTTTAAATCGGCTCAATAATTTGATTCCTGAAACACAAACCGAGTGTTTTGCATGGGTATTGATTCCAAACCACGTCCACTTATTATTAAAAACCGGATTGATTTCGGTTTCTGTGTTAATGAGTCGTTTGCTCACCGGATACGCGGTATGGTTCAATAAGAAATACTCTCGCCACGGTCAACTTTTTCAAAACAGGTACAAGTCGATTTTATGCCAGGAAGATATATATCTAAAGGAATTGGTGCGTTATATCCACTTAAACCCGTTGAGGGCGGGTCTTGTGGAAGATATGAAAAGCCTGGATAAATATAAGTGGTGCGGTCACAGTGTTCTGATGAATAAAGCCAGTGAGGAATGGCAGAATATCGATTATGTTTATAAACTGTTTTCCGGCAAAAAAAGATTGGCAATAAAAGGGTATCGAGCGTTTATTGCAAAAGGTATAAGCGCAGGTAAACGGTCGGATCTTACCGGTGGTGGATTATTAAGGAGTATAGGCGGCTGGTCGGTTCTCAAAGATTTTCGCAAAGCAGGCATACGTGTTAAGGGAGATGAACGCATTTTAGGTGACAGTGATTTTGTTGAAAATGTTTTAAAGGCCGCCGAAGAAGAATTTGAGCAGAAATATGAATTAAGAGCCAAAGGTTATGATTTCAATCGGGTAATACAGCGGGTTGCCGAAGTGATGGGCATGGAGATTGAGCAGGTAACGGCTTTCGGGAAATCACCGCCAACAGTTAAAGCGCGAAGTCTTTTATGTTTTTGGGCTCATCGAAAGCTCGGCATGACAACTATTGAAATTGGAAAAAAGCTGAATATATGCCAATCAGCGGTAAGTCGTTTATCCATAAGAGGTGAAAAAATTGAAAGAGAAAACAGATTTGAGTTGATAGCGTAAAAACGCATAATATCATAGACGTCCCCATACCTGCCCCGGCAGCGGCTTTACTCATACTCAGGGTGTTGCAAACGATTCAACCTATTATTATTCCGCTTTTTCTTACAGCGCGGCCGGCAATTATAATACGGCTGTTACTGTCAGCGCGACTCCCACGGCTGCTTCCAATATTGCGCCCGGCGCTTCCACGTCCGGAAGCCAGACCTCCGGTGCGGCTAACGAGGCTGTTTATTTCGCCGGTTCCGGTTCCGATTCCGATGTTGACGGAAGTATTGTGTCTTATTTATGGAATTTCGGAGACGGCACAACCAGCTCGGAGCAAAACCCGTCCCATGTATACACCGCTCCCGATACCTATAATGTAACTCTTACGGTAACTGATAATGAGGGCGCTTCCGGGGAGGATTCTGTTGATGTTGTTATTGCGGCGGATCTTACACCGCCTGCGATTGTATCGGCTGTAGGGGTTAAATAAAAAAACAGTTTTAAGTTGTTAAGTTTTAAGTGTTAGGTGGTGTTTTTCTTAAAACTTAATAACTTAAAACTTAACAACTTATTAAAGCAACTTAACCAGAGTTGCGATAACAGCGGACTGGGCCAGAAGCATTCCGGCCACCCATTTTATGACCCCGCCTTTGGTTTCGGCAATCTCCTTTTGTAAAGTGCCTTTGGTTTCGGCAATCTCCTTTTGTAAAGCGCCTTTTATTTCGGCAATCTCCTTTTGCAGCATCAGGGGGGAGTATAGGGACGTCTATGATATTATGCTTTACTTAGAAATAATTATATGATACATCTTAAACATGGCACGAAAAGCGAGAATAGATGCACCTGGAGCACTGCATCATATAATTGTCAGGGGGATAGAACGTAAGAAAATTTTCAGATCAGATTATGATCGGAAAAACTTTTTAAATCGGCTCAATAATTTGATTCCTGAAACACAAACCGAGTGTTTTGCATGGGTATTGATTCCAAACCACGTCCACTTATTATTAAAAACCGGATTGATTTCGGTTTCTGTGTTAATGAGTCGTTTGCTCACCGGATACGCGGTATGGTTCAATAAGAAATACTCTCGCCACGGTCAACTTTTTCAAAACAGGTACAAGTCGATTTTATGCCAGGAAGATATATATCTAAAGGAATTGGTGCGTTATATCCACTTAAACCCGTTGAGGGCGGGTCTTGTGGAAGATATGAAAAGCCTGGATAAATATAAGTGGTGTGGTCACAGCGTTCTGATGAATAAAACCAGTGAGGAATGGCAGAATATCGATTATGTTTATAAACTGTTTTCCGGCAAAAAAAGATTGGCAATAAAAGGGTATCGAGCGTTTATTGAAAAAGGTATAAGCGCAGGTAAACGGCAGGATCTTACCGGTGGTGGATTATTAAGGAGTATAGGCGGCTGGTCGGTTCTCAAAGATTTTCGCAAAGCAGGCATACGTGTTAAGGGAGATGAACGCATTTTAGGTGACAGTGATTTTGTTGAAAATGTTTTAAAGGCCGCCGAAGAAGAATTTGAGCAGAAATATGAATTAAGAGCCAAAGGTTATGATTTCAATCGGGTAATACAGCGGGTTGCCGAAGTGATGGGCATGGAGATTGAGCAGGTAACGGCTTTCGGGAAATCACCGCCAACAGTTAAAGAGCGAAGTCTTTTATGTTTTTGGGTTCATCGAAAGCTCGGCATGACAACCATTGAAATTGGAAAAAAGCTGAATATATGCCAATCAGCGGTAAGTCGTTCATCCATAAGAGGTGAAAAAATTGAAAGAGAAAACAGATTTGAGTTGATAGGGTAAAAACACATAATATCATACCTGCCCCCATACCTGCCCCGATGGTTCGTCCAATTCTTTCGATGTCATTTCATTTAGCCAACAGCCTTGCCTCATTAATCACCTCAAGAATTGAAGGTTTTTCGGTACCAGTTACTTTATCTGAAAGGTGTTTGTGATGGGGGAAACCCTCAAGATCAGGAAAATGTGGTGTGTTGTCATATCGAAAAACAAGTTTGTTTTGCTTGTCCTGAAAATGATAGCGATAGCCAAGATGAATGAGTTGACCTGCTTCAACAATAGCAGCTTCATTAAGCTCCAGCAGATATCCATTCAAAAAGCGAACTCGAATTCGCAAGTTCACACGATTAGTCGCAAGAAGCTCCTCTTCATAGTGCTCAACTTTGGCATTTTCTAACTCTCGAACCTCGATCGCAATATCTCCAAGGTATTGAGATAGCAAATCAAGCAACATGCCGCAGGCCTTTTTCTATTTCAAGACTAATCTTCATATAATATTGATAGTCATTCCCCCATTCGACGAAATCAATAGAATCTTCCATCTGTCCCTTGCAGAATTTATCGAAAAACTCCTCCGATGCCATCCGGTATCGATCCTCATAAACGCTTAGGCGCTTAGCAACAGCTACAAGGGCGTCTACAGGTGAATCATACTCAATTCTTTGTTTACGCATAGCTCCTCCTTAGTTTGTCCCTAAAAGTCTTCAACTTATTTTGATACCTTTTTTAATTATCTTTTTAACAAAAAAATATTACAAATTCAGGGTATTGTCAATTCTTTAAAATTTTCAATGTCTTTTAAATCGGGGGGAGTATAGGGACGTCTATGATATTATGCTTTACTTAGAAATAATTATATGATACATCTTAAACATGGCACGAAAAGCGAGAATAGATGCACCTGGAGCATTGCATCATATAATTGTCAGGGGGATAGAACGTAAGAAAATTTTCAGATCAGATTAGGATCGGAAAAACTTTTTAAATCGGCTCAATAATTTGATTCCTGAAACACAAACCGAGTGTTTTGCATGGGTATTGATTCCAAATCACGTCCACTTATTATTAAAAACCGGATTGATTCCGGTTTCTGTGTTAATGAGTCGTTTGCTCACCGGATACGCGGTATGGTTCAATAAGAAATACCGTCGCCACGGTCAACTTTTTCAAAACAGGTACAAGTCAATTTTATGCCAGGAAGATATATATCTAAAGGAATTGGTGCGTTATATCCACTTAAACCCGTTGAGGGCGGGTCTTGTGGAAGATATGAAAAGCCTGGATAAATATAAGTGGTGCGGTCACAGTGTTCTGATGAATAAAGCCAGTGAGGAATGGCAGAATATCGATTATGTTTATAAACTGTTTTCCGGCAAAAAAAGATTGGCAATAAAAGGGTATCGAGCGTTTGTGGAAAAAGGTATAAGCGCAGGTAAACGGCAGGATCTTACCGGTGGTGGATTATTAAGGAGTATAGGCGGCTGGTCGGTTCTCAAAGATTTTCGCAAAGCAGGCATACGTGTTAAGGGAGATGAACGCATTTTAGGTGACAGTGATTTTGTTGAAAATGTTTTAAAGGCCGCCGAAGAAGAATTTGAGCAGAAATATGAATTAAGAGCCAAAGGTTATGATTTCAATCGGGTAATACAGCGGGTTGCCGAAGTGATGGGCATGGAGATTGAGCAGGTAACGGCTTTCGGGAAATCACCGCCAACAGTTAAAGCGCGAAGTCTTTTATGTTTTTGGGCTCATCGAAAGCTCGGCATGACAACTATTGAAATTGGAAAAAAGCTGAATATATGCCAATCAGCGGTAAGTCGTTCATCCATAAGAGGTGAAAAAATTGAAAGAGAAAACAGATTTGAGTTGATAAGGGTGTTGCAAAGTAAAAAAACTTTTATAATAAAATCAATTAGTTAACCCAGAAAAACCCCATTTTTCCATTATGGCGTAACTATTTGTTTTAACTACCGATAATAACAATCTTTGCAACACCCTTTTGATAGGGTAAAAACGCATAATATCATAGACGTCCCCATACCTGCCCCATATACTGCCATGAACAGTTTAATGAACCTGTATCAATAAAGAGGATTCGTCAGCTTAGAAATACCATCCAGAACGAATTACGTACTGACGAAAAAAAACGTATGGTCTAATAATCTGATTATCAAAGAGCAAATGCTATATGCAAAAACTTAACCGGACACTACTGAGTTTTTGATATATTTCAATCCTCACCAAAAAGTTCTAAGCCCAAATTTATGATATGCTTTGAAATCGCGATCCTTTGATAGCAAGGTCATTTTTCGCTGAATAGCCTGCCAGATAATGATACGGTCAAAGGGGTCCTTGTGTGTGAGCTTTGGCAACTTATGGAAATTAGATGCTTCAGCGGCGGTGATCGATAATATTTCCAGACTCATCTGAACGGCAAAATCAGGCAATTCTTCCGGCATTACTCCAGTCAATTCGAGTTTTCCAAGTGCATACTTCAAGGAAATTTCCCAGAATGTAACTACACTGACAGCCACGTCATTGTTCGGAGACTTTATCTCACTAATTACTGCCTCGCTCAATTTGTCGGGGGTAAAAAGCAACCATAAAAATACATGGGTATCCAGTAATAAGTTCATGAGGCAAGCATTTCTTTCTCACTAATCTTAAAGTCGTCATGGATTATGCATCCGGCCCGGTCCTTAAGTAAGCCAATACTCCTTTCCTGTGTAGAGGTATAGGCTGAATATGGTACAATTACAGCGACTTTTTCCCGTTTTTTGCCGTAACTTATAACAATTTCCTGACCACTTCTTATTTTTTTCAAAACTTCCGAAAAATCGGTTTTCAGTTCTCCTATCGTAAGTGTTTGCATATGAGCCTCCTTCATATTGTGCATTTATGCAACATTACACAGTTCTTGACAACTTGTCAAGAACAAAAAAACAACAAGGGAGAGCGGGAATAGCTGGGCAGGGCGTGAATGAAAGATCATTTTCTTGATCAGGTGGGCGTTTGAAACAACTAATCCCGCAGAGCCATTTACGATTTCAGCAAAAATAAACCATGCAGCCATACAATAAAGGGAACATCATTTTTAGGCTGAACCCTACAGGAAATTCCCTTCGTCAATTTCATCAACCCTGACTTTTGAAGACAGTGCTGAATAGAATTCAATAATGCTGATATCTGAGATTATAAATTCAGCGTCTGATTCTGTAAATAATCTGTTTATAAGATCGCTGCCATCTTCCCAGTGATATCGTTTGACAATAGCGCTGGTGTCGAAAAAAATATTTGCTCAAACTCTTTCCTCTCTGCCTTTGATAAAGGCATTTGATTAACTGTAGGTATCAAAGGGACATCCATTGGAATATTGGGCAGCCTTCATTTTCAGTTTATGTTTACTTTGGATAAAAAATTGAATTTATTTTTGAGCGAGCCCTTATGAACGAGAAGAACGAGAACAAGATAAAATATATAAGGCACAGAGGCGGAAGGCAACAAAAAAATCAGATGTTTTGCAAGGTTATCATTTTTTAAAGGTCTTGGGGGAGTATAGGGACGGGGGGAGTATAGGGACGTCTATGAGATTATGCTTTACTTAGAAATAATTATATGATACATCTTAAACATGGCACGAAAAGCGAGAATAGATGCACCTGGAGCATTGCATCATATAATTGTCAGGGGGATAGAACGTAAGAAAATTTTCAGATCAGATTAGGATCGGAAAAACTTTTTAAATCGGCTCAATAATTTGATTCCTGAAACACAAACCGAGTGTTTTGCATGGGTATTGATTCCAAATCACGTCCACTTATTATTAAAAACCGGATTGATTCCGGTTTCTGTGTTAATGAGTCGTTTGCTCACCGGATACGCGGTATGGTTCAATAAGAAATACCGTCGCCACGGTCAACTTTTTCAAAACAGGTACAAGTCAATTTTATGCCAGGAAGATATATATCTAAAGGAATTGGTGCGTTATATCCACTTAAACCCGTTGAGGGCGGGTCTTGTGGAAGATATGAAAAGCCTGGATAAATATAAGTGGTGCGGTCACAGTGTTCTGATGAATAAAGCCAGTGAGGAATGGCAGAATATCGATTATGTTTATAAACTGTTTTCCGGCAAAAAAAGATTGGCAATAAAAGGGTATCGAGCGTTTGTGGAAAAAGGTATAAGCGCAGGTAAACGGCAGGAACTTACCGGTGGTGGATTATTAAGGAGTATAGGCGACTGGTCGGTTCTCAAAGATTTTCGCAAAGCAGGCATACGTGTTAAGGGAGATGAACGCATTTTAGATGACAGTGATTTTGTTGAAAATGTTTTAAAGGCCGCCGAAGAAGAATTTGAGCAGAAATATGAATTAAGAGCCAAAGGTTATGATTTCAATCGGGTAATGCAGCGGGTTGCCGAAGTGATGGGCATGGAGATTGAGCAGGTAACGGCTTTCGGGAAATCACCGCCAACAGTTAAAGCGCGAAGTCTTTTATGTTTTTGGGCTCATCGAAAGCTCGGCATGACAACCATTGAAATTGGAAAAAAGCTGAATATATGCCAATCAGCGCTAAGTCGTTCATCCATAAGAGGTGAAAAAATTGAAAGAGAAAACAGATTTGAGTTGATAGGGTAAAAACGCATAATATCATAGACGTCCCCATACCTGCCCCAACCTTGTTGCTCAATCGTAACATGTTGCGGTGTCTTTTAAGTCTCCTGAATATGTCTTGGCAATGTGGCTGATGCTTTAGCAGGACAAGGTGGCAGGGATGATGGTTGAGGCGGAATTTAAGTAACTTAAATAATATATAAAAATAGTTCCTGTCCCCTTATTTCCTGTCCCCTTATTTATTATGGAGAAAAATAATGAATCTAAAAAATAGATCTTTAGCCTGTATAGCCTGCATAATATCCTATGTTAACATGCTATTACTGATTTTTTGTGTGCTTGTTTATTTGGGTATTTCTTGTACTTGCGCTTTCTGCTCCCCTGAATATTCTGCTCAGATTTCTTTTGTAGGGAAAACAGTCGATAAATATGATTTTGAAAGAATAACTATTCCCATTATGGTCAAAAATACCGGTTCTAAAACATGGGATTCTTTTGCTTCAAAAGGACCGGTTTTCATATCATATCATTTATTGTCCGGGGATAATGGGAAAATGTTGATCTACGATAATATCAGGACCCCGTTTCGACAGGCAATTGCTTCTGGTACAAAGCAAATAATTAATCTTAATGTTCAACCTCTTCAACCCGGTAAATATATTCTTCAGATTGATTTGGTTGCGGAAGGAGTAATCTGGTTTAATGACCAGGGAACAAAGCCGTTAAATGTACCCCTTAATATTATTCAATCGCCGACTAATATTTCAAAGCCAAAATATAAATTAAAAAATTTTAGTCCTGATCCGGTATGGTATGTTGAAGGAATGCCGGATATCAACTATTGCTCATTACTTTCTGAAAAAACTCTTGAAGATAATTTTTTATCATTTAAATTTAAAAGTATTCCTGTTTATGGATTTGCTGCAGGTTCAGGATATCCACAAATCTGGATTCGGGATTCAGCTACGATCATGCCTGCAGCCCGCTGCACCCACACTGAATCCGAATTGATTTCATGGATAATGGCTCATTTAACCATACAAAAGCAGGATGGAGAATTGCAGGACTGGATAATGGCAAATGGCAAGTTTGGCAAAAACACCGTGGAAAGTGATCAGGAATCAAGTTTGATTATTGCTGCCTATGAAATTTCGAAAACCATAGGTTATAAATGGCTGCAAAAAGATGTAGGATCAAAATCAATTTTACTCCGTTTGAATGATGCTTTAAATTTTCTTTTTGTTTATAGACTTGATTTGAAAACAGGATTAATTAAGTCCGGCTATACTGCTGATTGGGGTGATGTGAGTAATGAATTTCCTGATCAAAGGGCTGTTGATCTGCAAAAAGGATCCAGCGAAGTAGTTGGAATTTATACTAATGCTTTAGCTTTTGGTGCGGCAGAAAAATTATCATTTTTGTTTGATGTAACCGGTAACAAGGGGAAAGCAACTTATTGGAAAACAAAGGCTTCAGCATTAAGGAACAGCATACAACGCAATCTATGGCAGGAAAATAAGGGCTTTTTTTGTATTCATCAGCATGTGGATGGCTCAAATAACAGCAATGTTGATGAAAGGAATATATTTCCCATGGGAGGTAATGCAGTAGCTATTGAAATGGGTGTAGCAACGCCAGTGCAGATTAAGCGTATAATTGACCAGGCCGTTTATCGGCAGCAACTTTTTAATTTTTCTACCATAAGTGGAGTTTTGCTGCCGCCTTACCCAAAAGATTTTTTTAAGCACCCTGCGCTTGACGATTACTTTGAATACCAGAATGGCGGACAATGGGATTGGTTTGGAGGTCGTCTTGTGTTGCAGATGTTTATTAATAATCGTCAGGAAGCTTTTAATAAATTGGAGCAAATTTGCCACAAGGCATTTCTTAATAAAGGTTTTTTTGAGTGGGATACCATGGATGGAAAAGGGCAAGGCTCATCCCACTATTCCGGTAGTGCTGCATCAATATACAGGTCTGTTGTAGAAGGCCTTTTCGGTATTGACTGGAATTATAAACAAGTGCGCATCCAACCCCGTCTATCACATCATACCGGATATATATATGTTCCTCAAATTGAGAATAAAAGATATTTATCATATATTTATAAATGTAAGATGTCACCTAATTCCGACAAACTGTATGTTAAATTTTCTTTTGGTTCCAATCTGACATGCCCCATTACACTCGTTCTGCCAAAATCATATAATAATAACGATGATGATGATAATTATAATTATGCCTGCTTGAAAATAAATGGTAAGCTGGCCTTATCAAATGCGGGTAGTACTTTTGATCATGATAATATGATCAGGATTGATTTAAATGAGGGGCAAATCGAACTTGTAACTGAATATAAAAAAATATCTAAATAAGGAAATAAATGGGATGTTGCTCTTCAAGAGAATAGAATAAGAGTGAATAAAGGGGACACTATGAATAAAGGGGGAGTATAGGGGGGAGTATAGGGACGTCTATGATATTATGCTTTACTTAGAAATAATTATATGATACATCTTAAACATGGCACGAAAAGCGAGAATAGATGCACCTGGAGCACTGCATCATATAATTGTCAGGGGGATAGAACGTAAGAAAATTTTCAGATCAGATTATGATCGGAAAAACTTTTTAAATCGGCTCAATAATTTGATTCCTGAAACACAAACCGAGTGTTTTGCATGGGTATTGATTCCAAACCACGTCCACTTATTATTAAAAACCGGATTGATTCCGGTTTCTGTGTTAATGAGTCGTTTGCTCACCGGATACGCGGTATGGTTCAATAAGAAATACCGTCGCCACGGTCAACTTTTTCAAAACAGGTACAAGTCGATTTTATGCCAGGAAGATATATATCTAAAGGAATTGGTGCGTTATATCCACTTAAACCCGTTGAGGGCGGGTCTTGTGGAAGATATGAAAAGCCTGGATAAATATAAGTGGTGCGGTCACAGTGTTCTGATGAATAAAGCCAGTGAGGAATGGCAGAATATCGATTATGTTTATAAACTGTTTTCCGGCAAAAAAAGATTGGCAATAAAAGGGTATCGAGCGTTTGTGGAAAAAGGTATAAGCGCAGGTAAACGGCAGGATCTTACCGGTGGTGGATTATTAAGGAGTATAGGCGGCTGGTCGGTTCTCAAAGATTTTCGCAAAGCAGGCATACGTGTTAAGGGAGATGAACGCATTTTAGGTGACAGTGATTTTGTTGAAAATGTTTTAAAAAGGGTGTTGCAAAGATTGTTATTATCGGTAGTTAAAACAAATAGTTACGCCATAATGGAAAAATGGGGTTTTTCTGGGTTAACTAATTGATTTTATTATAAAAGTTTTTTTACTTTGCAACACCCTTTTAAAGGCCGCCGAAGAAGAATTTGGGGGGAAATATGAATTAAGAGCCAAAGGTTATGATTTCAATCGGGTAATACAGCGGGTTGCCGAAGTAATGGGCATGGAGATTGAGCAGGTAACGGCTTTCGGGAAATCACCGCCAACAGTTAAAGCGCGAAGTCTTTTATGTTTTTGGGCTCATCGAAAGCTCGGCATGACAACCATTGAAATTGGAAAAAAGCTGAATATATGCCAATCAGCGGTAAGTCGTTCATCCATAAGAGGTGAAAAAATTGAAAGAGAAAACAGATTTGAGTTGATAGGGTAAAAACGCATAATATCATAGACGTCCCTATACCTGCCCCAATAAGAGAAAATATCAGGTAAAAAATTGTCTGATAATATTTTTCGTAACCGTTCACGGTTACAAGCGGCATAATTTCCTGTTTATAAATTGAATCTCAGGCCATCAACGTAAGGCGGGACAGCTACTTTAGTGGATTCGTCGCTTACGCTCCTTAATCCACCCTACGGTTCAAGAGCAACGTAAATTTGTAGGGTGGATTAAGCGAAGCGAATCCACCGAAACCCGCTGTATTTTTCAACCGTTAACTGTGAATCTATAACCGTGAATGGTTACTATTTTTCTTTGTTTATTTGAAGATCGTATGGAATGTTGGCAAAAAAGACGCGCAAGGTATTAAAAAATATTTCAAAATCATGCCCGCGCAGCGCATCAATCAACTTCCATGCGTAACCATTAATCAACTCTCTTTCCACAAAAGAATATGCCTCGGCCAGGCATTCGATCATTGAATTTTTCACCTCAAAATTTGGATACGCCAGGGTATATCCCATCCTTTCCTTATCATAGCCTGGGGGGAGTATAGGGACGTCTATGATATTATGCTTTACTTAGAAATAATTAGGGTGCGGCTCTTTTAGGACAATCTTAGTTTTAATAAAATCAACAGGTTATCTAAATGGAAATTCAAAAAAATCAAAAATAACTATTCCTATGCAAACCCCTAAAGGATAACTATCCATTATTACATGAAAATTGATCAGAAAAAAACTTGTCAATATCGACGTCGAATGTCTTTTCCACTTAACCAGCTGATTTTTAAGCCCTTATGACGAATAGACTTGTTCGTTTCTAAAAGAGCCGCACTCAAATAATTATATGATACATCTTAAACCTGGCACGAAAAGCGAGAATAGATGCACCTGGAGCACTGCATCATATAATTGTCAGGGGGATAGAACGTAAGAAAATTTTCAGATCAGATTATGATCGGAAAAACTTTTTAAATCGGCTCAATAATTTGATTCCTGAAACACAAACCGGGTGTTTTGCATGGGTATTGATTCCAAACCACGTCCACTTATTATTAAAAACCGGATTGATTCCGGTTTCTGTGTTAATGAGTCGTTTGCTCACCGGATACGCTGTATGGTTCAATAAGAAATACCGTCGCTACGGTCAACTTTTTCAAAACAGGTACAAGTCGATTTTATGCCAGGAAGATATATATCTAAAGGAATTGGTGCGTTATATCCACTTAAACCCGTTGAGGGCGGGTCTTATGGAAGATATGAAAAGCCTGGATAAATATAAGTGGTGCGGTCACAGCGTTCTGATGAATAAAACCAGTGAGGAATGGCAGAATATCGATTATGTTTATACCTAAATTGAGCGGTTTTAAGATCGAATCGTATTCTATAATGTAAAACATTCCACTTGAGCATCGTTTTTAAGCCAAAATATTTTTTTCGGTAAACGGATGGCGTATTATTTCAGCAAGACTTGAAAAAATTCGAAAATTGCAACAATCAGGCACTTTTTTTTGAATTTAGCGGCATTCATGCTAAATTTTGAGTATAGCTCACCATAGGTTGTTCAATTATTATTGTATATTGGAAATGGAGAAATGAATTTTAAATCAGGATGGGAGATGGATTCTGGCAATTGGCCCATAGTTTATCAAACTTAATGGCTTGCATAACAGATTGAGATAGCTTTAAAGTGATCATATGACTTTTTTTTACAATTTTAGCTCCTATATCGACTATCTTGCGGCGTACAGATGTGGCATAACTTCTTATAGGTATTACTTCTGCTGTCACGTCTTCTTTGAAGGTTTCAAACAGGAAAAAAGAAATCAGCATGCAGTAGTAAAATGCGGAATTTGGACCAAATTTTTTAAAGGGTAATTGCTCGAAATCAAAATCTTTGAATCCTCGATGAGCAAGTTCATCTGCGCCACACTGATGATAGCTGTTGATAATCGCCTCGGGGATGAGCCAGTACTGCCGTCTCTCTTCGGTGCAATTTTTCAGCACTTTATCATTAATACCGATATTGGTAAGAATGACATTGTCCGGGCGGGCAAAATCAAGCAGTATTTGTTTACCTTCATAAAGACAGCGAGTGTAAAATGTCCGATAAAAACGTTTCCATTTGTCGCACCGAAAACCGAACTCTAAAAATGACCACGTCTGCTCTTTGATATTATATGAGTCCCAATCGGAATTTGCCGCATTGCTGGCCTGTTGTTTGACCCCAGCATACATTTTCCCACTGGCAATAAATCCAATATTGAGTTCATCAAAGGCTGCAAAATTTTTTTTGTCAAAAAAGCCACTATCGCAACGCAGGATTATCGTTACAGTTTTACTGTAGTCGCTACGAATAAGATTCACCAGGCCAATTATCATGTTGACAACGGTATCGCCAAAGTTGCCATTTTTGCTTCCGCCCCTGAAGATGGCATCAACAATTTTGCCGTTCCAGATGATCTGTAGGGGATGAAACCCTTTCTTTTTTTTGTAGGTGGGCTGAACACCTTGTCGTTTTTTGGCGTCATCATTGTCCATCACCATCGAATCAATATATAGTACTATTTCATCGGGCTTTATGATGTTTAAGCGCCAAATAAACATCGTACGAAGCACCCAGCGGAAGTGATTGGCAAACCACCAACCAAAAGTTTGAAAAAATCGCTTAATCATGTGAGATGATGCCATCTGTGAAGTTGTTGTTTCTATTGCACCTGCATAACCTTTGTCATTTTTTAATTGATCAAAGTATGTCAAATGGCGAGATGTTCCATCAAAAAAGAAACAAAAAATTTGCTTGAACAAAATCCAAACGGAGAGTCCTTTAGAGCTTTTACGCATAAATCCAAATTTCGTATTCAGAATGTCCAAAATACCAGTCATCTCAAGATAGCGGCTAAACAATACCAAGCCTCCCCTGCCAGTAATAGTGTCAGTCGTCGTATCAATTTTGTTTATTCTTTGTGAACTGCGGGCTTTTTTCATGTTAATTTCTCTTCAATTATGAATTAAATTCATTCTCCAGTATTTGATACAACAATATATCACAAAAGAAAAAAAGTGCAAGCCTAAAATATAAAATTTAGCTTAATTTTCAGTGAGTTGCCAGGAAGTAATTTAAAAATAATTGCACTATATGGGAAAAAAATTACATCACCCGTTGGGTGAATAAAAAAATGAACTTAATAAATTGATAACTTTTTGATAATTAAGACTTTTATGGAAAAATTATCTCTCATTGATGTTGGAAATCGCTCAACTTAGGTTATAAACTGTTTTCCGGCAAAAAAAGATTGACAATAAAAGGGTATCGAGCGTTTGTGGAAAAAGGTATAAGCGCAGGTAAACGGCAGGATCTTACCGGTGGTGGATTATTAAGGAGTATAGGTGGCTGGTCAGTTCTCAAAGATTTTCGCAAAGCAGGCATACGTGTTAAGGGAGATGAACGCATTTTAGGTGACAGTGATTTTGTTGAAAATGTTTTAAAGGCCGCCGAAGAAGAATTTGAGCAGAAATATGAATTAAGAGCCAAAGGTTATGATTTCAATCGGGTAATACAGCGGGTTGCCGAAGTGATGGGCATGGAGATTGAGCAGGTAACGGCTTTCGGGAAATCACCGCCAACAGTTAAAAAGGGTGTTGCAAAGATTGCTATTATCGGTAGTTAAAACAAATAGTTACGCCATAATGGAAAAATGGGATTTTTCTATGTTAACTAATTGATTTTATTATCAAAGTTTTTTTACTTTGCAACACCCTTTTAAAGCGCGAAGTCTTTTATGTTTTTGGGCTCATCGAAAGCTCGGCATGACAACCATTGAAATTGGAAAAAAGCTGAATATATGCCAATCAGCGGTAAGTCGTTCATCCATAAGAGGTGAAAAAATTGAAAGAGAAAACAGATTTGAGTTGATAGGGTAAAAACGCATAATATCATAGACGTCCCCATGCCTGCCCCATGTAAGATAAAAGCAAATGCTGGGATTTATTTATTAGCTTGTACAAGTTTTAGATCTATTCTGCTATTTACAGCCGCAGCATATCTGATTACACTTTTGAGGCTGGGTAAAGGTTTACCCGATTCTATCCTGGCAACAACAGATTGGGTTGTTCCCATACGTTCTGCGATCTGTTTTTGAGTCAGGTTTGCCTTTGTTCTGGCCTGGATAAGCGCCTTTGCAACAGTAAATTCATCTTCAAGTTTCATATAGGCTTTTCTATATTCAGGATCACTTAGCAATTTTTTATGCTTATCTTGTAATCTTTTACCCATGATCAAATTCCTTCATTCTTTGCAGAGCAAGTTCTATTTCCCGTTTTGGGGTTTTGCGTGTCTTTTTGACAAAAGTTCTGAGAATAACGACACGTTTTCCTGTTATAGTAGTATAGAGCAATCTGGCAAGTTTTTCTTTAGCTTTGGCACGTATTTCCCAAATCTTGTCATGTACGTGCCGAACATAAGGCTCTTTAACAGACAAAAGTCCAACTTGTTCAATCAATTGTGAAATTCGGATAATTTTCGCTTTAATTTCTGTTGGAAGTTGGTCGAACTCAGCCTCGGCAGTGTCATTAAGAAATTCTACCTTCCATTCCGTATCCATAATAATTTATAGCAATTTTGCTATTTATTGTCAAGAAAAGAATTGGAGACGTTATGTTAACATTTTAACTTGAACGGGCTTGCTACCCATGGGGAAGTATAGGGACATCTATGATATTATGCTTTACTTAGAAATAATTATATGATACATCTTAAACATGGCACGAAAAGCGAGAATAGATGCACCTGGAGCACTGCATCATATAATTGTCAGGGGGATAGAACGTAAGAAAATTTTCAGATCAGATTATGATCGGAAAAACTTTTTAAGTCGGCTCAATAATTTGATTCCTGAAACACAAACCGAGTGTTTTGCATGGGTATTGATTCCAAACCACGTCCACTTATTATTAAAAACCGGATTGATTCCGGTTTCTGTGTTAATGAGTCGTTTGCTCACCGGATACGCGGTATGGTTCAATAAGAAATACCGTCGCCACGGTCAACTTTTTTAAAACAGGTACAAGTCAATTTTATGCCAGGAAGATATATATCTAAAGGAATTGGTGCGTTATATCCACTTAAACCCGTTGAGGGCGGGTCTTGTGGAAGATATGAAAAAAAGCCTGGATAAATATAAGTGGTGCGGTCACAGTGTTCTGATGAATAAAGCCAGTGAGGAATGGCAGAATATCGATTATGTTTATAAACAGTTTTCCGGCAAAAAAAATTGGCAATAAAAGGGTATCGAGCGTTTATTAAAAAAGGTATAAGCGCAGGTAAACGGCAGGATCTTACCGGTGGTGGATTATTAAGGAGTATAGGCGGCTGGTCGGTTCTCAAAGATTTTCGCAAAGCAGGCATACGTGTTAAGGGAGATGAACGCATTTTAGGTGACAGTGATTTTGTTGAAAATGTTTTAAAGGCCGCCGAAGAAGAATTTGAGCAGAAATATGAATTAAGAGCCAAAGGTTATGATTTCAATCGGGTAATACAGCGGGTTGCCGAAGTGATGGGCATGGAGATTGAGCAGGTAACGGCTTTCGGGAAATCACCGCCAACAGTTAAAAAGGGTGTTGCAAAGATTGCTATTATCGGTAGTTAAAACAAATAGTTACGCCATAATGGAAAAATGGGGTTTTTCTGGGTTAACTAATTGATTTTATTATCAAAGTTTTTTTACTTTGCAACACCCTTTTAAAGCGCGAAGTCTTTTATGTTTTTGGGCTCATCGAAAGCTCGGCATGACAACCATTGAAATTGGAAAAAAGCTGAATATATGCCAATCAGCGGTAAGTTGTTCATCCATAAGAGGTGAAAAAATTGAAAGAGAAAACAGATTTGAGTTGATAGGGTAAAAACGCATAATATCATAGACGTCCCCATACCTGCTCATGCGCCTTCCTCCCTTTGGCATTGTGCCAAATTTTAAAATCAGTTAATTATCTGAAAATCTATCGTAGAGGTTTAAAATTGTAAGTGCAAAGTTTTAAAATCAGAGATAATCTATTTTAATACCTTCACGAATTAAAAGTGCGGCTGTAACACCTGTAACTTTCCCGGCTTCCGTGTCACAAGCTGTTTTAGAGTGCGCCTGCGCTCTGCTGCCGGATCCTCATGACGGGCTTTTATCTTTTAATATGCAACGCTCTATTCCGTTTTCCTTAAACATTTTTAAAGCAGCATATGCGCCGCCTATAAAAGCTTTTGTATTATCTGTGCCATGAATATTGATTACTTCTGCATTGCCGTCAAGAACATCAAAGCCATCACCGCCTGTAATTCGGGACGGCTTTCTGGGCACTGATAATCCACCCAACACTTCAGGGCAGACAGGTAAGACCGATTCCTTTTTTGATAACTCAAAAATAAAATTATTTCTTTTATTTTGTCCGTCATATCTGCAATTGCATCCAAGAAGGCAGGCGCTTACGGCTATCATAGGGTTTTATTCTTTTTCTCTTTAAGGATGTCTTCACAGAGAATAATATATTGTAAAGCCTGCCAGTTGACACCAAGATCAGGATAATTGGAAATCACCGCTTTGAAACGGTAAAGCGCAGCCTTGTACTGCTTGGTCTTAAAGTAAAAACGACCCACATAGAGTTCGTGTTCGGCAAGGCTCCTCAAACATTTTCTTATATACGCTTCGGATTGCCTCGAATATCTGTTTGCAGGAAACTGTTTTATCAATCTGTTGAAAGCATGTAAAGCATTCCTGGCAGGTGTCTGGTCCCTGTCTATTGTATCAATCCGATCATAATAACAGCGCGCGATCCGGTACAAGACATAAGGAATTTTTTCATTACGCGGATGAAGGCTTTCAAACTGCTCATATGCCAGCACAGCTTCTTCATATTCTTTTAATTTGTAGTGAGAATCAGCTATTTTAATTTCAGCAAGAACAGCTAATTTGCTGAATGGATACCAGTCTTTCAGCTTTTCAAAGTGTTCAACCGCATAACTATAGTTGCCTTTATTGAATTCCTTCATACCGAGATCTGCAAGCTCCTGGGCGCTTTTTTCTTTTTTGGGTGAAGAAAACAGTGCGCAGCCCGAACATATGAATAGAGAAAGAAGGCAGAGTATTATGATTTGTTTCATCTGGATAACTATCTGAATTAATTTATAAATTTCCAATATAATGTTCCGCTGAAACTGCGGCAATCGCCGCATCGCCTATTGCTGTTGCAATTTGACGCAGAGGTGTTCTGCGCCCGTCACCTGCGGCAAAAACTCCCGGTACGGAGGTTTCCATTCTCTCATTCACGATAATAAAGCCATACTCATCAACCTTAATATCATCGCCAAGAAAACCGGAATCAGGCTGGATGCCAACCCACATAAAACAACCGTCTACAGCAAGGTCACTGGTATCTCCCGTTTTAACATTCTTTATCGTAATATTGGTAACGCCGGTTTTGCCACCATTAATACCTGTTAATACCGAGTCCCAAACAATCTCGATTTTATCATTTGCAAAAGCCCGTTCCTGCAGTATTTTGGAAGCGCGCAATTCATTCCTGCGATGTATAAGAAAAACTTTTTTTGCAAATTTTGTTAAAAAGATACTTTCCTGAACGGCGGTATCCCCGCCGCCGACTGCCGCCACAACTGCACCGCTGAAAAAAGGACCGTCACATGTTGCGCAAGAGGAGACACCCTTGCCGTAAAAATCATCTTCGCCGGGAACACCCAATGTTCTCGGGGAAGCGCCTGTGGCTATAATAATGGTATGGGCGCTGATTGTTCTGTCACCCAATTCGATCTTCTTGACCTTGTTCGAGCAATCCAGTGAAAGAACCTCTTCTGTTTCAATTTCAAGGCCGAACCGTTTAGCCTGCTCACTCATTCTGCCGGTAAGGTCGATGCCGCTGATTCCTTCAGGAAAGCCGGGATAGTTTTCAATCCAGTCAGTGATAATAATTTGTCCGCCCGTTACTGATTTTTCCAGCAGAATAACATTAAGCCGTGCCCGTGCTGCATATAGACCCGCGGTAAGACCTGCCGGCCCTCCTCCAATGATAACCAGATCGTAATCTACGTTCCGCATACAAAACACCTATGAAATTTTATTAATTATCTCTTCAAGTTTTGATTTCCCAACAAGCCCTACAACCTGATCCGCTACAGCTCCGTCTTTAAAAAAGATAAGAGTCGGTATGGATCTTATAGCATATTTACTTGGAGTCGCGGGATTATCATCCACATTGCACTTGGTAAATTTTATCTTATTACCCAGGGAACCGGACAGCTCTTCAATAATGGGACCAATAGCTTTACATGGACCGCACCAAGGAGCCCAAAAATCTACCATAACAGGGCCGTCTGCTTTTAACACTTCCGCTTCAAAATTGCTGTCATTAATTTCCAAAACATCTTCTGCCATAATATTCCACCTTTCAATTTTTATTTATCCCATATTTTTACTGCACTTTTAAAAAAAATATAATAGGATGGTTAAATATTGTCAACTTTATAAATTGACACGGTTAATTTCGGGGACACCTTACTAATTTTTAACTTGGAGTCAATGCGGGATATGTAGAGTTTCAGACAATTAATATAGAGGGGAAATCCGAGGGAGTCGTACAGGCTTTATTTGGTGAGTGTTAAACGGCAATAGTATATAGATTTCCACATAAATAATTTCACTGCAGTTACTTGTTTTCGCCCAAAAATAACGCTTGTATGTACCATAAGACGTGCTATATAATGTACTAAATATATACTTAATGAGGTGCAACATGCAAAAACTAAAAATTAATCAAGACATCAGATCCCTTTCAGAAGTCAGGAATGGCATGACAAATTTCATAAAGCAAGTTCACGATACTAAAAGACCGGTGATAATTATACAGCACGGTAAAGGCGTAGCGGTGCTTTTAGCTGTAAATGAATTTGAAGCCATGCAAGAAAAAATCGAGCTTCTATCAGATATTCAAACTTCTCTCAACCAACTGGGAAAAGGAGAAGGAATAAGCCATAAAGATGCAAAAGAGAAAGTACTCAAGCGAGTTCTAAAATAAAAATAATCTGGTCTCCTCTTGCTGTCGATCGAGCATCAGAAATCGCCGATTACATTGCCCAAGATAAACCATCAGCGGCAGAAAAATGGATTGATACAGTATTTTCTAAAGTTGCGCAACTAAACTCGTCTCCTGAAATCGGCCGAATTGTACCTGAAATTAATGATAGCCAATTTAAAGAACTGATTTACGGCAATTACCGCATCCTTTATCGTATAGAAAAGGAACAAATATCTATTCTTACGATTCGTCATGGCTGCCAAATACTACCAATAAATGAAATTATGGCATAACAATGGGATGGAAGAGGATCCCATGTCTGTTGTTGATAAAATAATCGACAAGGAATAGAAAAATGTCCCCGGCAGTTTCCTTAGCGGTTTTATCAATTATTTTCCCTGGTCTTGTAAAATTCTATTCCCGGCCAATGTTCCATACCGTACTCAAGCTGCCATTCACTTGTGGTGAGGAAAGCCTTTGCCCCTTCGGCATCCCTTGCAAGATTGTTTTTGTTATTTTTTTCAAAGTCGTCCATTTTTTTGGGATCATCGCATTCGATCCATCTTGCCACATTATATTGCGACGGCTCGTAAACTGCAGCAACGCCATATTCAGTTTCGAGACGTGCCATTGTGATGTCAAACTGGAGTATTCCAACAGCGCCAAGTATATAGTCGTTTGTTGCCACCGGCCGGAAGACCTGGATAACACCTTCTTCCGCAAGCTGGGTTAGGCCTTTGTGAAGATGTTTGGCCTTCATAGGATTTTTCAGAATAACTTTTCTGAAAAATTCAGGAGCAAAATTGGGGATTCCGCAGAATTTTAAGGGCTCTTTCTCCGAAAAGGTGTCGCCGATCTTGATGGTGCCATGGTTGTGGATACCTATGATATCGCCGGGATATGCTTCTGATACGTTTTCACGCTCATTGGCCATGAAAATTGTGGCATTGGCAAAGGTAACAATTTTTCCTAACCGGTGGTGGAGAACCTTCATGCCACGGGTAAATTTTCCCGAGCAGATTCTGAGAAAGGCAATTCTGTCCCGGTGGGCAGGATCCATATTGGCCTGAATTTTAAATGCAAAGCCGGAAAACGCTTCCTCGTAAGGAGAGACTTCCCGTGTAACTGCGGCTCTTGGGCCCGGAGGTGGCGACATCTCCACAAATGTATTCAGCAGTTCTTTTACTCCGAAATTATTGACTGCGCTTCCGAAAAATACAGGAGTCTGTGTGCCGTTAAGATAGTGGTCAAGCTCAAAAGGATCTGTAGCGCCTTCGATCAATTCGATATCCTCCCTCAGCTCGTCAGACTGTATTCCCAAAATATCATCAAGCTTTGAGTCGGAAAGGTCGTTTATAATAATGCCGTCACTAATATTTTTGTTTTGACCGGCCTTGAAAAGATGGAGTTCTTTGTTATAGATATTGTAAACTCCATTAAAATTTTTTCCCATGCCTATTGGCCAGGAAAGGGGGGTGCACTCAACCTGCAGCTTATCCTCAATATCGTCAAGAATATCAATGGGCGACATGCCGTCTCGGTCCAGTTTGTTTATAAAGGTAATGATGGGAGTGTTGCGCATACGGCAGACTTCCATAAGTTTTTCTGTTTGGGGCTCAACCCCTTTGGCGCTGTCGATTACCATAAGGGCGCTGTCAACTGCGGTAAGGACCCTGTAGGTATCCTCTGAAAAATCCTGATGACCTGGGGTATCAAGAAGATTTATCTCAAAATCTCTGTAATTAAATTTCATAACCGATGTGGTTACAGATATGCCCCTCTCTTTTTCTATGGCCATCCAGTCACTTGTCGCATATCTTTCTGCTTTGCGGGCCTTTACGGCTCCTGCCTGCTGAATGGCTCCACCATAAAGAAGCAGTTTTTCGGTCAATGTGGTTTTACCTGCGTCAGGATGGCTTATAATTCCGAAAGTCCGGCGTTTGTTTATCTCTTTAGTATTATGATTCATTTTTTACCCTAAATAATTTTACTTAATATTTTATAAGTATAGTAAGAATATGGTCAAGTATTGTCAACGTCGTAAATTGTCAAGCAGGAAGGCTGAATACCGTAAAGGAATGTTTGACATTTTTTTGATTGAATAATAGGTAACCGTTAACAGTTAACCGTAAAAACCTATAAGATAACAGATGGAAGCCGATTTAAAATGAAACATAAAATTAAAAGTTTAATTAATTCCGCATTAACCGGGGCGTATAACAATGGAGATTTGAATTCGCCTGAAACCGATGAAGCTTTGCCTGAAGTTCTGATTGAGGAACCTAAGGTGGAGACCCAGGGTGATTATTCAACCAATATTGCCATGATCCTGGCCTCCATACAAAAAATGGCGCCGCAAAAAATTGCCAAAGCAATACTACGGAATATAAATGATCATGATTCTTTTTTTGATAAAATCGAGATAGCGGGGCCGGGTTTTATAAACTTTTTCATAAACAAAGCTGCGTGGTATCCAATTCTAAAAGAAATTCATCATATGGATTTAGAGTATGGGGCTGAGAATATAGGAAAAGGTAAAAAAATTCAGGTTGAGTTTGTAAGCGCCAATCCAACAGGTCCGCTTCACGTGGGCCATGGCCGCGGAGCAGCAGTGGGTGACAGCATTGCGAATATTCTGAATTTTTGCGGTTTTAATGTTGAAAAGGAATATTATATAAACGATTCCGGGAGACAGATTAACACTCTTGGACGGTCGGTTTTTTTCAGGTATAAAGAACTCTTCGGAAAAGATATAGTATTTCCTGAAGACTGTTATCAGGGAATGTATATCGTAGAACTTGCCGAAAATATTAAATCGATAAATGGCGATAACTTTTTAAATATTGAAGAAGAAACGGCTGTCAATAATTGCGCCAGGTTCGCGGCAGAAAAAATACTCGCGGAAATAAAAGAAGCTTTAGAGTCCTTTGGTGTTCAATTCGACAACTGGTTCAGCGAACAGTCTATTTTTGATTCCGGAAAAGTTGCAAAAGCCATAGAAAACTTTCAAAATAAAAAAATAATATATAATAAAGAAGGGGCGCTATGGTTTAAAACCAGTGATTTCGGCGATGAAAAGGATCGTGTTGTTGTACGTAATAATGGACTGACAACTTATTTTGCATCAGATATTGCATACCATCAGGATAAATTTAATCGTGGTTTTGAACGGATTATCGATATATGGGGGGCAGATCATCACGGCTATATTCCTCGTATTGCCGCTTCAATAGAAGCCTCCGGGGTAAACAGGAACCGGTTCGATGTTATCCTGATCCAACTGGTTAACCTGCTGCGGGACGGTCTCCCCGTTGCGATGTCGACCAGGGCCGGTGAATTTGTAACTTTAAATGAGGTGATAAACGAGGTAGGCCGCGATGCTGCCAGGTTTATTTTTTTGACCCGCAACTCTGATAGCCCGTTAGATTTTGATCTGGAACTTGCAAAAAAGAAAACAAATGATAATCCTGTCTATTATGTTCAATATGTTCATGCCAGAATTTCGAGTATTATAAGAAAAGGTAAAGAAAATGGGGTAGCCGATATAAACTGGAATGCTGAGGCGGTTAATATGCTTAAAGAACCCGAAGAGATCGATCTCCTTAAAAGCATGAACCGTTTTCCTGCAATTGTAAAACAATCTGCCATGAGACTGGAGCCGCATCGTATAACGTTCTACCTGATGAATCTGGCATCTTCTTTTCATGCTTATTACAATAAGCACAGGGTTCTGAATGATGACCCGCTATTGTCATGCGGACGGCTTTATCTTGTGCTGGCAGTAAAAAAAATTATACGTAACGGCCTCGGACTTCTTGGCGTTTCAGCTCCTGAAAAAATGTGAGCGTAACAAATGGGCTCAAAAACAAAGAAACAAACTTCTCCTGGAACGAAAAAAAAAGGATCCTTGCTTCTGTTCTCTATCCTCTTTTTCACGTCTGCATGGATGTTTATCCTTGGTGTCCTTGTGGGTCGGGGGTGTGCTCCGCTAAAGGTTGATATTAAAAGTGTTCAAGACAGTCTGGCTGAATTGAGCCAAAAGGAACAAAACTACTACAAAATTGATCAGGATGCAGCTTCAGACAAGACTTCGTTCGGCTTTTACGAAGATCTGAAAAAAACTGGAACAAAAGATAAAAAAAATAAAATAATATCGTCATTATCCAGCAAAAAATCTTTAAAAAAAAAATATTTAGTTCATAAAACAATTGATAATAAAAAATCAGATATAACCCCGAAAAATAGAACTCAAAAAAACTATACCATCCAGGTGGCATCATTAAAAGATTCAAAAATTGCCGATAAACTGGTGGCAAAACTAAAAAAAATGAGGTATCCTGCCTATAAATCAAAGGCTGTTATTCCCGGAAAAGGAACCTGGTTCAGGATTAGAATCGGTTCATATAAAGATAAAGCCGATGCCCGGACAATAATAAACAGATTACAAAAAGATAAATTTAACGTAATGCTTGTTGCGATATAGATTTATTAGTCACAGACTCACGCAGACTGACACGGATATTTTGTTCTGCCGGCATGGTGTTTTGTCCGTGTGTATCCGTGTGTGTTCGTGGCTAAATATAAAAAGGATTAAATAGTGAAAATAACAGATGATGAGGTCATGCATGTGGCAAGCCTTGCACGACTTGATCTGCATGAAGATGATGTGGAAATGTTTGCCGAACAGATCGGAAAAATTCTCGAATATGTCCATACTCTTGACAGTGTAAATACAGATGGTGTTGAACCTGTAACCCACGCAATTTCCCTGTCAAATGCTTTTCGCAATGATGATGAAAAAGAGCATGTAAACAGGGATACAGTGCTTTCAAATGCTCCAGAGAAAGAAGATGGGGCTTTTATAGTGCCCAAAATAATCGAATGATAAGGATCAAGAATCGATGGAACTCTATGAACTTACTATACATAAGGCTCATGAACTTTTAAAGCAGAAGAAAATTTCGTCTATGGAACTTACCAAGTCTCTGCTTGAGCGCATAGATGTCCAGGATAAAAAAATCGGCGCATATATTTCTATAGCCGGTGAAATGGCACTGGACCAGGCAAAAATTGCCGATGATGCTATTGCAAAAGGCAGAATTTCCCCTCTCACAGGAATTCCTGTTTCTATTAAGGACATTATTTGCACAAAAGGGATTCGTACAACCTGCGCATCTAAAATCCTGGAAAATTTTGTCCCTTTCTATGATGCCTTTGTGATAAAAAAATTAAAAAAAGAGAATGCCGTAATTCTTGGGAAAGTTAATATGGATGAATTTGCCATGGGATCATCAACTGAGAATTCAGGTATCAAGATAACCCGTAATCCCTGGGATCTCTCGCGCATACCAGGAGGATCAAGCGGCGGGTCTGCAGCTTCGGTGGCGGCGGATTTATGCCTCGGATCCCTTGGTTCCGATACAGGCGGATCCATACGCCAACCCGCATCACACTGTGGTGTGGTGGGGCTTAAACCCACTTATGGGCGCGTCTCCAGGTTCGGCCTGGTAGCTTTTGCCTCATCACTGGATCAGATCGGTCCGTTGACCAAGGATGTTACCGATAGCGCTATTATGATGAATACATTTGCGGGGTATGACCGGAACGACTCAACCTCCGTACCTGTCGATGTGCCGGATTATACTTCTTTTTGTCAAAAAGGCCTGAACGGATTAAGGGTGGGCATACCGAAGGAATTCCATTCTCACAAGGGATTGGATCCTGAAGTGGATCTGGCGGTAAAAAATGCCGTTAAAACCCTTGAGGATATGGGCGCTTCATCTGTGGAAATATCTTTGCCCCACACGCAATATACCGTAGCGGCATATTATGTCATTGCACCTGCAGAGGCGAGTTCCAACCTTGCCAGATATGATGGAGTAAAATATGGATTCCGGGACATGGATAAAAAAAACCTTATTGAAATGTACAAAGGGACAAGATCTCAAGGGTTCGGAGATGAGGTTAAGCGCAGGATTATTTTAGGAACATATGTTCTTTCTGCAGGTTATTATGATGCTTACTACAAACAAGCGTCACAGGTCAGGGCACTTATAACAGGAGATTTCAAAAAAGCATTTAAAAAATGCGATGTAATCCTTTCTCCTGTAGCTCCGACACCTGCGTTTACTATAGGAGAAAAGTCTGGTGATCCTCTTACAATGTACCTTTCCGATATATTTACGCTCTCAGCAAATCTTGCGGGTATACCGGGCATGTCTCTGCCCTGCGGATTCTCGAAAACAGGACTTCCCATAGGCCTGCAGATCATGGGTATGCACTTTAATGAGGAAAAAATTTTCAGAACGGCTTTTAATTTTGAACAGGCAACGGAATTTCATAATAAAAAGCCTGAATTTCACCGCGGAGAACGCAGAGATCGCTGAGATATTACGTTAAAATTTAATCAGTTTCTTTGCGTCCTCTGCGGTTAAAAAACAGGTTCTAACATGGAAAATCCCGGTTTTCAGATAATTAATTTATGTGAAAATCTATATAAAAAAAACTGAGGTAAAAATGAGTATACTCCCGGAAGGTGAAGATCTGCGCAAGGCTGTTAAATGGATATCAGAAGAGCGCATGAACAATCCGTCAATTAAAATAATAAAATTAGTTGAGCAGGCCAGCTTGCAGTTTAACCTCTCCCCAAAGAAGACAGACTTCTTGTTAAAGTACGTAAAGGATGAAAAGCTGTAGGTTTGTGGGGTGTCCATCGTGTCAAAAATAAAAATATTACCCGAAATTCTATCAAACAAAATAGCCGCCGGTGAGGTAGTTGAAAGGCCTGCTTCGGTTGTTAAAGAGCTATTGGAGAATGCGCTCGATGCCGGAAGCAAAAAAATCATAATAGAGATCGAACAGGGCGGCAGATCTCTTATTCGGATTTCAGATAATGGCACGGGGATGAATTATGACGACGCGCTTTTGTCTATTGAAAGATATGCAACAAGTAAAATTTTTAACGATTCCGACCTGTTTGCCATAAAAACGCTCGGATTCAGGGGCGAGGCATTGCCGAGCATAGCATCTGTTTCCAGATTTCAGCTTATTACTCGTGATGAAAATTCACAAACCGGTACAAGTATTTTTATAGACGGCGGGAAAATAACAAAAGTCACGAAAACAGGCGCTCCCACAGGGACAATGGTGACCATCAGACAGCTATTTTATAATACACCCGCCAGGCGCAAATTTCTGAAAACAATCAATACGGAGATGAGTCATGTGGCGGATACTGTCGCCCGTATTGCAATGAGCCGTTATGATGTCACGTTCAAGCTCCTTCATAATAATAAACAGTTGAAAAACTGGCCGGTTGTTCAAAATCCGCTGGATCGTGCCGTGGATGTACTTGGGAGCAATATAAAAAATGATCTTCATAAAATTGCAGATAGCGGCGCAGACTCTATCCTGACGGGCTGGATCTCTGCTCCGGGAATTGCGCGCAGTACAGCGCGCGGCACCTATCTTTTCGTAAATGGACGCTTTGTGCGCGACAGGATGGTTCAGCACGCTCTGTTTAAAGGATATGCCGGCAGATTAATGAAAGGGCAGTTTCCTGTGGCAGTGCTTTTTTTGAAAATTCCTTTTGATCAAGTTGATATCAATGTTCATCCTGCAAAAGCAGAGGTCAAATTTGCAGAGCAAACAAGAATTCATGACGCTATTGTAAAATCGGTATCGCAAACCTTAAACCTGGCTGAGCGCCCCAGGTGGGCTGAAGCAAGTCCCCTATCTGCAAAGGATTCTCATATCTCAGGGATTGAGCCTGAATACGGATATATAAAAAAAAAGGAGCATTCCTCACCAAAAATTTTTATTGATAAAGAAAATGTTTCATCAATAAACAGAAAAGATGAAATTTTTTCAATACCCCAAAAAGCCGAACAGTCTCCTTTATGGGCAAAAAGCAGTTTCAGGGATTTAAGAATAATCGGTCAGCTTCATAATACTTTCATATTATGCGAATCAGATGAAGGGCTTGTTATCCTGGATCAGCATGCTGTCCATGAAAGGATTGTTTTTGAAAAACTAAAAGTCAGAGCAAAAGGACTGCCGACGGTGTCTCAAAAACTTTTGATTCCCGAAACCATAGATTTATCCTACAGTGAAGCCGCAATACTTACCAGGATACTGCCGGAACTTCAAAAGTTCGGTCTTGAGATTGAACCCTTTGGCGGCAATACCTTCGTGGTTAAAGCTATACCTTCCCTTTTGGCAGACCGGGAGGCGCAGCCGCTTATTATAGAGATGGTAGAAAAACTGGCTGAAACAGGTTTTACATCAGGTGTATCCGATGCTGTTGATGAATGCCTGATAATCATGGCATGTCACGGATCCATAAGAGCGAAGCAGCGTCTTTCGGATGAACAGATACAGCGACTGCTCGACCAGCTTGATGAATGCGAGAATCCTTCCTGCTGCCCCCACGGCAGACCAACATGGTTAAGCCGGCCTATAAAAACCCTTGAAAAATCTTTCAAGCGAATACTCTGAAAATCTATAACAAAGGGTACTCTTTTTTTGTCAGCCCCGTATAATTAAAGATATTATTGACGCGGATCTTGTAAAAATATTTATAGATTTTCACATAAATAACCAACAGTCCGCACCCAAAATAAGAACCTGACTTTTTTCTTGGTCTATGCTCATTAAGCCCCTAATATGGCACGCTTGTTGCTTCTATAATCTCCAATAAACCTAAATTTGACCGTATCAAAAATAAAAACTCGAAAGTTCTATTTTCAGGGGGAAAATATGCCTGTTTATCTTTGGGAAGGTAAAGATAAAAGAAACGAAATTCAGAAAGGGGAGATGGAGGCTGCTAATGAAGACGCTATCCGGGCTAATCTGCGCAGACTCAAGATAAATCCCTCAAAAATTAAACAAAAACCAAAAGATCTTTTTGAAAATATTGCTTTTTTCCAACCGAGCGTCACAATTAAAGACGTTATTCTCTTTTGCAGGCAATTCTCCACAATGATAGATGCGGGGCTTCCAATAATTCAGTGTCTGGACATACTTTATGGTCAGCAGGACAACGCCACGTTTAAAAAAATTCTAAAAAAAATAAAAGTAGCTGTAGAAGGTGGAGCAACACTTGCTGAAGCGTTAAAAAAATATCCCAAACAGTTCGATGATCTTTTTGTCAACATGATTGCAGCCGGTGAAGCAGGCGGTATCCTAGACACAATTCTTCAGCGCCTTTCCGCCTACATGGAAAAAGCCGCCAAACTTAAAGCCAAAGTAAAAGGCGCCATGACCTACCCTGTTATAACAATGATAATAGCAGTAATCGTTGTAGCGGTGATCATGGTATTTGTTATACCGGTTTTTCAGGGTATGTTCAACGATATGGGCGGATCGCTTCCTGCCCCGACTTTAATTGTTGTGGCGATGAGCGATTTTGTCAGACATAATATTGCATATATCATTGGCGCAATTGTCATTTTCATATTTGCCTACAAAAGATTTTATAAAACCATAAAAGGAAGGGCTATCCTTGATGATCTTTTTCTTAAATTGCCCATGTTCGGCATATTGATCAGGAAAGTAGCCGTAGCCAAATTTACACGAACAATGGGGACTATGCTTTCAAGTGGAGTCTCTATCCTGGATGCTCTCGACATTGTTGCTAAAACAGCGGGCAACGTAACTGTTGAAAAGGCAATTTATAACGTCAAAACAGGGATTTCACAAGGTCAGACCATGTCTACACCCCTGGCTGAAAGCGGAGTTTTTCCGGCTATGGTATGCCAGATGATTTCGGTTGGAGAATCAACAGGAGCTCTCGATTCCATGTTGACAAAAATCGCAGATTTTTATGATGAAGAAGTTGATCAGGCCGTAGAAAACCTGACTTCCATGATTGAGCCGTTTATGCTGGTTTTTCTAGGTGTCGTAATCGGAGGCCTGGTCATTGCTATGTATCTTCCTATCTTCACCATGGCATCGGCGGTCGCATAGTTAATTATAAATTATGAATTATGAATTGAGAATTATGAATTTGTAATTTGTAATTCTCAATTCGGTATCCTTCATTTATGCCTAAAAGTAGTTAACACTTTTTTAAATGCCGGAATCAATATTTTACCGCAGAGTTCGCAAAGAACGCTGAGATATTACATTCAAAACCAAGCAGTTCCCTCTGCGCTTTTTGCGTTCTCCGCGGTAAAATTTAATTTTTTATAGAAAATCAGTGTAAACTAAATTTGAAGGATGCTCTCAATTCTTAATTAATAACATGAACAGGCAATTGATAAAATCAGAAAGCAGCCTTTATTATAAGCTTAAACTGCTTATGCTTATCCGGCTGGTTTTTACCACGCTCCTGTTAGGGGCTACTATATTCCTGCAGATTGAAAAAAACAGTTCCCTTGTTGATAAGCCCCTATTGTTCCTTTACGGGCTTACAGGAGGGATCTTTCTCCTCGCTTTTTGCTATACCCTTATCCTTTACCATGTAAAACGGGAACTGCTGTTTGCATATTGGCAAATCATATTCGATACATTTATCGTTACCTTGATAGTATATATTACCGGATGTTACTCAAGCAGTTTTGTATTTTTCTATCTTGTTGTAATTATATATTCAAGCATGCTCCTTTTCAGACGGGGGAGTATGATAATGGCAGCTATGTGCAGTATTCAGTATGGTGTTATGATAGACCTTGAATACTATGGCATCCTGAAGCCCTTTATAATAGAAGAGACTCTTTTGACCGCCAATCATGACTGGAACCATGTTCTGTACAAAATAGTATTTACCATGGGAGCCTGTTTTGCAGTCGCCTATTTGAGCAGCATACTATCGGAACAGGCCAAAAATACGAAAAATCAGCTTGTGGCCATGGAGGATCATGTCAAGAGGGTTGAAAAAATGGCGGCAGTTGGAGAAATGGCGGCCGGTCTGGCGCACGAACTTAAAAATCCCCTCGCTTCCCTTACGGGTTCAATCCAGTTGCTAAGGGAGGATACACAATTTAATTCATATCATGATAAACTTATACAGATATTTTTACGTGAAGCAGGCAGGCTAAACGATCTGGTCAACAATTTTCTTATGTATGCAAAGCCTCCTTCCAGGGGACAGGCCAAAGCAACTGAAGTCCGCAAAGAACTGGCTGATACAATAAGGCTTTTCGAAAAGGATAATCTTTGCAAAGAACGAATCAGAATTATAAACAACCTGAACGAAGATATATGGACTGAAATTGATCCTCGCCATCTTCGCCAGATACTCTTGAACCTGCTATTAAATGCGGCTGAATCTATTGAGGATACCGGCATGATAAACATAAAAATATTCAACACCTCAGGCCATAATGCAGCTTTAGAGATTTTCGATACCGGTTGCGGTATGACCGATGATACGATTCAATCTATCTTTGATCCATTCTTTACGACAAAGCAAAAAGGAACCGGCCTTGGCTTATCGATTGTTCATAATATACTTGAAGCCTATGGCAACCGTATAGATGTCAAAAGCACTATTAACAAAGGAACGACATTCATAGTGCATTTTAAAAAAATCGATCCGCCCTTACTTCAAATGGAATGCTCCAAAGTATACAAAGACTTGCCCTCTTTGGCGCACGGCTGAGTTATTTTCAAAGATAACCGGGTAAAATAAAAAACCAAAAGAATAAATCTGTACCCTTACTTTCAGCTCCCGTTTGCTCGTCCCTCCACCGGAACATGGGAACGATAATCTCTAAACTGTAAACTATTTTTTTTATCTTACTCAAGGATGCCACAAATTTTATTTTTTTTGTTGATGCTAATGATGGGCACAACTTAAAAACATAGAATCTGTCCTTGACATCGGATACGCTTTAATGAAAAGAATGAATCTAAACTTCAAGTAAACAATGAAAATCAAGTTTCTCGAAGTTTTTATTTTTGTTGCGCTTCAAATGCAAAAAGGTCATATGCTTTTGTTCTGGTTCCCTTTCTTGGTACAAAATTAAAGGGTGGTCAAGGTTACTATGTGAAATGAAAAGAAATAAAAAACATAGGTAAAAACTTCCAATTAATAATTTCGGAATTAAGGGAGAGAGATAATGAAGAAAGAGAGTAAAGTTCTATCTAATATAATAAAACTTGTACAGGAGCTTACTTATTCTTCTGATGTTGCAGAAAAATTGATACAAATTGTGTGTAGCTGGCAGGATGAAACCAGTCAGGGAAAACCTTTTATCGTTTTCTGGTATGATATTCTCCAACAAATGAAAGAGAAGCATGATAAGGGAAAAATTTCATTTGTAAAGTTAACTGAGATTGAGCAAGTCATTATTAGAAATATGAGTGTAATGATAAGAAGGGCTTTCGAGTTTGATGAAGAAGAAAAATGTTTTGATTTAGCTGAGGTTGTTAAAGATAAGAAGGCCCAGTGCCTTAGCTATACGGCCCTGGTTTATATCCTGGGCGTATCTCTGGGCTTTTCTGTTCTTCCTATTGGCGTAACCGAAATAGTTCTCGCTGATGCATTGCCGGTGGGAAAATTTCATTGTGCCTGTCTCTTTAAACTTGTTGATGGACGGATGATGATGGTGGATCTGGCTGTGGGACCTATTATCAGTAAGCCATTTAATTTGGAAGAAACTTTTATGCACAAAGGAGAGTATTGGGAATTAATTGATGACCAGAATCCCTTGTTGATTAATAGAAGATTTACAATTACAGATCAAAAGGGTATCATTTCCTTTATTTGTTTAAACAAGGGGATATTGGCTGATAGTGAACAGTCTATTCAATATTATAATCAGGCCCTGAAATTAAATCCAAGATATCCTGAAGCATTCAGTAATAAAGGGCTATCCTATGAAAAATTAGGGCAGTTTGATGATGCTGTTGCATGCTATGACAAAGCCATTGAAATTAATCCCAAAGATGCAAGAACCTACTATAATCGTGGAGGCGTAAGAGCCCAACGAAAACAGTGGAATAAGGCTGTAGATGATTATAATAAGGCAAATTACTATCATAAGAAATTTCCTGAAGCTTATTTGAATATAGGCGCTATTTACGCTAACCTGGGGAACTATGAGGAAGCTATTTTTGAATATAACAAAGCCATTGAATTAAACCCGGATTACGCAAAAGCTTATTTTCACAGGGGAATGACCTTTATTTCTTTAAGATTATATACAGAGGCAATAGCGGATTTGACCCGAGCTATAGAGATATCTCCGGATTTTGCCGAAGCATTACATAATAGAGAGCTTGCCTATAACAAACTAAAGGAAGCGTCAAAAGTTAAGAAAGATTTGGCTACGGAGGTCGAAATCGACACAGATAGTTTGATGTAGATGTTCACATAAGTAATTTCACTGCGTTATCGGTCGTCGAAGTATTAAAATACGCCTTCCTCCCTCTGGCCTTGTGAAATTCATTATGTGGCAATCCATAGTCCACGTTCCTAAAGAGACATTATTAAAAATTAAGAATAGAAAGTTGACATTTATGATACTTTAATATATCCTTATCAATTTTATTGTTTTATAGATTTTCAATCAAAGTATGTATAGGTTGGATTCTACATAATCCTTGCTCAGGCATTATTTTCCTGGGCTTTATTATCCATAAGGAGTTTATATGAGACGTTATGAAACTATGATTATTTCCGACCCTGATCTTTCAGATGAAGATCGGGGTCAACTTTTTGAAAGGATCACAGATCCGATTGCGCATGGGGACGGGTTCCTTGTTTTTTTAGATGAATGGGGTGATAAAAAATTAGCCTATGATGTCAAGAAAAAGAGCAGAGGCTTTTACGTTCGTATCGATTATTGCGGCAATGGGGAGCTTGTTAATGAAATTGAAAGATATTGCCGAATCAACGACAACGTCCTCAAATATATGACTGTATTACTTGACAAAGATGTTGATGTTGATGCAGTTCAAGAAGAGATAAAGAACAGAAAAGCAGCAGAGGCTGAATCTGAAAAGATAGATATGGATAAGGAAAGTGACCCGGGAAATGATAAGCCGGATTCTGTGACAAGGGATGAAGAAAATTCATCCGACGCTCCGGAACCAGTAGCTGCAGATAATGAAGCAGAAGAAACCGAAGCTGACGAAAAGGAGTGACACTATGGCTTTTAAACCAAGAAGAAAGAAAACCTTCAGTAAAAAGAAGGTCTATCATCGGCGCAAGGTCTGCAGTTTCTGTGCTGATTCCAGCCTTGATATTGATTATAAAAATTCTTCACAATTAAAGTATTTTGTTGCCGAGAGAGGCAAAATTATACCTCGCCGCATATCCGGGACATGCGCCAAGCACCAGCGAGCGCTTATGCGCGCAATAAAACGTGCACGTACTATTGCACTATTACCTTATGTAGGCACTAGTAAGGGCCTTTAGGGAACTGGAAGGAAATAATCTACACATATCGTGCAGAATTTTTGTTCGTCTTCAAGGCGTGGTAACAGTTGCATAGTGAACTATACAACTGTTACCGCAACGTAGAAGACGGACAAAAGGGCAAGCAGGATGCGTAGATTATTTTCTGTAAGTTCCCTTAGCAAGAGAGAGGGTCAAGATCTGTGCATCATAGTGCCCAAGGAAGAATATCCGGGGATATTGCAAAGGGTATTGCCGTTATCACCCTGATGTTCGCTGCATCTGTTTATGTGCCTTTTATAGGGTTCGTATGCGCCATGCTGATACCGTTGCCCGTCCTTTTTTATCGTTCAAAGCTCGGCCGGCAGGCCGGGATGATGATTTCAGGACTGGCAATAATTGTAATGATTATTTTGCTTGGCAATATATCCTTTGATCTGTTTTTGTTAATTGAACTTATGTTGCTCGGTTTTGCATTAAGCGAAATATTTGAACTTGATCTTTCTATTGAAAAAACAGTTCTATATTCATGTTGCATAGTTCTATTTACAGGTTCCATAGCGGTGATTTTTTACTGTAACATGTCTGATATAAACCTTTATAATGTTGTATCTGAATATGTTAAACAAAACCTTGAGCTTACCATTGCCCTTTACGAAGATATGGGGTTGCCCGAAGAGAGTCTGTATGCTATTTCGAGTACCGTTGATACTATTCAGTACATACTGGTGCGAATCATTCCAGCTTTGATTGTAGTGTCGACATTGTTTGTAAGTTGGGCATGCATATTGCTTTCAAAGCCTTTGTTGAAGGCAGGAAAACTCTTTTACCCTGACTTTGGCTCTCTGAATATATGGAAGGCTCCCGAATTTCTGGTATGGGTTGTCATTTTATCCGGCGTGATGCTGCTTTTACCTTACACTTATTTAAAGATTTTGGGACTTAACGCTTTAATAGTACTTATGAGTATATATTTTTTTGTGGGGATAGCTATTATTTCTTTTCTTTTTGAAAAAAAAGGACTTCCCCGCATGCTCAGGTTTATTTTGTACAGCATCATGGCCTTTCAGCAGATAATTCTTATCCTGGTGATCGGGCTTGGGTTTTTTGATACATGGCTGAACTTCAGAAAACTGGAAATCGGAGAAAGTTGATTTTTTATAAATGGAAGAGGTTGTTTAAATGAAATTAATCTTAAAAGAAACAATAGAAACTCTTGGCATTATCGGGACCCAGGTGGATGTTGCCAACGGTTATGCCAGAAATTATCTTTTGCCGCAAGGCAAGGCTGTTCTTGATACGCCTCAAAATCATAGGATCCTTGGGCAGCAGAAAAAGAAATTTGATTTGCAGATAGCCAAAGAAAAGAAGATAGCGGAGGATATGGCTGAACAGCTTAAAGACGTCTCTTGCAGAATAACCGCGCGAGTTATTGATGAAGATAATCTATACGGCTCGATAACATCTCGTGATATTGCTAAAGCGCTTGGCGATCAGGATATCCAGGTTGAAAAGAGGATGATTCTTCTTGCTGAGCCGATAAAGCAGATAGGTTCCTACAAGGTGCCCATAAGGGTTTATGCTGATGTTGAACCTGAAATAACTGTTGAAATAGTGCCGGAGAAATAGGGCGCTTTTATTAAGAGATGGGCATTTGGGTGTGGTTATGGAAAAGGATACTTCTTTATATAAACTGCCACCGCAGAATATTGAATCCGAGGAGAATATTATAAGTGCGATTCTCCTTGATAATGATGTGCTTCATGATGTTGTCGAGATTGTGGCGCCTGATGATTTTTATAGGTCATCTCATAAAGTGATTTATGAAGCCATTACCGAGCTTTATTCTAAAAACGAACCTGTAGATCTCATAACACTTACAAATATTCTTAAAGAACGTGGAAAGCTTGACGAAGTGGGTGGCGCTACATATATCGCCGGTATAGTCGATACGGTGCCTCTTGCTGTAAATGCCCAGTATTACGCCAAAATCATTCATGACAAGGCATGCTTGAGGCGTCTTATTGAAAAAGCTAACGAAATTTCCAGGCGGTGTTACGAGGACAGGGGTGATGTCGATGAAGTGATAGGTTTTGCCGAAAAATCAGTTTTTGAAATAGCTGAAAATAAAATAAGACCTTCATTCTTTTCCATAAGCAGACTTGTCGATGGCAACATTGCTGCTCTTGAAGAACAGCAGGGAAATAGAGCTTTTCTAACAGGAGTGCCATCGGGATTTAAAGAATTTGACAAGCTGACCTCGGGATTCCAGGGCTCGGATCTGATAATTTTAGCCGCGCGGCCCGGCATGGGCAAGACAGCCCTTGCTCTTAACATCGCAAGGAATGCTGCTGTCGAAGGGAATATATCGGTAGCCGTATTTTCACTTGAAATGTCAAAAGAACAGTTATCCATGCGTTTGCTATGTTCTGAAGCAAGGGTGGATTCTTCCCGTGTGCGGGGCGGTTTTTTAGGTGATGATGATTGGTTAAAGCTTACAGATGCAGCCAGCGTTTTGACTTCGGCTCCAATTTTTATTGATGATTCACCCGATATTACATCGTTATCCATAAGAGCAAAGTCCCGCAGGCTCAAAATGGATAATGATTTGGGCCTTGTCGTTATAGATTATCTTCAGCTTATGAGGGGTAGTTCTCCGGCCGAGCGGAGGGATCTGGAAATTTCGGAAATTTCAAGATCATTAAAGGCCCTGGCAAAGGAGCTTGACATTCCGGTGGTTGCCTTGTCGCAGTTGAACAGAAAGCTGGAAGAACGGGGCGACAAGCGGCCCCTGCTTTCCGATTTAAGGGAATCCGGCGCCCTGGAACAGGATGCCGATCTGGTAGCATTTATTTACAGGGACGAAGTATACAACAAGGACGAAAATAATCCTAAACAAGGCACATCCGAGATTATACTCGCCAAACATAGAAACGGGGCGATAGGCAAGGTGAATTTGACTTTTTTGAGCGCCTATACCCGCTTTGAAGATATGGCTTTTGAGCATGATTTCGGAAGCGGCTATGTACAATAGTATTCAGAATAAAAATATAGTACTATGCGTATGCGGCGGCATTGCCGCCTACAAGGCTGTCGAACTTTTAAGGCTTCTTGTAAGGCATGGGGCGGCTGTAAGGGTTGTAATGACGGAAAATGCCGTGGAATTTGTCGGGCGGCTGACTTTTGAAGCCATATCAGGCAGACCTGTTTGTACTACCTTTTTTGGCCGGGCCGCCGATCCTTCCATCAAACATATTGTATGGGCTGAAGAAGCGGATGCTGTTATAGTAGCGCCTGCCACTGCCAACATCATAGGTAAATTGGCAAACGGTATAGCAGATGATGCTATCAGTACATTTATGCTTGCTGTTACCTCTTTCAAAATCATATGTCCCGCCATGAATACCCACATGTATGAAAACAGGGCTGTTCAGAGGAATCTTGATATACTGGAAAGCGACGGTTTTTTTATTATGGAACCTGAATCAGGGGATCTCGCATGCGGGACCACAGGCCCCGGGCGTCTTCCGGACCCTGAAAGTATAATTGACCGGCTCAACTCCCTGATTACATCAAAGGATTTTTCAGGTCGCAAGGTGCTGGTCACAGCCGGCCCCACACGAGAACCGGTTGATCCGGTCAGGTTTATCAGCAACCCCTCATCAGGCAGAATGGGCTTTGCCGTGGCAAAAGCAGCGGAGCAGAGAGGAGCTGAAGTAGTGTTGATCACCGGCCCGGTAAGCTTGCCCGACCCGCCCCGAATCACCACACTCAGAGTAAATACAGCTATGGAAATGGCAGACGTTGTGTTTGAGTACATGGATAAATCGGATATAATAATAAAAACGGCTGCTGTTTCTGACTACAGACCTGTTGATCCGGCGGAGCACAAAATAAAAAAAGGTAAAGAGACTATAACTCTTTCTATGCAGAAAACCCGGGATATCCTGAAAGAACTCGGGAAAAATAAAAAAGACCGTATTCTCGTCGGCTTTGCAGCTGAAACAGAAAATCTTGAGCAATACGCACAGCAAAAACTCCGCGAAAAAAATCTCGATCTTATAGTCGGAAATATAGTAGGCTCTTCCTCATCATCAGGCTTTCAGTCAGAAACCAACAAAGTGACTCTATTTTTCAAGGATGGCGCAAAACAATCTCTGCCTCTAATGGAAAAAGAAGACGTTGCGAATGCCATCCTGCAAAGCATCCTTGATCAAAAGTTTGCAAGCCAGGTCTATTCCCCGCCTCTTTTTAAACCCGTGAAATGATCCTGCCGCTAGTGGAATTGTTTTTTAATTGCACTATCCTTGCTTCTACTATTGAATTTTTCAGATCATCGCCACCATTTACATGAACCGGTATATAATTTGAAGTCAGCCCTTTTAATTCTCCGTTTTTGGTTCTTTTCCCCTCTATTATGATTTTCACTTTTTTTCCGATAAATCCGGAGTAGAATTCTTTTTTTTTCAATGCTCCCAATTCACGCAGCATGCCGGTTCTGAGCTTTAGCGTTTGCGGAGAGATTTGATCCGGATATCCGGCGGCCGGGGTGCCTTTGCGGGGTGAAAATGGGAAAACGTGCAGATAAGTCACCGGCAGTTCATTTATCAGGGAATATGTATTATAAAAAGCTTCTTCCGTTTCACCTGGAAAACCTGCAAGTATGTCTACTCCTATGGCGGCTCCAGGAATCGATTTATGAATTTTTAAAACCAGTTTCCTGAAAAGTTCTCTGTCATATGGTCTGTTCATTTTTTTGAGAATGAAATTATCGCCGCTTTGCAGTGGTAGATGAAAATGGCGGCAGAAAACATTCGATTGTTCCACAAGTTTTACGATACTCCCTGTCAGCTCTCGGGGCTCTATGGAACTTAATCGTATCCGGCATTCCGGTTTTGCTTTTTCTATCTTTTCCAGTAATTCAGAAAGGCTGCTTGCAGGTTTAAGATCCAAACCGAAGACTCCAAGGTGTATGCCGGTAAGGACAACTTCATTAAAACCTTTTTTACTGAATTTATTGATTTTTTCCAGAACCTGATCGGGTGACATGCTTCTGCTGCGCCCCCTGGCATAAGGGACTATACAATAAGTGCAGAAAGCATTGCATCCGTCCTGTATTTTTAAGAACGGCCTGGTTCTTTTTCTCGAATCCGGCTCCGTTAAAAGTACTTGATTATCAGACTCTATTTTTTTTTGATGATCCGATTCTGTAAAATGAGACTTAAGCTCAGAGTCTGAAAGGATAATTTCCGGTATTTTCTTTTTGGAGTTGGCGATAACCGAGTGAACCCCGTTTATTCGGTTTATTTCATCCGGTTCAGTTGCAGCGTAACATCCTGTTACAATTATTCTTGCTTCAGGATTGGCGCGGATGGCTTGTCTGATTGCCTGCCTTGACTGCATGGATGCCTTTTGTGTGACAGTGCATGTATTTATAATGCAAATATCTGAATTCTGCCGGCATGCCACAGGTGATGTTTCCTCCATGCCCGCCTTTTTCAAGGCATCCGCAATATCTTCGGATTCGCATTGATTAACTTTGCAGCCAAGTGATTTAATTGAAAAACGTAGCATTCTATTATTATAATACCCAGATGGATTCTATTATATCAAGAAGTTAAACCTTTATTTATGCCATACTTCCTCATTTTTTTAAAGGGTTTTTTATTAAACAAAATCTACGCGCAAAATTATAAAAGAAAAAATACCATAATTATAATTTCTGTTTTTCTGTTTTATGTTGAATTACTTCTTGACACGGAATAGAGTCTTTGGAATACTTTTTTTAAAAAATATTGAAATTTCTTGTTGATATGCATAAAGAATTAACGGAGCATATAAAAAAGGAGGAGTCATGAAAACAAAGAATCGTTCCATAGGGCAGATCGTAGAAGAACAAGTTCAGAAATGGCATGTTTCGCAGATTGAGAAGGCTGACGAAAAAGAGGCTCTCCCCATAGTTACTATATCCCGGGAGCCAGGCAGCGGTGGAAGTATAGTTGCAAAGAAACTTGCTGAAAAACTTGAATTTGATATCTTTAACAAGAGTTTCGTTCAAGATATGGCTGAGGGCACTAAAATCAGCGAGAGATTCTTTGAGACAGTAGATGAGAAAGGAGTCTCCGTTTGGAATGAATGGATATCATCTCTTGTGGATTACAGACATCTCTGGCCTGATCAGTATCTCAAGCATCTGATGCAAGTTATTGGTACAATCGGTAAACATGGACGAGCCATAATAGTTGGAAGAGGAGCTAATTTCGTACTCCCCCCTTTAAGACGGTTTAGAGTACGCATCGTGGCGCCGGAGAAAAAAAGGATAGAAAAAATATCTATCGATTACGGGATCTCTTTAAACGAGGCTAAACGACGCATCATAAAAACCGAATCTGATCGGCGGGCTTTTATCAGGAAATATTTCAATGCAGATATCAAAGATCCCGCAAATTATGATCTTGTGATAAATACGGGGGCCATTAGTTTAGATGTCGCAGCTGACGCAATAAAAGGCGCGTTGGGGGCATAAGTTTTTATAAGGCTGTAAAAGCTATAGATTACCTCTTGTCTTTGGTAATCAGGAGAAGCTGTAATGAAACAGAAGAATAATAGAAAATTTTATTTACGGGAATACAGGGCCATCAGTCATGCTATTTCAACATATGAAGACATGAACCTGCTGTTTCAGCATCTTGTTGAAGGGCTTTGCCGCACATTCGGTTTTAAAGGCAGCAGTATCCTGCTTTATGATGATAAAGAAAAGGAATTGTTTCGCATAAGCAGTTATGGATTAAGCGATGAATATTTAGCTAAAGGATCTCTGTATGTGGACGACGAGCTTGATGAGTTTATGAAAGGGGAGATAGTCTTGTATGCAAACATTAAAAATAGTCAAAGAGTACAATATGCTGATGCAGCAATAAAAGAAGGGATTGTATCCATATTCTCGGTGCCTATTAAATGCAGAAATACAGTTATCGGGATACTTAAAGGTTATCAGAACAAACCTATATTGATGCATGAAGATGATATTGAATCGATTAAAGTGCTGTTACAGCAACTGGGACTGGTAATCGAAAGCAATGGAATGAAAAATTTTATGGACAGCGTAAAAGCAGCCATGTCCAATCTTCCGCTTTATATTACAGAAGGACATTAGCAGATGGCTGACCGTATCATCACGGATACGACCGGTTTTTATGATATAGGCTATAACGATTTAATATTACTTGGCAATAAACATTATAAAGTCATAGGAAACGCAAAGGAGCTTAGGTTCGGTATTGAGGACCCAAAATTTTGGGTCAAAAGGGTGATAGATACCGAGACCAATGAGAGAAAGATCCTAAAGCTGGTTTTTTATGAAACCTTTGACACTACACTTGGTGGAGTTAAAATAAAATGTTTCAGAAATCCTGAAAAAGAAGCGGATATTTTAAAACTGGTAGAACAGCATCCTTTTTTTATGCACGGTACTTCAACCAGGGATTCAGAAGGGAATAATGTCAGGATAATTGATGTTGTACGTGGAACCAATCTTTTTGTTTATATCGAATCCTTGAATATGAAACACGAGGACTATTTTCAATCATTTCTTCCTGTTATTATTAAACGACTGGCAAAGGCTTTCGAAGCGATCCGTTTTCTTCACATAAACGGCTTCAGGCATGGAGATGTCAGAAATGATCATATTATAATTGAACATAATACCGGAAACTATGTGTGGATTGATTTTGACTATGATTATTCTGCCCCGGAAAATCCGTTCAGTTTAGATCTCTTCGGGATGTGCAACATTCTACTATATGTGATCGGTAAGGGTTTTCATATTTATTATGCAATAATGCATGATGCTTTACAATACGGGGACTTGAAGGATAGAATAACCGTAGATGATTTTTCGCTTCTTGATCCGTCCAGGCTGTTAAATCTTAAAAAATTATATCCTTATATGCCAAACAGGCTTAATGATATTCTCATGCATTTCTCCGGTGGCTCAAGTATATTTTATGAAACTGCAGATGAATTAATTGAGGATTTAAATAGATGTATATACACAATTTTTTAATTATCCGGAGGCGATTTTGAAAAATACAATTCTCGTACCTTTAAATGAGTCTATTATATCACAGATGGTCATAGATTATCTGATTAATATCGGATTTGACCCTGAACAGGTTGATATTACGCTGCTTCATATATTCCGAAAGCCATCAGCCGAAGAAGAGCTTATGGGGAAGAAGTTCGCAAAGGAAAGGATTCCCAAGATAAAAAAATTTTTAAACCGGATCAGAAAAAAACTTGTTGATAATGGTTTTTTTGAAGCTCAGACAAAAATAAAGATACTAACAAAACAGTACTTAAGTGTTACTGACGGAATTATCGATCAGTTCAAAAAGAATCAATATAAAATGGTAATGATCGGCAGAAGAAGGATGTCCAAATCTGAAGAGTTTGTGCTGGGTGATATCAGTATTAAACTTGTCAGGGCTCTTGAGGAAACGGCTGTGGTGGTGGTAAAGTCAAAATAACCCGGATAGTTTTAACCACTTAATTATAATATTGTAGTTTTATAACATAATGTTACTATAACCTGCCTTTTTAGTATCTGCTTCTCATGCTCCTGGAACTATCAATAAAAAATTTTGCCATCATCGATGATCTGCATATTATATTTTCTACTGGCCTGACGATCCTCAGCGGTGAAACCGGCGCCGGTAAATCTATTATTATAAATGCCGTCAATCTTTTGTTAGGCAGCAGGTCTGTGCCTGCACTGATACGCACAGGCTCGGAAAATGCTGAACTAGAGGCCTTATTTCAAATCGCCCCGGATAGCTATGCGGCCAGGGTACTTGCCGACCTGGGATTTGACACAGATGAAACACTTTTGATCAGAAGGATTATATCACGTAATAATAAGCACAGAGTTTATATCAACGGGCATACAGCAACTATCCGGATGCTGCATTCTGTAACAGCTAATATTGCCAGTATATCGGGACAGCATGCACATCAAAGACTTTTAAAAGAAGAAGAGCATTTATTAATTCTAGATCAGTTCGGGGAACTTGCGGCACTTCGAGAGAATCTGTCAAGGCGTTTTAATGAAATATTGCCACTGATTAAAAGGTTGCATGATTTTAAACTTTCCCAAGCCCGGCAGGCTGAACAGATAGAACTGCTTGAATTTCAAAAAAAAGAAATTTTGGAAGTTTCCATAAAAATCAATGAAGACACAGATCTGGAGCAGGAAAGGATGCGCCTTAAAAACATGGCAGAGCTGCTCAAGTCTGTTAACCATGGGCTGGAAGTGTTATATACGGGTGAAGGCGCTGTTGTAGAAAGGCTTATGGAAGTTGAAAAGGATTTAAGCAAACTGCGCAGTATTGATGAAAGCCTGTCCATGCAAGCCAAAAGGTTAGCAAGCGCTGCATTGCAGGTTGAAGATATAGTGGAAGAACTTCGATCTTATCTTGCAGGTATTCATACAGATGAGAAGCGTCTTGAAGAAGTGGAAGAGCGGATTGATTTACTCCATAAACTGAAGCGCAAATATGGCGGCACACTTGAAGCTGTTTTTTCTTTCCTCGGCAATATAGATAAAGAACTGAATGAAGCTAAAAATATATCGGGCAAGATAGTTGATACAGAAAAAAGAGTAGCAGAACTTCACGAATTGCTGGTAGCGATGGCAACTGAATTATCCGCAAAAAGGAGAATAGCGGCTGAAGGACTGGCCAGGGAAGTGGAGGAAGAACTATCCACTTTAAAAATGGATAATACAAGGTTTAAAATTTTTTTGGAAATAATTGGAGTTGATGCCGGCAGAGACTCTTTTCTTTCAGTTGACGGTAAAGCCATAACTGAAACAGGAGTGGACAAGGCTCTCTTTTTTATCGCTCCAAATGTCGGGGAAGCTCTTAAGCCTTTATCAGGCATTGCCTCCGGCGGAGAGCTCTCAAGGATAGTTCTTGCATTAAAGGCTATAATGGCAAAATCGGAATCCGTCGAAACAATAGTGTTTGACGAAGTAGATGCCGGTATCGGAGGGGGTACAGCCGAGGTTGCCGGCCAAAAGCTCGCTTTGCTTGCCCGTCATCACCAGGTTATTTGCATTACTCACCTGCCTCAAATAGCAAAATTCGGTAACCATCACTTCAGGATATACAAAGAGGTCAAAGACGATCGCACCACCACGGTCATTAAGCCTGTCAAGGGGAAAGACCGTCTGAATGAGATAGCCAGAATGCTGGGCGGTGAAAAAATTACAGCAGCAACCCTTGAGCATGCCAGGGAAATGCTGAAGCAGGCATTATAGATTTCCAGGGCAATAATTTCATTACATTATCGTCACAACCTGCGGTAGACGAAATACCAGTACGATTCCTTCAAATTTTTCACTCGGTCTTTGTGAAATTCATTATATTAAAATCTATAGTCGAGCATATAAAAACAAGAAGCTGTATGCTGTAAAGCGGAGCGAGGAGCTAATGGTAACTAAACGCAATGTTTATTTAAACATGAAGACACTGCAAGAGGCAAAAAAAATTTTGATGGAAAATTTTCCAACAGGGGGCTTGCTTTCAAAGGAGATGATTCCTGTGCCGGATGCAGTCGGCCGGGTGCTGTCTGAACCTGTGACGGCGAATTTTTCCTCTCCGGGCTTTCATTCTGCTGCAATGGATGGAATAGCCGTAAAAGCGAAACAGACCTTCGGAGCCGGCGAAATGAAACCTAAAAAATTAGCGGTCGGCAAGAATGCTTTTTTCGTTAACACCGGCCATGTAATGCCGGATAATACGGATGCGGTCATTATGATGGAGCATCTCAATATTATAGATGATGATATAATTGAAATAGAGGCTCCGGCTTTCCCCTGGCAGAATGTTCGTAAAATGGGAGAAGATATCGTTGCTACTGAGCTGATTTTTCCCAGAAATCATCTTGTGACGCCATACTGTGTCGGAGCCTTGCTTTCAGGAGGCATATTTTCCGTTTCTGTCAGGACGAAGCCGAAAGTGCTTATAATACCTACTGGTTCCGAGCTGCTTGACTGGCAACCGGAAGAGTTCCAAATCAGCCCCCTGGAACATCTAAAGCCCGGCCGGGTGATTGAGTCCAATTCGTTTGTGCTTGGCAAAATGGCGGAAGCCTGCGGCGGAGTGTTTGTGCGGCACAACATATTGAAAGATGACAGGGAAGTAATAAAAAAAATCGTAAAGGATGCCTGCAGCCGGGATTTTGATATAATACTCACTGTCGGCGGTTCTTCCGCAGGATCAGAGGATTTTACCAAATGGATCGTAGAAAATATCGGCCGGGTTCTGGTTCACGGTGTCACAATCATGCCCGGCAAACCGATTTTAATCGGTAAAATTAAGGATAAGCCATTTTTCGGCATTCCGGGATACCCGGTATCCGCCATCATCGCCTTTGAAGAGTTTGTACAGCCCTTGATCTGCAAAATGCTTGGGCGACCTGAAGAAGACAGGCCTGAAGTTCAGGTGGAACTGACAAGAAAGGTTCCTTCAAAGCTCGGAATAGAGGAATTTTTGCGTGTTAAATTAGGAAGAGTAGGGGATAAGATTTCAGCCATTCCTCTGCCGGGAGGAGCAGGATGCATAACTACCATAACCGAGGCGGACGGTATCATCCGCATTCCTAACCATGTAGAAGGATTGACGGATAAGAAACAGGTCACGGCGAAACTGCTTCGTCCTCTTGCTTCTGTTGATAATACTATTGTAGTTGTGGGCAGCCATGACAATACCCTCGATCTGCTGGCTGATCAAACCAAGGCCAGTCATGCCGGTCTGACGCTTTCATCAAGCCATGTCGGCAGCATGGGCGGGCTGATAGCAGTAAAAAAGGGGGTTTGCCATCTGGCCGGATCGCATCTGCTGGATACGGAAGACGGATCATACAATATCTCGTATATAAAAAAATTTTTGCCTGATATGAAGATTAAACTGGTCAATCTTGTAATACGTGACCAGGGCCTGATTGTACCGGCAGGCAATCCCAAAAAAATTAAAGGTATTGCAGACCTTGCCGGGGATGATATAGTTATTATCAACAGACAGTCAGGTTCCGGCACAAGAATACTTCTTGATTACAGATTAAAAGAATTGGGGATCAACCCGCAAAATATTAATGGATATAAGAACGAGGAATATACTCACATGTCTGTGGGCGTTGCCGTTCTCAGTGGAACAGCAGATGCCGGCCTCGGTATTTATGCCGCTGCCAGGGCGTTAAAGCTGGATTTTATTCCTGTTGTAACTGAACAGTACGATCTTGTTATTCCGGAAGAATATTTTGAATCTGAAAAGATCAGGGCGCTGCTCGAAATTATCAATACAAAAGAATTCCAAAAAAGGGTCGCGGCCCTGGGGGGATACAGCACCGAAAAAACCGGGGAGATTATTTTGTGATTGACATTGCCTCGGGTGCAATCCAAAAAAGTTACACTCATTAAGGGCTCGGCAAAAAATATCGAGCCCTAAGCTGCCTGCTAACGGCAAGTCCTCAATTGTGTTGTTAAACATCTCGTTTTTGTTCATAACCTTTATAGGATCTGATTTTCACATAATCCGGCTTTATGGTTTTTCCATCACCTGTCTTCCATATAATCTGGTCAATCCTAAGCTGATATAAATATGTTTCCTGATTATCCCTGTTTTTTTCAGTTGTTTCCTTCAGCCAGCCTGCTTCTGCCAGCAGTTTTAGTAATAGTTTTATAAAGCCCCTGTAAGTTTTATTGTTGAAAACAATTCCCTTGCGGTTAGCTTCATATTTAAGATATTTTCCCAAAGCACTTGTTGGCCCTATACTTTTCCAGAAAATCCTGGAACCTCTTTTTAATGGTTCATATGCCATTCTGACCGGAGTTGCTATTTTTTCGTTTTCATCAAATTTCCATGGGGATTTTAACCTTTCTTTAATTTCCTTGTACTTTTCATTAATAGCGTTTTGAGTTAAATACTCCTCACTGGACAGTGCATAAGATTTCCTGAAAAATTCCAGAATTTCAGAAACAATATCTGTCCGCTCTTTATGTGGAAAGGTCCTCAAGAAACGGCACGCCTTGCCAACTTTCATCAGACGTGCAGTTCTCATTGAGATGTTTGTAGTCAATGCCTAAAAGAGCGCATTGCTCAAGGTTGGGAAGAACAACCCGCCAGCCGCGTCTTAAATCATAGAGGGCACGATACATTAAATAGTTTTTTAATGCATTTTCATTATCCTTTATTGCTCCAGGAAATTTTGTTGCGGGATTAGCAGCATATTCTTCAGGAGAAAGATCAAGTGCCTCGAATATGGCCTGATCCAGATTTGTAAAGTCCCTTTCTTTGTGTTTAATAAGAGCCTGACAAATTGCTGATCTAAGCTGAACAACTTTTAATGAATCATTGAAATGGCCTGACTGAAGGGCGGCATCCTGCCTGTTATCTGTAAAACTTAATAACTTCTGGTCTTTTGGCTTAAATCCATGTCCCTCAAGTTGAGTTAAAACTGAATATGACAACACTGTTGTTGACGTGCTGCGGCCTTCACTGCCCAGCCTTGTGAGTTTCGTTGATTCACTTGTTTTTGGATCGTATTGCGCCCCGCATGTAGGATCGAATAAAAGCTTTGCCGGCATAAACCAGCCTTCAAATTCATATTCGTTTCTGCTTGAAAAATTTCCTTTTTGATCAAAATATATTTTTTGGGGTAATCTGTCCTTATATCTTTTTTGAGGCTTGTAATTGCCCGATTTGTCAACTTTAACCCAGGCAGGAGGAAGCTGTTCAATATCTGTATCAGGATTCCACACATTCGTGCCTTTAATAATATATCCTGATGTAATGTCTTCTTCATCGCTTAAAATTTCTCTGAACTCACGTGACTTTAAAACTTCATTATCAAGATCTTTATTCACACAGATAAATTCATGGCCTGAAATCCTTGAGAATACTGTCGGAAATAATGGAATTCTGTTGTCACCATGGCCCTTCAGTAGTGTCCGGTTAAGTTTTTGCATATAGCATTTGCTCTTTGATAATCAGATTATCAGACCATACGTTTTTTTCGTCAGTACGTAATTCGTTCTGGATGGTATTTCTAAGCTGACGAATCCTCTTTATTGATACAGGTTCATTAAACTGTTCATGGCAGTATATGGCCATAAGCAGGTAGGTTATTAACCCCGCAAGGATTTGAACCATCAGGCCATATCTACTGTGAGCAATCAAGTGGTACACTTTTAAATGTTTCTTCCACCATTTGAAAAAAGTTTCGATATCCCATCTAAGCTTATAAACGGTTGCAACCTGCTCGGCTGTAAGGTCATAACGATCAGTTGCCACAAAATATTTGACACCGGCAATTTTATAACCAACCAGTCGAACCGGCTTTCTGGTCTGGTTTACCCCAGGAGTGCCAAGAAGAACCACAGCATCATAAAAAATATAGCTGTCGGGATCAACAGGCTGCTCTTTGATAATAGTTCTTGTTGTTTTCGCTTTGATGCGGCAAACAAAATGTTTTTTTTCATCCTGAAGAAGATCAAAATCCTTATGTGATTGATACCCCCGATCCATGATTCCTGTTTGGCCTTTTGTAAGGATAGACCTGACAAAGGGGCGTTCAGCGCCATTTCCATTTGTCAGATGAATTTTTATAGGAATCTTGCGATTGACATCAAAGCCGAAATGGCCTTTTGCTTTTTTAGCGCCTTTTCTGTAATCAGCCCAGTACATGGACAGAACTGCATCAATTAAAGATCCATCAATGGAAACGAGTTCACCGAGATCTGAATAATTTGATGGTAAAGCATTTTGTGCCTGGCTGCAAAGAGCTTGAAAAACATATTCAAGCTGTTCAAGCCCTCGAGAATTGATAATTTCGGAAAAACTGCTACGACTGATCCCTCCATCTGGAGCGACACATTCTTTGGCAAAATCGTCTTCTTTAAGGTGTTGAATAAGATCACGAGCTGATTCATGTTCTTGTAGATGGAAAAATATCAGTGCGTGAAGCTGATCTTCAAAAGTCATTTTCAATGGCCTGTGACCTCGGGATTTAAGCTGTGGCGTGTCAGGAAAAATCTTTTGCAAAGGTTTGAGAAATCGAGCATGAGATTGGGGATTAAAATTCTTTTTTGGGATATTGAATATGTCCATTTTTGTCTTAACTCCTTGTTATAATTATAATTTTATAACAAAACGATAAAAAATTTTTATTTGGTTTGTCAAGTAAAAAATGAACATTTTTCTAATTTTTTTATCCCATATAACATGCAAAAACCTAACCGGACACTACTGAGAACTATTATCAAAGAGCAGCCTGTTGATCCCGACAGCTATATTTTTTATGATGCTGTGGTTCTTCTTGGCACTCCTGGGGTAAACCAGACCAGAAAGCCGGTTCGACTGGTTGGTTATAAAATTGCCGGTGTCAAATATTTTGTGGCAACTGATCGTTATGATCTTACAGCCGAGCAGGTTGCAACCGTTTATAAGCTTAGATGGGATATCGAAACTTTTTTCAAATGGTGGAAGAAACATTTAAAAGTGTACCACTTGATTGCTCACAGTAGATATGGCCTGATGGTTCAAATCCTTGCGGGGTTAATAACCTACCTGCTTATGGCCATATACTGCCATGAACAGTTTAATGAACCTGTATCAATAAAGAGGATTCGTCAGCTTAGAAATACCATCCAGAACGAATTACGTACTGACGAAAAAAACGTATGGTCTAATAATCTGATTATCAAAGAGCAAATGCTATATGCAAAAACTTAACCGGACACTACTGATTAATTTACGCAATGATAACTATCAATATCAAGATGGCCTTTTCATGCTGACTATTCCTTCTTTCAACGAAGCTGTTATTCGTGAGGCTATCCTCAACGCTGTCAGTCATAGGGATTACCGCCTTGCCGGTTCGGTTTTTGTTAAACAATATCCTTCAAAAATCGAAATTATCAGTCCTGGTGGATTTCCTCCAGGAATAACGGCAGAAAACATATTATGGAAACAGTATCCCCGTAATCGTCGCATTGCAGAGGCATTTGGCCGATGCGGTTTGGTGGAACGGTCTGGTCAGGGAGCCAACCGAATGTTCGAGCAATGCGCCAGGGAGAGCAAAATCCCCCCTGATTTTTCTTGGACAGATGATTACCAAGTGTTTCTCACGTTAAACGGTAAGGTGCAAGATCCCCAATTCTTGCGCTTTCTAGAAAAAATAGGACGAGAGCGGCAGGTATCATTTGATTCGACCGACTTTATCATTTTGGATTTAATCAACAGGGAGCAAAAGCTGCCCCAATGGGCCAAAGATCAAGTCTTCGTTCTGATTAAATCAGGCGCTGTTGAGCGTGTTGCTCGCAAATATATTCTTTCCAGAAAATTTTATGAATTCATGGGCAAAAAAGGCGTGTACACCAGGAAATGCGGATTGGACCGCGAAACCAATAAGCAATTGTTGCTCAAGCACATTAAAGACAATAAAAATCAGGGGAGCCAATTCCGTGATTTAAAGGAGGTATTACCCTCACTCTCAAGGGATCAGGTGAAAAAGATACTTGCTGAAATGAAAGGGGGGAAAATGATATGTGTTGTCGGCAAGACCAGCGCAGCCAGATGGTATCCAGGTACTGGTGATTAATTCAGAAAGATACTGATTTTGGCCTAAGTTTGGCCTAAGTTTGGCACAATCTAATCCGTTAACTATTTGTATATACAATTATTTTGCTATTTTTAATAATTGCGATAGATATAATTAAGGCGCAAGTTTGGCGCAAGTTAAAGTGCAAAATTCCGAAACAGTGTCTCGGAATTTAAGCAATAAAGATTTGAAGGAAATTACTATACAATTAAAAATTATTGAAATGAAATACACAACCATACGCATAGAAGGCGCGATACTTTCAGCAGATATCCTGGACAAGATCGAGCAGGGAGATATTGGCGGCCAGCTTACCAAGAATTTTGGCTTTGATACAAAAATAAAGGTCAAGGATGAAATCGCAAGGGCATGGGCGGATGCCCAGGATCTGTGGAGAATATTCAAAAGGCAGAAAGAAAAAGTTGCTGAGCAGAAATACGGAACCACGGAAACAAGAAAGTTCTGGATGATCCCCCTGCTCGGATTGTTAGGATATGATGCCCAGCTATCAAAGGCGGAAACCGTTCATGGTAAATCGTATGCAGTAAGCCACCGCGTAACCAATCTTGCCGGATTCCCGATTCATATAGTGGGGTTTAATGACAGTCTTGATAAAAAGCGGACAGACAGCGGACCCCGCATGTCCCCACATGCCCTTTTGCAGGAATATATAAATCTTACCGAACATCTTTATGCAATTATTACAAACGGCATTCATTTAAGGCTTCTGCGAAACAGCAGCAGGCTTATCAGGCTGTCATTTATCGAGTTTGATCTCGAAACAATGATGGAGGAAGAACATTATGCTGACTTTGCCATAATGTTTCGCCTTCTCCATTCAAGCCGCATGCCTGCAAAAAGGGATCAGGATGCAGAGAGCCTGATTGAAAAATACCATCAGGACGCGCTGGATTCAGGATCAAGAATTCGAGAAGGCTTAAGTAATGCCGTAGAATATTCCATACGTTCTCTTGCAAACGGTTTTCTGGAACATGCAGACAATGAAAATCTCCAGGAAAAAATTGATAACGAGAATATTTCAGCATCTAAATTTTATCAATACCAGCTTCGCCTTATATACAGGCTTTTATTTTTAATGGTTATTGAAGAAAGAAACCTGATTTTTCCTGCCAATGCGGATAAAACCAAAAGAGAAATCTACTATGAATATTACAGCGTAAACCACCTCAGAAGGCTTTGTGAAAAACCCTATCTTGCCGACCAGCGGTTTAACGACCTTTGGATTGCACTTAAAAATACATTTCATCTTTTTGAAAGTGAAATAAAAGGGAAGCATCTGGGGCTAAGCCCCTTGGCCGGCGACCTGTTCGGATATAATGCAATTGGCATATTAAACAACTGTAATCTTGATAACAAGATACTTCTGGAGTGCCTAAGGAACCTAAGCGTATTCATCAATAAAAAAACAGGCCAAAAGATGCGTGTGAATTATGCCTCCCTGAATGTTGAAGAGTTTGGATCGGTTTATGAGGGCCTGCTTGAATATGATCCGGTGATTACAAAACAGGGCGGGGTTTTTCAATTTGATTTTGTTAAAGGGTCAGGCCGGTCTTCATCCGGTTCCCACTATACGCCTGATGAACTTGTTCAGCCGCTTATAAAGCATTCTCTGGATTATGTAATTAAAGACAAGCTGAAATCGCCTGACGAAAAAGCAGAAAAGGAAAAAGCTTTATTATCCATTAAGGTTTGTGATGTTGCATGCGGCAGCGGACATATATTGCTTAATGCAGCGAGAAGAATCGGAGCTGAACTTGCAAAGGTCAGGACAGGAGAAGATCAGCCTTCCCCTGCGCCTTTGCGGTTGGCGATCAGGGATGTGATTAAATCGTGTATTTATGGCGTGGATAAGAATCGTCTCGCTGTTGAGTTATGCAAAGTTTCCCTGTGGCTTGAGGCGCATAATCCAGGAGAGCCATTAAATTTTCTTGATCATCATATCAAATGTGGTGATGCCATTGTCGGGCTTGCATATAAGGAGGAGCTTGAAAACGGAATTGCCGACGAGGCGTTTAAAAAGATGCCTGGTGATGACAAGGATATAAGGGCTGCGCTGGCAAAGAGAAATAAAGGAGAAAGGAAAAGCGCTGAAAAAAGAAAAATTTTCTATGAACATATGGTCTGGAGCTGCTGAGGTCGTAGTGTCTCTTGTTTCCATATTTAAGGGAACATGGAAGGGCCAAGTCGTTTTTGGTAATGAAAAAGTATCGTCAATTAGCACTCTATTAAGAACAGGGGATACTTTAGAGAACCCACATCCATTGGTCGCAAATAGTAATAGAAGCTTTATTGGCAATTATGTCTTAGGTACTGGGTTTATCTTATCTATTGATGAAGGTAATACTTTATTAAAAAGAGATAAAAAGAATGGTGATGTTATATATCCTTATTTAAATGGTAATAATTTTAATTCCAACTTCGATCAGAGACCAAATAGATATGTAATCAACTTCTTTGACTGGTGGATTGAGAAAGCAAAGGAATATGAAGAATGTTTCAGTATTGTGGAGACAAAAGTAAAACCGGAACGGCAAAAAAAAGCGGATAAATCATGTAGAGAAAAATGGTGGCAACATGCCAGAATAAGGCCTTATTTATATAGTGCAATAAAAGGGTTACATAGGGTTCTCGTAGTAGCACAGGTTAGCAAAACGGTTGCCTTCGTTTTTGTGCCCATAAATCAGGTTTACGATTAAAAATTAATTGTATTTGCTTTTGATAAATATAGCCAATTTGCTGTATTACAGTCAAATATGCATGTCAATTGGGCCTGGAAATATTGTACTACTATGAAGACAGACTTGAGTTATGGGCCAAGCAGAATTTTCGAGACATTTCCCTTTCCACAAAATGTAGGACAACTGGCTGAAAGTGAATTGGATGAAATTGGGGAGAAATATCATGAGTTGCGCAGCCTAATAATGTTCAAAACGAAAATTGGACTCACCAAAACTTACAACCTGTTTAACAAAGACGACCTAACAGTTGAGGATATCGTAAAAGGAAGTAGGCAATGCCAAGAAGATTGTAAAGATGCCCACAAAAACATTCTAACTCTCCGCAATTTTCATAAACAAATGGATGAAAAAGTTATCAGTGCATATGGCTGGGAGGATATAAAGCTTGCCCATGATTTTTACGAAGTGGATTATCTCCCGGAAAACGACCGTATTCGATATACAATTTCACCCGATGCCAGAAAAGAAATCTTAAAACGCCTCTTAAAGCTAAACCACGAAATCCATGAACAGGAAGTCAAAGCCAGCCTGCTCGCAAAAGAAAAAACCAAAAAGAAAAAAATAAAAAAGAAACAAAAAACAGGCACGCCAAAACAAATGGAGATGTTTTAGCCTGCTGGGCCAGCCCTATATTAAAGCATTATCGATCCACTTCAGGCTGACCTAAGATTGACACGTCCCCATAACACCAAATTCAAGGGTAAATAGTTAAATAATTTTACATAAAATATTTTTGGGCGTATATTGCTGCCATAGGGGGATACAGCACCGAAAAAACCGGGGAGATTATTTTGTGATTGGAAGCTGGAGATTATGGTATTATAATATGGTAGGGTATTTGTTTTTCAAGGCATGTTTTTTTGCCTTTAATATTTTAGCATATTTTAGTTTGATTTTCCGTTTAATAGTTTCAAAACATACATTAATCCCATCAAACGAATATGGGAGGGAACATGGCCGATTTAAAAGAGATTAAACCGAACCGAACTCTTGAGTATCATCTCAACGCAGTAAAAGAGGGGGAACGATCCTTTGAAAATGCCTTCCAGGCTGTTTCTAGGATGATTTTGGAGGATGAGATCGAAAAAGTTGTCGTAAAAGGTATAACCACTTATAATTATAAAATTTTCAACCGCGGGGCAAAGCATATAATAGGCATGTATGATGAGATCAATAGTTTTGTATCCTTTGTCAAGGATGCCGCTGAAGGAGGCTCTTCCAAAGAAATGGCTTATGTTCTTGTGGGTGAGCCGGGCAATGGCAAGACTTTTTTTGTGGAATTTTTATGCTCCTTGTACCGCAAATTTCTCTCGAACGACAAAAATCGCAAATATTCTTTCAAATTACATAATCTTGACAAAGTCGGTGGTTATGGAAGGATTCCCACGATTGAATCACAGACATACGAAGATCCGATGATTCTTGCGATGAATCTTTATGAAGATCCTGACAAAAACAGAAATTTTTTATCCGAAAAAATCGGTTTTTCCGATTCGGAAATCGAAAAGCTTTATGAAAACTACCGACCCCTGGGCGCGTGCACCGGATATATCTGGAATGATATCCAGGTTTATATGGACGGCAATATGGATGATATGTTGAAATGCATAGAGATCGTGCCGGTTCCGCTTATTGAAAGTCTGGGAACCATTACAGGTAAATATCCTGCCAAAGATAAAATAACCTCTTCATCCGTGGACCTTCTAGGGGAAGAGTCTATCCAGCGCCTGCTTCATATTACAGATACAAGTAATCCCTATCGTTTTGATCTTAAACGCGGTGCGCTTGCACGGGTGGCCGGCGGCGGAATTCATTTCAGCGATGAAATTTTCAAGAATAAGAGAGACCTGGTGCAGGTCTACCTTGGTGTTATCCAAAACCGGAACATTGAGATAGACGGCTTTAAGTGGCCTATAGATACCCTTATAGTAGCCACCAGTAATAATTCGGAATTTAACCGGTTTCTGGCTGAAAAGGAGGAGGCCCCCATTGTTGACAGGTGTCGTATCTCCCATGTTTCCCACAACACCGATTACAAGCTGCAGGAGAAACTTACCTCATATGCCATAGGCAGTGAAACAAAAACCACCCTGGATAATGAGAAACTGCATCAGGACCCCAACCTTAACTACGCAGCTTCTTTGGCTGCTGTTCTTACTCGTCTCCCAAGATCGGAAAAACTTACTCCTATTGAAACGATGAAACTGGCTGCGGGTGAAATCGCAGGTGAAAAAAGCATCAAGGCCCTGGCCGAAGTTATAGATACATTAAACCAAGACCCTGAAATCACCAACAGATTCGGCCAAAAAGGGCTTGGTCAGCGTAATCTTGGAAGAGCCATTCAACTTATGCTCGAAAGCTCTGAAACAAATGAAGGCAAGTGTATGTTCGCATATAATGTCTTTAAGGCGGTTGAGAGGATTATCCTGGATTATGTATCAGAAGCCAATGACAGGGCAAAATACCTTGAAGATCTTAAAACAGCCAAGGGCTTGTATCGCGAAAGGATCATGACCGAGATGTTCAATGCCTATATGGATGAACCCCATGCCATTAAAAAGGATGTTATGAACTACGTCAACATGATAATAGGTATAGACGCTGAAAACCTGGGGCCGGACAAGATGTGGAAATATAAAGACCCCCAGACCGGCGAACTCAAGGCCATGAAAATTGATGAGCGCTATATCAAGAGCGTGGAAGAGCAACTGGGGCTCAAGACCGAGGAGCAGCGGAGTACATTCCGGACGACTATTCGAAAGATTTACGGTCAAAAACTTTCCGTAGATCCTGAGTATGATTTTATGGACAACCTGGAGCTGGTAAAAGCTGTAACTGATGTCAGGCTTAAATCGGATATATCCGGAGCGGGAAGCCTTATCGGTGCGCTTGCAAACAGAACCAACGAGGAGAACCAGAAGCTATACGACCGGATGATAGATACAATGCTTACAAAATTAAACTACTGCAAGACTTGCGCTCAGAAAACCATAGAATACTTCTGCACCCAGGAGGATGAAAAGTAGGGGGACAGCATGGACCCAAAACTCTTGAAATATTTTGACAGGATAAAAGACAGGGGCTTTACACCAGAGCGGGAAAAGAGAATCCTCAAGGAACTGCATGACAACCGCACCCATGATGATCCCGGCGGTTTGCAAAATATCACTTCCGCATCACCTTCATCCATCGGCTTTTACGGCTATAATGATCTATTAATGCTTCAGGCCTTGTCGGAACCCTCGTCTTCATATGCGCTCAGGCTTAAATCCCTGGATGAACTCCTGGAACGTGATAAACAGCGGGAAGAAGACGGGTTCCCCCGCAAGATCAGGGTGGGCCGGTTAATTAAACCCGGGAAAGGCGGCAAAGATAAAATTGTGGTTGTGCCAACAACTGTTGAGGAAAAATTTTTGCACGATTCTATCCGTGAAACTTCGGAAGAAGAGTCCTCTTCCGGAGGATCAGGGGAAGGTGAAGAAGGAGAGATTATAGGTGAGCAGCCGGTGCATGAACAGGATGGTTCAGGAAGCGGCCCCGGTGAAGGAGAAGGAGGCCCCCACGAAATGGAGTCGAATGCTTATGATATTGGAAAAATTCTGTCTGAGCATTTTGAACTGCCGAATCTTAAAGACAAAGGGAAAAAACGTTTTCTGTCCCGTTATACATATGACATGACCGACAGAAATCGTGGCTTCGGCCAGTTTCTAGACAAAAAAGCCACTTTGCGTCAAATTGTTGAAACCAATATAAGCCTTGGAAATATTCCTGATCCGGGAAATATCGATCCCACCGGTTTTCTGATTTCACCAAGGGACAAGATATATCGGATACTCTCACGGGAAAAGGATTATGAGTCCCAGGCGATGGTCTTTTTTTTAAGAGATTACTCCGGTTCAATGAGCGGTAAACCAACCCAGCTGGTAGTGGCGCAGCATGTCCTGCTTTACAGTTGGCTGCTCTATCAGTATGATAAACGGGTGGAGTCGCGGTTTATCCTGCATGATACTGATGCTACTGAGGTTCCTGATTTCTACACCTATTACAACTCGAAGGTGGCGGGCGGCACAAAGGTTTTTTCTGCTTTCCGGCTGCTTAACGAAATAGTGGAAAAGGAGAGTCTGGCCCGGGATTATAATATATATATATTTTATGGAACCGACGGCGACGACTGGGATACAGGGGGCAAGGAGGCTGTTCCGGAATTAAAAAAAATGCTGACCTATTCCAACCGGGCCGGAATAACCATAGTGGAACATTCCTACGGCTCGAGCGGGAACACGGAAGTTGAAAAATACGTTAAAAAATCGGGCTTTCTTGAAAAACATCCTGACCTGCTCCGTATGGACGTTATGAAGTCGGATGCGGATGAGCCGCGTTTGATCGAAGGCATCAAAAAACTTATCTCATAATAGGAATGTTATGGAACTTATTGATCAACATACCAAAAAAATTATGGAAGGCTGCAAGGAGAGAGCTCGGGACGCGGGCCTCAAGTTTCAGGATGAAACCCTGGAATATATTGTAACCAACCGGGATTTACTGGAACTGTCACCGAAAATAATGATTCCAACCCTTTATGATTACTGGGTCCATGATGTGGAGGTCCTTAAAGAAAAAGGAAAATACGAACTATATCCCGGCAACCCGTATGAAACAGTCATCAATACCCGCCCGGCTATCTCTTTTTACAATGACAATAATCCGGATTGGCTCAACGTTATGATATTCTATCATGTTCTGGCGCATATAGATTTTTTTCAGAACAACCTGTTTTATCGTCATACATGGGACTACGATTTTGCAGGTCAGGCTCTTTCGGATAAACGCCTGATCGCAAAACTGAGATCCGAACACGGCCGCTGGGTGGATTATGTGATTGAATTTTCCAGGGGAATAGATAACCTGGCAGGATATTATTATGAACTATCAAGACTTAATCGTAAGGAGAATGCGGGCTGGTCAAATCAGATCGATTTTTATTTTGATGTATTTATACAGAAAATAAACAAACTCAGCGTACATGAGTATATTAAAGAAATCGAAAGATATAATGAGTGTTTGAAGGAATCCGGCGATTTGGGAGAAGAGACCTTCATGGCTGAAATAGATTCACAACATCCTGAATTTAAAGAGCTCTTTCGCAAGAGCCTGGAGGAGAAACCGAAGAGCAAGCAGGATCTTATACAATATTTAATGGAGCATTCCGAATTTTTGAATAAGGAAAAAAATAAGTGGATGAACTCTGTTTTACAGGTTGTCAGAAACACTTCGATTTTTTTTCAGCCCCAGATCCGGACAAAAATAATGAATGAAGGCTGGGCCAGTTACTGGCACGAAACCCTCTTCCTGAGCGATGACCGGATAGGCGGCCATGAGGTTGACTTTGCCAGGCTGAATGCCGGGGTCACATCGATGCCCAGGGTCGGCCTGAATCCATACGCGCTTGGAATGCGTCTTTTTTACTATATTGAAGAGATAGCTGATAAGGGAAAGTTAAGCTTTGAATTTCAAAAAGTTGCCAATGCCGAGGAACGGAAAACATTTGATCGTAGTACAAAAAATGGAAGATCTTTTATTTTTAGTGTCCGTGAAAACTATTCGGATTTTATGTTTATCAATAAATTTCTTGATCAGGATTTTGCTACCCGGAACAGGCTTTTTGTTGCCGGAAGGAGATTGAACCGGGCCAAAAAGGTTTATGAGTATTACATAAAAAGCCGGAAACTCGAAGACTACCGGGCAATGGTGCTGGATTCACTTTATCATCCTCCGCAGATTGAGATCGATACCGAAAAGATGAAAGACAACTCACTTTATCTCACCCACACTTTTGAAAACAAACCGCTGGTTAAAGAGTTTATTTCCAATACCATGGTGGGAATCGAGTACCTGTGGGGCTCTCCTGTGCATCTTGAGACCCATGAAGTCGTAGCAGCGCGGTCTGTTCCCAGCCAGGATTTGACACTTCTGGGGCCCACCCCGACAGGAGATGAGACTGCAGCACCGGGAATTAAATGGCAGAAAGTTTTGTATTCCATGAAAAATCGAAAACTTACCAGAAAAATTTTATAACGGCGCCGGTGCTTGTGAGAGGATCAAATATGAAAAATATCGAGAAAGCTTTGCAGCTTCTGAACAAAAGCACAAACGGACCGACGGAAAAAGCTCTATTGCCATTTGAGGAGTGGATTAAACTGGCGCATGACAAGCCTGAATCAGCTATTCGGAATGTGTTCCAGATTTTTCATGATATGGTAAAGAATTATGTTGATCAAGGTATTGACGAATATCCGGATGATCCGGAATCGATTCATTTCCTTGACTATGATTGCAGCAGACTTTTTGTGGAGGATTCCGACCGACCCTTCCTTGCAGACCGGCCGTTTGCCAACCGGCTGCTTAGACAAGTGGAAGCGCTGAAGCGGGGAGCACAGCAAAACAAGATCTATATTTTCTATGGGCCTCCCGGATGTGGTAAAAGCACATTCTTAAATAATCTGCTGAAAAAATTTGAAGAATATGCCAATATAAAAGAAGGTTTGCGCTATGAAACGGTCTGGCGGCTTGACAAAAAAATCCTGGGAGATTTTCGACACCATACTAAAAATACTTTGATAATGAAATTATGCAAGGCGCTTGAAGCTCCCATTGAAGGGGAGGACGCTTTGCCGGATGAAGAGGACTTTATTGATACTGAAACCGATTACATTGATATCCCCTGCCCGAGTCATGACCACCCTCTTCTTATGATTCCCAAAATATACCGCCGGGATTTTTTCGATGCCCTTTTTGATAATGATGAATTCAAAGAAAAACTTTTCACTGGAAAAGAGTATGAATGGGTATTCAGTGACAAACCATGCACTATCTGCAGTTCAATATATCAGGCGCTTTCAGGTGTCCTGAAAAGCCCTGGTGAAGTCTACAAGATGATATATGCGCAACCGTACAGGTTCAACCGGCGCCTGGGAGAAGGGATCAGCGTTTTTAACCCGGGCGATAAACCGCTCAAACAGAACATCCTGAAAAACGAGATGATTCAAAAGAGAATCAACAGCCTTTTTAAAGAAAGAAATACTATTCAATATATTTATTCAAGATATGCCAAAACAAACAACGGTGTTTATGCCCTGATGGATATCAAATCACACAATACCGACCGCCTGATCGAACTTCATAATATCGTCAGTGAAGGAGTGCATAAGGTTGAGGATATTGAGGAGAATGTCAATTCACTGCTGGTGGCCTTGATGAATCCTGAGGATAAAAAAAATATCCAGAATATCCAGTCCTTTTCTGACCGGATTGAATATATAAATATTCCTTATGTCCTGGATCATCATACAGAGGCTGAAATTTATCGGAATATTTTCGGCAAGCAGATAGATGAAAGTTTTCTCCCCAGAATACTTCATAATTTTGCCAGGGTGGTTATATCGACACGCCTGAACAAAAAATCCGAAGGTATGCTGGAATGGATCAAAAATCCTAAAAAATACAGCCTCTATTGTGATGAAAATCTGCATCTGCTTAAGATGGCGCTTTACACCGGCTTGATTCCCACCTGGTTATCCGAAGAAGACCGGAAGAGATTAACTGCCAAACGGAGGCGAAATATCATAAGCGAATCTGAAAAAGAAGGAGCAAGTGGATTTTCAGGACGGGATTCCATCAGAATATTCAACGAGTTTTATTCACCGTACGCAAAAGCGGAGCGGCCGATTAATATGTCTAACTTATGTGATTTTTTTACAAAATTCCATAGCGATCTTAAAAAAACGATCCCTGAAGGTTTTCTTGACTCCCTGCTCCGAATGTACAATTATACGGTTTTGCAGGAAGTAAAGGAATCATTATACTACTATAATGAAGAACAGATTTCCAAAGATATTCAGCATTACGTGTTCGCCATAAACTTTGAGATCGGATCAGTGGAAACATGTAATTTCACCGGCGAGAAACTGGAGATCACCAATGGATTTATTCAAGACATAGAGAACCGTCTGCTTGGCGCTGGCAGCTCCGAGCAGAAACGAACAGATTTCAGGAATGTAACCCAGAAGGAGTATACCTCCAAGACATTGACAAAAGAGATCATGCTGGAAGGTAAACCGATTGTTGAAACAGAGCTATATCAAAACCTGTATAGTCAATATGAATATAATATTAAGGAAAAAGTGCTGGACCCCTTCCTTGAAAACGAAAATTTCAGACGCGCTATTAAAGATTACAACAAGGATGATTTTAAAACCTACGATGAAAAGATCAGGAATGATGTAACGTTTCTCATGAATAATCTTTGTAAGAAATTCAATTATACTGAGAAGGGAGCCCAGGAAGTATGCATATATGTTATAGACAATGAACTGGCGAAGAGTTTTTCCAATACTTAGAAAATAGGACGAAATAACTTCTCGTTTCTCCTATTTAATGTAAAACAATCATAAAAAGGACTCGATCGGATTAATTTATTCTTTACATTCTATTTGTATTATATTATTAAATAATGTTCAAAAAGAAAGGGTTCTGTTATGAAAAAAGAAGATATTAAATATTTCCGTGACTTGCTTACTGAACGTCTTGAAGATCTACTTGCCAGGGCTGACGATACGGTTTCAAACATGACTTCTCATATGGAAAATTTTCCCGACCCTACTGACAGAGCATCGTTAGAAGAAGATCGTAATTTTATGCTTCGGATGAGGGACAGGGAAAATAAGCTGATCAAAAAAATTAAGAAAGCTCTGGAGCGTATTGACAACGGCACATTCGGAAATTGCGAAGCCTGTGAAGAAGAGATTTCCATAGAGCGACTCAAGGCCAGACCGGTTACAACTTACTGCGTTGACTGTAAGACCAAAGAGGAGGCTTCCGAGAAAGCCCTTGGATTGTAATAATGGAACCATCGACCTTCACATTCATTCCACCGCATCCGATGGAACGCTGACCCCGGTCGAAATCCTCGCCATGGCTCGCAGCCTCAAACTGGCTGCCATAGCAATTACCGATCATGACACGATTGATGGTTCAAAAGAGCTTATTGCGCACGGCATACCTTCCGATATTCAATTTTTAACAGGAGTCGAAATAAGCGCATCCTGGCCGTCGAATTTTTCTAGAATCGGTAGTTTGCACATTTTGGGTTATGGCATACGACTCAACGACCATCTACTTAATCAGACCCTCGATGCTCTTCAGGAGGCCAGAAAGAACCGAAACCCACAGATAATAAAACGTCTCAACAATTTTGGGTTTCATATATCCATTGATGATATAATAAAAGAGGCCGGAACAGATGGACAGATCGGAAGACCGCACATTGCCCAGGTAATGATAAAAAAAGGTTTTGTCGCATCCATTAATGAGGCTTTTGATCAATACCTTGGGACAGGCCGGCCGGCCTATGTTGACAAATATCGCGTCGAATGTTCAAGGGCTATAGAAATTATACAATCTGCCGGCGGTATTCCGGTGCTTGCCCACCCCGTTCTTATGCAAATGGAAAGCAAGGAACATTTAGAGAAATTTGTTATCGCTTTAACCGAAATGGGCATGAAGGGTATTGAAGTATATTACCCTGAACATACGCCGGAGAATACCGCTTTTTATAAAAGAATAGCAAAAAAAAACGGATTGATGATGACAGGCGGTTCTGACTTTCATGGTTCATTAAAGCCTACAATAAAAATGGGCTCGGGCAAGGGCAGCCTGTCCGTGCCTTATGCACTGTTTGAAAAATTAATCAGCGTTATATAGATTTCCATATAAATATTTTCACTGCGTTATTGGTCGTCGGAGGTAGGGGTTCAAGATTTTGAACCCCTACCTCCCTCTGGCCTTGTGCTAAATTTTAAATGGGTAATTATTTGAAAATTTATATAATATTTATAACTGTGAAAAATGTATGATAGCAATATTTCCAAATTAACAAAAAAGCTTCATTATAAATTTAAGAATATCGCTCTCCTCGAGGAGGCTTTAAGGCATCGTTCCTATGTTAATGAACAGGATATTGATATGAACGATAATGAGCGATTTGAATTTTTGGGAGATGCTGTGTTAAGCCTTGTGATCGGCAATATTCTGATGCTCCGCCATCCGGAATTCAAAGAGGGCGACCTCTCTATGATTCGTGCCGATCTTGTAAATGAAACACAACTAGCCGGCATTGCCCGTTCTTTGGATGTGGGCCGGCATGTGCAGCTTGGCAAAGGAGAGGCGCAGACAAAGGGCATGGATAAAAACTCTATTCTTTCAGATACTTATGAAGCCATAATAGCCTCGGTTTACTTGGACGGCGGCTATTATGCGGCATACCGTATGATTGAATATCATTTTTCGTTTTTGTTTGATTCGATATCCGCACGCAGCACAAATCATTATTACAAAAGCCAACTTCAGGAACTTGTTCAAACTACAACTCATCTGATACCCGTTTATAAAGTCATTAAGGAGAGGGGGCCTGATCACGATAAGACCTTTACCGTGCAACTGAATGTGGGCAGTATAGTCACTATAGGAGCAGGAAAAAGCAAGAAGCTGGCTGAACAGGATGCGGCAAGAAAAGCCCTTGATATTCTTGAAAAGAAAAATCTTGGCAGCATCTGAAAAATTTTCCTTTTACTTACAATGCCAAAACCTTTTATTATACCAATATTCATCCCGAATGCCGGTTGCCCACACTATTGCGCCTTTTGTAACCAGAGATCCATAACAGGCGCTGGTGATCAACTGATATCTCCTGAAAAAATCGGGGTGATTGCAAACGAATTCCTGGATTTTAAAAAAGAAAATCGCGGTGCCGTTCAAATCGCGTTTTACGGGGGCAACTTTCTCGGCCTGCAAACCGTCTATATGCTATCTCTTCTTAATGAGGCGGAAAAACTAGTAAAAAAAGGCTTGGTGGAGAGCATACGCTTCTCAACAAGGCCTGATACAATAGTAAAGGAAAAAATAGATCTCATAAGCCGGTTTTCTGTATCGACCATAGAAGTCGGTGTTCAGTCCATGGATAATCAGGTGCTTAAAAAAGCCGGACGCGGGCATACCTGTAAAGACACGGAACGGGCGTTTTCTATGCTGAAAGAACGTAAATACAGCAATTATACAACAGGCGCTCAACTAATGGTGGGTTTGCCGGGTGATGACGAGACCAAGTGCCTTGCCTCATGCCGTAGTATTGCAAATTTGTCTCCGGATTTTGTCAGAATCTATCCTACCCTGGTAATTGATGGTTCTCTGCTTGCAAAATGGTACAAAAAAGGCGAATATAATCCTCTGCCTCTCGACATAGCTGTAACCCTTGTAAAAAAAATCTACCTTTTTTTTACAAAAAGGAAAGTCAAGGTTATCAGAATGGGACTGCAGGCTTCGTCGGACCTTGAAAAAGATTCAACAGTTTTGGCAGGGCCTTACCATCCGGCATTCGGTCATTTGGTTTTTTCCGAGATTTTACTGGATCATGCGGAAAAGATAATTAATATGAGAAACGGGCTGCATGATGATATTCTCATCAAAGTTCATCCTAAGAGTGTTTCAAGAATGAGAGGCTTAAAAAACCGGAATATAGAGATATTAAAGCAGAGATATAAAATAAAAACCATAAAGATCATCCCTGACCCCAGTACAAAAAACGATGACTGTTCGATCATATTTCAATAAAATAGTCTGAACCGGTTCCTTCTTTCCTTGACAAAGTCGAGCTACAGTCTTAAGAGATTAAATCCCATGAACAACGGAAGATGAACACTATTGCCCGTTTAAAATTATGACAAGTTTGAAAACCATATTATCAGTGCTCATAGTTGTTCTCTTGACAGTATTAATTGTGGTTTTTAATAAACCGGAAGGACAGAATAATCAGGATAAAGATAATACTTTACAGGTAGAATCTTATAATGATCAATCTGAATATCAGGAAATACACCTCTATTTTGCCGACAGGAAACAGTTATTTTTAAGGGCTGAAAAAAGGCGTCTTGCATCTCTATCCGACCCGGCTGAAGCTGGAGAAAACATTCTAAAAATGCTGATTCAAGGTCCTGCTCAAGGTCTGATGCGGACAATACCGGAAGGTACCAAAATTTCAGCTTTTTATATAACTGATGCTGCAACCGCTTATGTAGATCTGTCGGAAGAGGTAAGAGATAATCAACCTGGAGGAGCAACAACTGAACTTTTAACCATATATTCAATTGTAAATTCACTAATTCTTAATATTCCTGAAATTAACAGGGTAAAGATATTAATATGCGGACGCGAATCAATGACTCTTGCAGGACATATTAGTCTGCGGCCGCATTTTAAAGCCGACATGCTTTTGATACGATGAAAAAAACTGACCAAATAAAAAAAATACGAAATATCGGTATTATTGCACATATTGATGCTGGAAAAACTACGGTGACTGAGCGGATTCTCTACTATACCGGCCGATCTCATAAAATAGGAGAAGTCCATGATGGCGAGGCTGTAATGGACTGGATGCTGGACGAGCAGGAACGTGGAATTACAATAACCTCCGCTGTTACAACCTGTCACTGGAAGGGGGGTGAAATTCAGATAATAGATACTCCAGGTCATGTCGATTTTACTATCGAGGTGGAGCGCTCACTAAGAGTGTTAGACGGTGTAGTTGGTGTTTTTTGCGCTGTTGGAGGAGTCGAGCCTCAGTCCGAAACCGTTTGGCGCCAGGCTGATAAATATTTTGTCCCCAAAATAGCATTTATCAATAAACTGGATAGAATCGGCGCAAATTTTTTTAAAACCGTAGAAATGATGAAGAAAAAACTTAATGCCGAACCTCTTATAATTCAACTGCCGATCGGATCAGAAGACGATTTTATCGGTGTAATCGACCTTCTGAACATGAAACAGATACTCTACCATGACGAGACCAGGGGTGAAACTTTTACAATAGAAGAAATCTCATCAGATTATATCGAACGCGCCGAAGAGTACCGTGAGAAACTTATAGAATTGCTTGCCGAATATGATGACGATATAATGGAAGCCTATCTATCCGAAGCTCCCATCGACAACACCATACTTCTTGCTGCTATACGAAAATCTGTCATTGATTTAAAGCTCGTTCCTGCTTTGTGCGGCAGCGCATTAAAGAACAAGGGCATACAGCCTCTACTGGATGCGATTAATTTTTTTCTTCCAAGCCCCTTGGATGTGCCGCCGATAAAGGGGATTAATCCTGAAACGGAAGAAATAATTGAATGCAGGGCCAGTGATAAAGAACCCCTTGCCGCTCTTATCTTTAAAGTGTCTATGTCAGAAGGAAGAAAGCTTTCTTACCTTCGGATATACAGCGGAAATATCAAGGTTAAAGAGGATCTTTACAATCCGGTTCGCCAAAAAAAAGAGAAGCTTACCAGGATTCTCAGAATGCATGCGAACAAAAAAGAAAGGATAGATAGGGCGGGTGCAGGCAGCATAGTCGGGATTGTGGGATTAAAGGAATCTTCCACCGGGGAGACCCTATGTTCCGAAGAACACCCTGTTCTCCTGGAAAAAATAGATTTTTACGAACCTGTCATTTCTATTGCAGTTGAACCAAAAACCCATGCGGATCAAGAGAAAATTGACGATGTGATAGAAAAATTTATCGCCGAAGATCCAACCTTAAGATGCAAAAAAGATGAGGATACCGGCCAAATTATTCTGTCCGGAATGGGTGAACTTCACCTGGAAGTAATAATAAGCCGTATGCAGCGTGAATTTAAAACATCTGTTAATGTCGGCAAACCACAAGTGGTTTACAGGGAGTCGATAGAGCGGGAAGTTAAAGCCTCAGCGGTTTTCGATAAGGAGGTTGCCGGCCGGCACCATTTCGGCGAGGTCACAATAAGGCTTAAGCCATTACCAAGAGGAAGTGAGACTATATTCATATCAGAGCTGCCCGAAGATAAAATACCGAAAATTTTCCTGCCGGCCATAAAAAAAGGTGTAATGGAAGCCCTGGATAGCGGAGCATTAATGGGTTATCCTGTGGTCGATGTTGAGGCAGTACTCACTGGAGGTTCTTACAAAGAATCTATGGGTACGGAACTTGCATATAATGTTTGTGCCTCCATGGCCGTCAAGAAGGCCCTGCAAGACGGAAGAGCGTTTCTACTTGACCCCGTAATGAGTGTTGAGGTCTTTGTGCCTGAATCCTTTACCGGAGATGTTATTGGCGACCTTAATTCACGAAACGGCCAGATAGAATCGGTTGAACATCAGATCGGATCACAGGCCATAAAGGCCTCTGTTTCACTTGCTAAAATGTTCGGGTTTTCAACATCATTAAGATCCGCCACCCAGGGCCGAGGAACTTTTACGATGCAATTTTCTCATTTTGATAAAAGATAGCCCGTCCGGGAACAGTTATGGATAAAATTGTCAATTAATTGACATTGAAATACTATAATCTGCAAGCAACCTTCAATATATAATCCACAACCCGCAAACCATAATCAAAATTATGACTCCTTTTTTAATAAAGCGTAAAAAGACAAAAGAGATTTATGTGGGCAAGGTAAAGATCGGGGGCTTTGCGCCCGTTGCGGTTCAGTCCATGACCAATACACCCACAGAGGATGTCCAGGCAACTGTTTCGCAGATCAAACGCCTGGAAGAAGCCGGTTGTGAAATCATACGTGTGGCGGTTCCTGATATGGAGGCTGCAACAGCTATCGTAAAGATCAAAAAAGAGATTTCCATCCCTTTGATAGCAGATATACACTTTGATTATCGCCTGGCTGTTGCCGCAGCAGAATCAGGCGCTGATGCTCTCAGGATAAACCCGGGGAACATTGGAGGCAGAAAAAAGGTCAAAGCAGTTACAGATGCCGCGAAAAATTTTAATATCCCCATAAGAATCGGTGTGAATGCCGGTTCCCTGGAAAAGGAATTTTTGGAAAAACATGGCGGTGTAACGGCCGAAGCAATGGTTGAAAGCGCCTTGAGGCACGTTGACCTGTTGGATTCGCTCGGTTTTCATGAAATCAAGCTTTCCTTAAAAGCGTCTGATATACCAAGGACACTGGATGCATACAGGCTGCTTTCCTGCCATACAGATATTCCTCTTCATGTCGGCGTAACAGAGGCCGGAGGGCTTTTCCCCGGGATAGTCAAATCGTCCGTTGGCATAGGCATGCTTCTTGCAGAAGGTATTGGTGACACCATACGCGTATCATTGACCAGGGATCCTGTGGAAGAGATTAGAACCGGTTTTGAGATTCTGAAAGCCCTTGGAATGCGAAAACACGGACCGGAAATAATTTCGTGCCCGACTTGCGGAAGATGCAAAATCGATCTCTTTAATATTGCGAAACAGGTAGAGAAGGCGCTTTTAACATCATCAATGCCTTTAAAGATTGCGATCATGGGATGCATAGTAAACGGGCCGGGAGAAGCCAGGGAAGCGGATATAGGTATTGCCGGAGGGAAAGGCGCAGGCATTCTATTCAAAAAAGGTAAGGTTGTTAAAAAAATCCCGGAGGATAGATTAGTTGATATTTTGTTGAAAGAGATCAAGGAATACGAAAAAAATTACTTGGAGGGTGGTAAATTACAATGATTGAAAATCATCTAAATGACCCCGTTTTTTTTGAAAAAGAACAAACACAGGCCATACCTTCGGAGGACTCCGGAGAAATCCTGGAACTTACTGAAATTTTCCAGCCTGCTCATAACGATTTTAAAGCGATTGCAGCAAAAGTTGAAAGGGACTTTGATCAACCGGATTTCGGCGCATTTGTCGGTGAAGAGAATCAACTTGAAGATGCTGCTGATATTATTGAAGATGACGGGATTGACCTCACAATCCTAAAACTGGAGAGTCTTGAAAAGCAGATAGAACAGTTATCCAATGAGTTTACAAGCAAACTGAAATATGATGCTCATAAGGAAAAAATAATAGATGATCTTCATCATGAACTCCAGCAATACAAAAATGATATTATAAAAAAGCAGTCAATGGCCATCATCCTGGATATGATAAAAGTTGTCGATGGGATCAGAAAATTTTTAGCGTATCATAAAGATAAAGAACCTTCCGATTCGGAGTTCGGGAAACTGCTTGATTTTATTGAAAGCATCCCTTCAGATATAGAAGATGTTTTTTTATTGCAAGGTGTAAATACTTTTACCTGCAACAATGAGGTTATCGACCCCGCCAGGCAAAAAATAGTAAAAAAAACAGCAACAACAGATAAATCAAAAGATAAAATGGTAACAGCCACCATATCTCACGGCTATGAATGCGACGATAAGGTAATCCGCCCGGAAATGGTTCAAATTTTAACATACAAAAATTCTTAAAATGGAGATCCGCGATGAGTGAGAAGATGAAAAAAGTTTTTGGCATAGATTTAGGCACCACATATTCGTCTATAGCTTATGTGGATGAATACGGAAAACCTGTTATTCTGCCTAATGTTGAAAACCAGCATCTTACCCCTTCAGTGGTTTTCTTTGATGAAGGCAACATAGTTGTCGGTGATGTGGCAAAAGAAAGCTCAAAAATTTATCCTGATGAGGTGGTTAGTTTTGTAAAACGGTCCATGGGTGAGCCTAATTTTCTCTTCGAGTATGATTCAAAGATGTACAGGGCCGAGGAAATTTCGAGTTATATTATAAGAAAAGTAGTCCAGGATGCGGAACAGAACCTGGGTGAAAAGATTACCGACGTGGTAATCACATGTCCTGCATATTTCGGGATTAATGAACGTGAGGCAACTAAAAAAGCCGGTGAGATAGCAGGATATAATGTGCGCCAAATTATAAATGAACCGACCGCCGCCGCCATTGCATATGGAACTGTCGAATCATCCGAAAGAAAAACCGTACTTGTTTACGATCTAGGAGGCGGGACATTTGATATAACAATGATAGAGATTAAACCCGATGCAATCGAAGTAATATGCACAGGAGGAGATCATAACCTGGGAGGAAAAGACTGGGACGATAGAATTGTATCATACCTTGTTGAAAAATTTAAGAATAAGACAGGAATTGAAGAGGATATTCTCGATGATCCCGACACCTGCCAGGAACTGCAGCTTTCGGCTGAAAAAGCAAAAAAAGTCCTCTCCCAGAGGGAGAAGACCCCGATTGCCATCACTCACGGGGGAGAAAGAGTTAAGGTTGAACTGGAACGAAAAAAGTTTGAAGAGATTACAACGGATCTACTTGAAAGAACGATCGCTTTTATCCATGATATGCTGGAAGAGGCAAGAAAAAAAGGTTATGATAAATTCGATGAAATCATACTGGTAGGCGGAGCCACACGCATGCCGCTGATAATGAAACGTATTAAGGAAGAGTTCTCCATGGAGCCCAAGTCCTTCGATCCTGATGAATCCATAGCAAAAGGCGCTGCAATATATGGATGTAAACTTGTTCTTAATGATGGCCTGATTAAAAAAATTTCCGAAAATACAGGTAAAAAAATAAAGCCATTTGATGACCTTATTGAACTGACAGACGCGGTTGATGTGACTCCTGCGCAGATCCAGGAAGCTGCCCGGCAGGTTGCAGGTGAAACAGGATATACTCTTGCCGCGGTTGAGCGGTCTGCCGTAAAGGTTAAAAACGTCACTAGCAAGAGCTTTGGAGTTATAGTAAGAAACAGGCAGAACGAAGAGCTTGTATTTAATCTCATTACACGAAACACATCTGTACCTGTAAACACCAAAAAGGCCTTTTTTACAGGGATCGCTGATCAGGAGACAGTCCTGATCCGGATCATGGAGAATGAAACCAGTGAAAAGACTCTTCCTCCGCAATATGCAATAGAGATCGGAACCGCTGTCCTCGATCTACCTGACGGTCTTCCGGCCGATCTCCCAGTTGAAATCACTTTTAATCTGGATATGGATGGCTGTCTGCAAATTAATGCTGTAGAAACTTACAAATCTCGATGTGTGGATGTTACCCTGAATACATGCGCTGTAATAAATGGAGAGGAACTTGAAGAAGCCAAGGCAAGGTGCAATAATCTGTTTGTTCACTAAAAATGGCCTATAATGGGAAGAAAAAATTTCTATATACTGCTCGATTTGTCAATCGATCCCCCTGAAGAGGAGCAAAAAATAATTGAGCTGGCGATTAAGCAAAAGCAGGCTGAATGGAGCCGCTCCCGCAATCATCCCACCAAGGGCTTAAAAGCTAAACAGTATATCGGCCTGCTTCCTGAAATCCGCAGGATCATGGGTGATCCGGAGCTGCGGAAAACCGAAGCCTCAAATGCGGCAACAATCCTTTCAAAAAAAGCCGGCGAAAAATTTTTGGTGATAGACAGGCATATTGCCATCTGTATGAGCAAGGGTTTCATAACCGACGAAGAAATTTTTAATCTGGCCAAACGCCATTCTGTTAAAGACAATGAAATCAGAAAAAGGGTAAAGCAAAGGGAAGATGCAAAAAATGCGGAGATAAACAAGCAGGTTAAGTTACGCTCCGCTAAAGGATACATAACTAAAGACGAGCTGTTAGAGCTTGCGAAAATTCACTCTGTAAGCGCCAAAGAGATCCGCAAGAGAGTAACCTGCCCCATCAAAAAAAGCTTACAAAAATCAGCAAAAAAGCCCAAACCTTTAGATAAAGCTATAGAAAAAATTATAACTGATAATCTTAAAATCGTAGGAAAATCATCTCTTTATCAATTCCTTGATCTTCCTTCGGACTCCAGTCTGGAATCCTTGCAAGAAAAATCAAAAAAAAGAGAGTCCGAATTACACAAAAGAGGTAAAAAAGACGCTCTTGGCACAGCCGGAATAGCCTTGGCAGGGCATTGTCGAACGATTTTCAAGACTGAAAACACCCGCAACTCGTATGACATGACCAATGCCCGCTCTCTTCTTAAAGGTCTGGATTCAGATATTGATGTGGCGGGGATGGATGGTACAATAAGAACGGAATATTATAATGCTCTGGTCGATTCCGCCGTCAAATTAGGCATGAACAGAAATGAAGCTCACAAGTATATTAGAGATTACTCCAGGAAAAAAAAATGGAAAATTGAGACTAAAGCAAAAAGGCCGGGCTGGGTTCTGTATGCTGTAGTCATTGCTGCATTGCTGTTTATAGGCGCCGGCACTGGAATATATTTACATATAAAAAATGAAAGCAAGCTGAAAAAAGAATATCAGCAGGTGCTTGCTGGTATAGAAAATGATAATGATCTGCAAAAAAAGGTGCGGGTATTCAATAATTATATCAGCACACATAAAGAGAGCGACCGTACTATTGATGCTGTAAAACGGCTGGAAAAGTTGCGCCTTGCCATAGATGAGCTGAAAGCAAAAGAGTTCACTGCCGATGCGGATAAATTATTGGCGGAAAAAAAATATCAAAATGCTCTGGCAATTTACAAGGAGTTTATAAGGAGATATCCGAAAAGCCTTTACGCGGATAAAATTAAAAAAAAAATCGAGGAATTATCGGTGCTGCTTGATGATATTGATTACAAAGAACTGGACAGGTTACACGGCAAGCTGGTGCAGGTAAGAGCATTGGCATATTCCGCATATTTAAAGGAACATCCAAAAGGTAAAAATATCAAAAATGCAAAAAAAATCCTATCGAACATACGCGAGGAATATTACCTGACTCTGCTTAAGGAGATTGAGAAATGTGCAAAAAATGAGGACTGGGAAAAAGGAGTGCTCTCATGCGATGACTTTATTAAAATATATAATGGGCATCAACGTGCTGTAGAAATTAAAGAACAACAGGATATTCTACGCACCCGCTTATGGGAAAAAGAAACTTTCGCCCGGATGCTGCAAAAAGTAAATGCTAAAGGGGGGGATTACCAGGCCGGAAGACAAATTTTTATTGATTATTTAAATGCTTATCCCGATTCTTACATAAATGATAAGATAAAGGTGGAACTGGCCAATCTGGACAAAAAGGAATTAATGGCAAAAACTGCCGCTAAAAAAGAACGTCTGATAAGGTTAATTAAAAAATCCGGCAACCGTTTTATTCTCAACAGTAATGATACTGTAAGGGACATAAAGACCGGCCTGACATGGTGCGTGGCTGATTCCCTGCTCGATACGGATGATTGTCTAGACTACGACTCTGCAATAGAATATACTAATAATTTAAAGACAGGCGGATATAACGACTGGCGCCTGCCGACTGTCGTTGAACTGGCTCAGCTCTATAAGCAAAAGCCTTTTTTTCCTCAAGGTGAATCTGAATGGTACTGGACATCAAAAAATTATTCACGCTATGCTGACGGCTGGAGCAAAGTGGTTGACATTGTAACTTCTAAAAATGAAGTTATGTGGGAAAAGGAGGAGAGAGATTCGCGGGACTGCGGATCCGTACGTGCGGTAAGGTATAGAGCTTCACATAAATAATTTCACTGCGTTATCGGTCGTCGGAGTAGGGGTTCAAGATTTTGAACCCCTACCACCTCTGGCCTTGTGAAATGAATTATGTGAAGCTCTATAGTGGCCAAAAAATCAGGTTAGAAATTTATCAGGTGACTTGATATGCTTTAATACTATCGTCTCCCACAATATATGAAGAATATTTGTAATAAAGGTCACCTGACCGACCTTACGCAAATCCCTGATGATATCCTGCTCGCCTGCTTTTACTATTCTGTCCGCCTCATCTGCAATTGTTGCCATAAGCTCATCAGCATCCATTGCATCTCTGAAAATTCTTGTTAACGCAAGCCTTACCTTCCCGGATCTTGGAAGCCCAAGCTGGTCCATAGCCTGCCTGAACATTTTGGAGTCGACTCCCTGAAGCTCTTCAATAACCGCTTTTGCGCCCTTGTGGTGAATATGGTAAACTCCAGTATTTTTTTTTAATGTAATCATTGCATAGCAGGCATGAGTGTCGCTGGTGCATCCGAACATAGCGGTTTGTGCTGTTTCGTGTTTATGACTGCCGACGGACAGACTCTTGAACAACTTTTTAATATCAATTTCGGGGTTTGTAATATAAAAATCGGCAGCAACATTCGGTGTTTTTGCATGCTCAAGGGAGAGCCTTATTCCATGTTCAAACTTTTCAACACCGATCCCCCGTTTTTGAAGGATTTGTTGTATTTTTTCTATTTTTATAGCATTACCCTGTTTCATATGCTGTAAAATAATTGACAAGAATTATAATGGGATATACAAAAAATTATAAACAATTTAAATGGAGTAAAATGTCACTCACAGGCAATATTAATACTATCGACCTTGCAGACTTATTGCAACTTCTATGCAATGATCAGAAGACTGGAATTCTTAAAATAACAAATGAAAAGAATGAAGTCAAAATTATTATTAAGGATGGCTCCATTATATACGCCACAAGTTCACAAAAAGAATTCCGCTTAGGAACTCTTATGGTTAATGAAGGAATCATAACCTATAAGCAGCTGATGGATGCAATTGCTGAAAGCAAAAAGCAAAACCTTGCCATCGGCAAATTTCTTGTAATAAAAAAACATATTACCACCGATATTCTAAAACAATTCAGCAACAAGCAGGTGGAAGAGATTCTTTATAACATCTTCCTGTGGAATGAAGGTAATTTTGAATATAAAGACCAGGCGCATAATTTTGACGAAATGATTGTTGCTCCGTTCAACACAATGAACATAATCCTTGAAGCAGCGCGTCGCATAGATGAAATGTCAATTTTTAAAAAAAAGATCAATAACGAAAAAATGGTCTTTAATATAACTGAAAAAATACTGGATAATGAAGGTATAATACTTCAATTAAATGAATGGCGGATGCTCTCATTTGTCGACGGAACATGCTCTGTTGAAGGAATAATAAAAAAAAGCGGTTTTGATAAATATTCAGTCTATAGAATATTGTACTCCCTGATTTCATATGGCCTGGTTGAAGAATGCGCCGCGGGACAGGTGGAAGAAAAAGATACTGTTAATTTTTCTGCTATTATATGCGAATATTATAATATTCTGCAGACAGTCAGAAGTTGTTTTATATAGACTTTAAGGCATCCTTCATATCACTTCAAAAGTATTTTACACTTTTTTTAACAAATAAACCTATCTGTGTTTATCTGTGTGCATCTGTGTCCCATTGTTGTTTCAAAAGTGTCAACGACAAATGAAGGATGCCGACTTTAATATAAAAATTTTGGGTGCGTTATCGGTCGTCGGAGTATTATAATATGCCTTCCCCAGCTGCTTTCTGCATAATACTTTTTGAAGGTAGATCATCGTCAAAATTGATTTTTATCTTGGCAGAGATATCCTGCTGAATTTTAGGATGTTCCATAAACCGGTTTATTTTTAGAGGTTCTCCGAATCTAATATCTACATCTACACCCGAAAAAAGCATCGTTCCTTCGATCATTATCTCTTCCAGCAGACGTTCCTCTATCTCCTCCAGTAGATAGCCGGCCAATTTGCTTAATATGTTTGCCATGGCTCTTACAGGATAATAGGTTATGTTGACAGGAACAATGTATGTATCTCTTTTTAAAACATATTCTATCGAATCTATTCCAAAAAGATCCATGATACGCTTTGCTTCCCCAGGTTTGGTTTTTACCATAGCCCTGAGCCTCTGTCTATAAAATTCTGTTCGGAGAGCAAGTGTTGCGGCACCGGAATGGAGTTTATGCTTTTTTCCGGCATATGAGACCATGAAACTGCCTTTTGTAAAATTTTTTTATTTTTAACCATCCGGCCTTCAGGATAAATAATCCAGTCCGCCTCACCGGTGAGAAGGGCCTTTACGATTAAAAGATCCCTGTCAGGATCCATGGTCGAGACTGTGCCCACTTTTTCCGGATAAGCTCCGGGAAGGCCCCTTGAAAAAGTCTATTATCAGCCAAAGACCATATGGGAATACCTGTAACCCTAAAAATGTTATATGGCAGGAAAGGGGTTTCCATCATAGTGGAATGATTTGTAACATATATTATTGAGCCGTGGGGGATATTCTCTTGACCATGAAGTTTTGTTCCGGCTTTTGACAGGTTTGAAATGGTCTGTATGGCAAGGACTGTTAATAGATAGGCAAAGCAGTTCATAATTGAAAATTATTCAAACAGGCGGGAAGAGGTCCAGCCTGTTTGAATAAAAAATATTTACCGTTTTGAGAACTGGAAGCGCGCGCGTGCCCCTTTTTGGCCGTATTTCTTTCTTTCTTTAACCCTGGAGTCGCGTCTTACAAAGCCGGCTTTTTTAAGTGCTGTCCTAAGGTCGGGGTCGACGAGCATAAGCGCCCTGGTTATACCGTGCCTTATAGCTCCGGCCTGACCCGTACTTCCGCCCCCCTTGACTGTTACTACTACATCATATTTACTTAAGTTATCAGTTAAGACTAAGGGCTCAGCCATAATATCCATAAGAGATTTAACTGAAAAATAATTGTCTGCCGATCGTTTGTTAATTGTAATGTTGCCTGTCCCTGATTTCAGCCAGGTTCTGGCAATAGCTTTTTTCCGTCTTCCTGTTGCGTAATAAGTATTTTCTTGTTCCATTTAATTGTCCGTTAGTGTCTTGGTTATAAATATTATTATATAGATTGTCACATAAATAATTTCACTGCGTTATCGGTCGTCGGAATATTACAATACGCCTTCCTCCCTCCGGCCTTGTGCAATTAATTATCTGAAAATCTATAATTCTAAGGCTTCAGGCTGCTGGGCGTCATGGGGATGACTATTTCCCGCATATACCTTCAACTTTTTAAAGAGTTTTGACCCGAGCCTGTTCTTGGGAAGCATTCCCTTTACAGCAAAACGGATAAGATCTTCAGGTCTTTTCTCAAGCAGTTTTTCAGCAGAAATAGATTTGAGTCCACCAATGTAGCCTGAATGTCTATAATATTGCTTTTGCTTTAATTTTCTACCGGTAAGCCGTATCTTCCCGGCATTAATCACTATAACTGAATCCCCCATATCAACATGCGGAGTAAACAGGGGATTATGCTTGCCTCTCAGACGGGAGGCTACATTAGAAGCCAGTCTTCCAAGGATGGCCCCATCCGCATCTACCACAAGCCACTTGTTCTGATTGTCTTTTGTTTTTGCGCTGTATGTATATTTTTTCAAAGTGTCTCACTCCTGATTTTATAAATCAAATTACAATAAACGGCATAACTACCGATGTCAATATAAATTATCTGTATTTGTAATTTTTTAAAACATACCATTTTGTATTTTAAATTGTCATATAAAACAAATTAAAATTTATATTTTTCAAATGCATTTACCAGTCCTTTTCGGTTTTATACTTGAAAGAAAGGCTTCTGTATATTATTATAAATATTTTGCAACATTGTAGTGGTAATGGTTTGCCCCTGCCTGCTACTTTGTATTGATTAAATGAAAAAAATTAATTATCTGAAATTTTTATATAATACATGGAAGGGAAGAAAATACAATGACATATTCCATTGCTTTGGCCGGCAAGGGTGGCACCGGGAAAACCACCGTGGCTGGTATGCTTATTAAATATTTGGTAAATAAGGAAAAGACTCCGATTATAGCCGTAGATGCCGACAGTAATGCAAATCTTAATGAGGTACTGGGGCTTGAAGTAACTGAAACTATAGGAAATGCCCGGGAAGAGATGAAAAAAGGGGTAGTGCCGGGCGGAATAACCAAGGATGTATTTATGTCGATGAAACTGGAACAGGCTGTGGTAGAAACCCCGGATTATGATTTAATTGTAATGGGACAGCCTGAGGGTCAGGGATGTTATTGTGCGGCAAACACTTTGCTGACCGGTTTTATTGAACGTCTGACGGATAATTACCCTTATCTTGTGATGGACAATGAGGCCGGTATGGAGCATATAAGCCGCCTGACAACTAAAAATGTTGACATACTTCTTATTGTTTCTGATACTTCCCGGCGTGGCATCCTGGCAGCCGTAAGAATAAATGACCTTGCAAAAAATTTGAGCATCGGGGTTGGTAAAACATATCTTATTGTAAATCAGGTCAAAGAGGAACTCTCCGGTACTGTGCTGGAAATGTTGGATAAAGCAGACTTGGAACTTGCCGGTACAATCCCGGAAGATAAAACGATTTATGAATATGACCTGAACGGGCGGCCTACAATTGAGATTTCTGATGATAATCGGGCGATAAAGGCTGCTTTTGCAATATTTGATAATATAATTTAATTGGACAATTTTTACGAATAAATGCACAAGCCATATAAAGACCTTTATATATATTATCTTGAGGGCTGCATGGAACATGGCACAGATATTTCCTTCAGTGGATTTATCGGCAACTGGGAAGAGGATGGTTTTTCCTTTCTCTTTTTTTCCAGGCCTTCCCATGCAGAGGTGGAGGAACTACTGAAAAAGCACCCTTCCTTGACCCTTATAGATAAATATAATATGACTTATGATGAGTGGCAGGGAGGAGCAGTTGCTCCCTTCCGGGCGGGAGGTTTCCTGATAGAGCCTCCCTGGCACACTGAATCTGAAAGGTCTCTCAAGGATAAAAAGATCATACTCGATCCGGGTATTGTTTTCGGCACAGGAACCCATCCCACAACAAATGATTGCCTTGAGGCGCTTGAAATTGTATTTTACAGGAAAGACGTAAAATCCGTAATCGACCTAGGTACCGGCACAGGTCTGCTTGCGCTTGCCGCAGCGGGTTTGGGATGCAGTAAGGTCCTGGCCGTTGATTTTAATTTGCTGGCCGTAAAGACTGCAAGGAAAAATATAGAGTTAAACGGATTTGAAGACAGACTGTTGGCTGTGCACGGCAGAGCCGAGGATTTGATTTTTTGTCCCGCTGATCTGGTGATTGCTAATATTCATTATGATGTCATGAAGCGCCTTATCTATTCTGAAGAGTTTTTGAATAAAAAAATGTTTATTATCTCTGGTCTGTTACGGAGTCAGGCCTTAAATGTACTCTCCATATTGTCACAATATCCTGTTAAGATTATTAAAAAATGGGAACGGGAAGGTGTCTGGCATACTTATTTGGGAGAAATAAGCGTATAATTTTAAAGGGTTGGTGAATGCTTATCAAATGCTGGGGTTCCAGGGGGTCAATCCCTGTTTCCGGTAACGAGTTTATGAAATACGGGGGCGACACAACCTGTATAGAGATAAGAACTAAAAGCGATGATATCATTATTATCGATGCCGGAACCGGAATTCGAAGGCTTGGCAACAGCCTAAGCGCGGAAGGACGTTATAAGTATAACTTTATCATCACCCATGCTCATTGGGATCACCTGATGGGGTTTCCTTTTTTTAAACCACTCTATGATGATAGAACCGAAATTCATATGCACAGGTCTCCCTTTCCCAAAAAATTTATGGAAAATATGATCTCAAAAGTAATGACTCCTCCCAATTTTCCTGTAAGATATTCAGAATTGAAGGCCAGATTTTTATATAAAAATGGCCACCCGGATAAATTTCAGATAGGATCGATTACAGTGGTTCCCATACCTTTAAGTCACCCCAACAAAGGAATAGGATACAAGTTTATTGAAGATGGAAAGGCTTTTGTTTTTCTTACTGATAATGAACTAGGCTATATCCACCCCGGTGGAGCCTCCTATGATGAATATTGCGGATTCGTATCATCTGCTGATCTTCTTTTTCATGACGCTGAATATACAGCAGATGAATATGAAAGCAGAATCCTTTGGGGCCATTCCATATATATGGAGGCGGTCGAACTGGCAATAGAGGCCGGGGTAAAAAAGCTAGGTCTGTTTCATCATAATCAGGATAGAACAGATCAGGAAATTGATGAGATTGTTGATATATGCAGGATGCATATTTCGGAAAAAGGAAGCACTCTCGAATGTTTTGCCGTGGGTTGTGATATGACCTTTGAGTTGTAGACCTTTGAAAAAGAGAAAATATTATGGATAAACTGGTTAAAAGAGCGGCGGATGATATAGGAAATGCCGGTAATGTCGCAGCCCTCACCGGGGCCGGGATTTCAGTTGAGAGCGGCATTCCTCCATTCAGGGGAAAGGGTGGAATATGGGAGAAAATCGATCCCATGGAGTTTGCCCATATAGATACATTTATGCGGGATCCTGTTAAGGTTTGGGATGTTCTGCTAAAGGATATGAAAGAAATTATAGACAAAGCAAAGCCTAATGCAGCCCACCTCGGCCTGGCAAAACTTGAAAAAATGAATAAACTGAAGACTATTATCACCCAGAATGTAGATGGGCTTCACCAGATGGCCGGCAATACTGATGTGATTGAATTTCATGGCAATTTTGCGTGGCAGAAGTGTATGAAATGCGGCAACAGGTGCGAAACCGGTAAGGTGGATCTGTCCCGGATTCCTCCAAAATGTAAATGTGGCGGCATGTTCAGGCCTGAATGTGTTTTTTTTGGCGAAATGATACCCCCCGATTATCTTGCACGCTCTCAACAGGCGGCTGCCCGGTGCGATGTGATGCTGGTGATAGGGACATCAGCATTGGTGCAGCCCGCATCATATATACCTGTAATTGCAAAAGAAAACGGCGCCAAGGTTATAGAAATAAACCCGGAAAGGACGCCATTGACAAGCAGGGTCAGCGATTATCTGGTCAAGGGAAAGGCTGGGGACGTAGTAACTGATATTCTGGCAGCAATGGAGAGTAGCTAACGAATGGATGAAGGTAAAAACGGCGGATGGGTCAGAAATATAGAATTAACGCCTCCAACCCTGCAGGATAATACTGCGGATGCAGACCGGCTTGCCGGCGCTTTAAAAAAAGAGCTTGGCGCTGAATCGATTGATATTGAGTTTGATCTTTTAAAAAGGCTGCCTCAAATCCTTAGAGAATCCGGGTATAAGATCAGGTGTATTCTTTTTAAGCAACACGGACGCTGGCTTCTTTTGGACGCTGCCGGGTGTGATGATAATACAATAATTGCCGGGCTTGCCGTTGATTTGGGCACAACCAGAGTGGTGTTACGGCTCATTGATCTTGTCTCGAATAAAACTCTTGGCGAGACTTCTTTTGATAATCCGCAAATATCAGTGGGGCCGGACATATTGGCCAGGATACATTTTACGGACCAGGAAGGAGGCCTTGAGAAAATAAACAGGCTGATTATTGACGGTTTGAATAAGGAAATAGAAAATCTGTGCGACCTTTGCGGCCCCAGGCCCGCTGATATTTATTTATTGTCTGTCGCAGGAAATACTGCCATGACCCATCTTTTCATGGGCATTAATCCCAGGTGGATAATACGTGAGCCTTATATTCCGGTAGTAAACAGCCCTGATGTTGAAAAAGCCTCGACACTTGGGATCAAGGTTAATCCCCTTGCCCGGGTCCTTATTTTTCCGAATATAGGCAGCTATTTTGGAGGAGATTTAATTGCCGGGATTCTTTTTTCAGGCTTAAACAAGAGTAATGATACGGCAATTCTTGTCGATGTGGGGACAAACGCCGAAGTTGTGCTGGGAAACAGAAACTGGCTGATGGCCTGCGCCGGAGCAGCAGGGCCGGCTCTTGAAGGAGGAGTGACAAAAATGGGGATGATGGCCGGCCCCGGAGTAATAGACCGGATTTCCATAGAGCCCGATTCATCCATATTCCACATACATACAATTGAGAATAATACTCCCCGGGGAATTTGCGGCTCCGGGCTTATCGATCTTGCGGCCCATCTTTTTCTTTCCAAAATGATCGATATCAGGGGACGATTCGTATCGGACATGTGTAATAATAAAATTAGGGAGATCGATGGGATTCCAGGTAGGAGCATCGGTTACCCGACGCCCCCCCTACAGACCCGTACGTGAAGATTTCCCTCATACGGTTCCTCGGTTCAAATCCTTTTTACCGGATTATCAACCAAACAGGCGACACCCCGTTTGGCGTATAACTTTGCAGCCCTTACGGCATCAAATATTATGGACTATTCTGGGTAATGGCAGTGGGTATGTTGTGCGCAAGTCCTCGAACATTACTTCGCCCTTGTGACTTCTTCGGCTTAACCATCGACGCCATGCTTTCTCAGTATATTCAAACACAACTTCCAGCACTTTGTAGTTACTTATTACTCCAAAGTACTGGTAAAAACCTCGCAGTTTACTGCAAAGAATCTCATACTGCTCGGCCATTGGCTTATGACGGTTATCCTTGCACCATATCCATATTCTCTTCATAAAACGGCTTGAACGCTTTCTTGCCGTCTTTTTCTTTATTACCATGTACCCTTTTAATGATTTTGACCAGTAAAATGTAAACCCTAAAAAATCAAACGTCCCGTTTCCCTTTCCGCTAATGCGTTTGGAAAATCGAATCAGTTTTGTCTTTTCCGGGTGAAGTGACAGCTCGAACTGTTCGAACCGCCTGGGTAATACATCCATGACACGCAATGCGTCTTTTTCATACTCGAACCCGAGGATGAAATCATCCGCCCAGCGTATGATGGAGCATCTCCCTTTCATCCGGGGGATCACTTCTTTCACGTACCAGTCATCTAAAACATAATGAAGAAAGATATTACTGAGCACAGGGGAAATTACTCCTCCCTGTGGAGTGCCCGTTTCAGAGTACGTCAGGTTGCCTTCCTCCATTACGCCTGCATTCAACCACTTCCCTATCAGGCGAATCATTCCGCCGTCACTTACTCTCCGACGTATCATGTCTTTAAGTAACTCGTGATTAATATTGTCAAATAGTCCTGTAATATCTGCGCTTACTATCCAGCTGATATTCTGCTTCAAGCATTGCTCACGTAAATCTTTGATTGCCATGTGTTGGCTCCGACCTTTTCTGAATGCATGGGAAAAATTGTAAAAATTCCTGTCAAATATGACATTCAATATGGCTGCTGCTGCTTTCTGGACAATTTTATCCTCAAGTACAGGTATGCCAATTGGACGCTTTTTCCCTCCTTCCTTGTCTATCCAGATACGCTTTACAGGAGACGCAACGTACTGTCCTCTCCGCAGTCGTTCATACAGATTATAGAGGTTTTGATCAAGATTTTCGGCATACTCCTTTGCCGTAACCTTGTCCACTCCTGCAGATTTGCTTTTCCGAATTTTACGAAAGGATTGTTTCAGTAAATCAAAGTCTATCCGATGGACTACTGATGTAAATACCAGTTCAGGATTACTTTGAGCAAGCAGCTCGATTTTGATAAGGGATGACCCACCTGTTAACACCGGTGGTTGTCCCCATTCTATCGGTCTGGAATTGCAAGCGACCGTTCTTGCAATTTCTCGGCTTTTTGTTGATATGGTTTGTGACATCTGTGTATCTCCCATAATTCCTGCCAAAAAAACGTTATACCCTGCTTCACCTTCCCTGCAGTGGGTCGCTTGGGCATCACTTCCCCACCTTTCCGATCAAGATAGTTCAATTCTTAATCATCGGTACTATGATCTGCTAAGACTTCCGAATGTTTATCTCAGGTTCGTTCGCTCTTCGCTATCCTCCCCTGATACCTTGTATCGCCCATCTTTTAATGTTTGTGTTTCTGCCAATGGCAGACTCGTTGCAAGGCGGGACATTCCTATGCAACGCCGGGATTTCGCTTGCGCTGGATTTCCTGTTACCGTTCTTTTTACCCAAGGAAACATCCGGGTCTCCCAAGTTCCCGAGCTACCCCTTTGAGTACATGCCCTGGTCTAAGACCCCGGTGGTGTCCTGAATACTTGCCTTAGCATATTCAGGACTGCTGCCTTCCGCTGTCTCCAAAGCGTCGGCTTTTTCCTGCAAGCAGGATTATCACAATGACCACAACCATACATTTTTCGGGGCTCAATACAGAGCCTGCAATCTTGCTCCGTCCAGCTCCAGACTCCCGTTACCGGGTTTACCTGTGGACTTCGCTACTGACCTGCTGGTTAGTCTTTAGTCAGGTGGGACTATCTTAACATCAATGCCAGAGCAAGCCCTGCAGAGATGAAGGAAACAAACCGTTTCCCGAGCACCCACTTGGTAACAATATCGAGTTTCAAAGACCTTGTGTCTTATCCCAACGATTCGGATTTATCTTGGCACGAAAAGCATCTTGTTGTGGTGCCTGAAGCAGAGTCGGCCACAGGCGAGGATCTTACAATAAGTCAGGTTGACCTTGACAGTTTGATCAGGTCCAAGGCTGCCATGTACACAATCCTGGAGACGATTACATTATCAGTCGGTATTCTTTTGAATGAACTTTCGAAGTTTTATGTTGCAGGAACATTCGGTTCTTTTATAGATCCCGGATCTGCAATATCTATCGGCATGCTTCCAGATCTGCCCATAGATACTTATCAGACTCTCGGCAATAGTTCCCTTGGTGGCGCTTCTATGGCGCTTACTTCATGCGAGCATATTGATGAGATTTATAGCATAAGGGACAGCATTACTTACCTTGAACTCAATGTTAATCAGGATTTTATGAACCGTTTCAGCGCAGCCAGGTTTCTCCCCCATACCAACAGGGCGCTTTTCCCTTCCGTGTCATAGCTGATTTATAAAAAATAATAATAATTTATAACAGTTAGAGGGGTAACCATGAAAAAATATACGTTATTATCGATTTTAACAATTAGCCTGCTTATTTCTGCGGGCTGCTCCAAGGCCTATAAAGTTAAACCAATGCCATTTAAAATTCCTGCTTCGTACGGAAATAGTGTAGATGTTGCGGGTGCTGAGATTGCTGCCGAAGCATTCACCGATCCAGTTAAAACAAAAGATGCCTTTGGATTTGATATACTCGGCGCAAAAATGCTTCCTGTCCAGGTTGTATTCGATAACCAGGGACCCCACGCGCTGGAAATTGATGGCGCGCAGACTTTTCTTGAGGATGCAAAGGGCAATTTATGGCCGATTTTAAGCAGTGAAATCGCCCATGAAAGAGCTACAAAATATGCCAAAACAGGGCAGATAGTCAAAGAGGGAGCATCAAAAAGCCTGTGGGGCGCAGCAGCCGGCTCTATCATAGGCGCGGCTGTGGGAATAGTAACCGGTGACAATGTGGCCGAGGCTGCAGGCATAGGCGCTGCCGTGGGAGCCGCGGCAGGCGCCACCGCAGGTGGAATGGTCGGTTACAGTTCGGATGACGCTCGAAGAAAAATTGCAACCGACCTGCGCGTGAAATCACTGCAAAACAGATCTATTGAACCGAAAAATCTTGCCTATGGATTCCTGTTTTTTCCTGGTGAAGCTAATTCGGCAATTAAACTTCGCCTAAGGCTGGTTGAAGAGGATACCGGAGATGGGCATGTAGTTGTTTTGGGGTTCAGGAAAAGAACCGAAAAATGAATATAATAGTACCAAAATCTATTTTAGGGGCGCATCTCTCCATTGCCAAAGGTTTGCATACGGCAATTTATGAAGCAGAGAAGCTTAATTGCAACGCTCTTCAGATTTTTACAAAAAATGCAGCAACCTGGAAGGAAAAGCGCGTAACCCCTGATGATATTGATCTATTTAAACTTGCCATGACGGAAACCGGGATCAAACAAATAGCCTCCCATACATCCTACCTTATCAATCTTGCGGCCACAGACAAAAAAAAACATGCCATGTCACGCAAGGCTCTTCAGGATGAGCTGATAAGATCCTCCTTCCTCGGCATTCCGTATGTTGTACTGCATCCGGGATCACATATGGGAAGCGGTGAACAAAAAGGAATAGAACAGATATCGGATTCCATAAATGAAATTTTTTCCGGTATTCCTGATTTAAACACACGGCTCCTGCTTGAAACTACTGCCGGCCAGGGTTCCGGCATTGGACATAGCTTTGAACAGATTGCATCAATTTTAGAGAAAATTGAAAATATAAATAAAGCCGGGGTCTGTCTTGATACCTGCCATATTTTTGCAGCCGGCTATGATATTAGAACCGGGGAAGTATATAATGAAACAATTAAAATATTTGATGAAATTATAGGCCTTCAGCAACTATATCTGATGCATCTGAATGACTCAAAAAAAGAGCTGGGATCAAGGGTCGATCGCCACGAGCAGATCGGCAAGGGATTTATAGGATTAAAGGCTTTTGAACTGATTATGAACGATAACAGGCTCCGAAATATCCCCAAAATAATCGAGACCCCCAAAGGTAAGGAAGGGAATAAAATGGACCGGATTAATCTGGATACCCTTGTCGGCCTTATTTATGAACGCCCATTATAGATTTTTACTTAAATAATTTCAATGCGTTATCGGTCAAAACCTGCGTAGGGGCACGATGCATCGTGCCCATCAGTCTACATCCCTAATAGGTTCCAGGATCAGAAAAGTCGGAAGCCCCATCACTCCAAAATAATCCAAAACTTCTTTTATTTCTTTTGAATCCGGCCGTTCAGCCCGGAATTTAAGCTTGATAAAAGGTTTTAATTTTTTATTCACCAGCTCGTTCTTCAAGGTCGTTTTGTCCATTGCCGTACAATTTTTGCACCAGCTTGCCCAGAAATCGATTAATAAAGGTTTTTTTTCTTTGTTAGCAATTCCCAAAGCCCGGCCAAGATTATCATGCCAACCTTTATAATCAATCCTGATGGTTGAATGCCAATAAAATGTTTTATTCGGGTCCTGCGCCGTTTTATAGATGCCGTAGGCAAGATGGCCGTAATAAAATCCTGAAAGCAGAATGATTACAGCAAATATTTTTTTTATAACAAGCATCCATTTTCCAGGCCTGGGCAGTAAAGATAATCCCGCGCCGGCAAACGGCCAGGGGCTGCCCATGCCTATGCCTAAAAAAAACGGCATAAAAATACCAATAAAATTGCCCTGCGAATAGACCTGGCTTGCAAAAACAAGCATCGCAATTACAACCGGCGCAACACAGGCGCCCGCAAGCAACGCTGACACGCCTCCCATAAAAAATACTATAAAAAAACCCTTGTTTTTATTTAAACGGCCGGCAGGTTGAAACCTTGAAAAATCTATAGTTAAAATATCGAACATCGCAAGGGCAAGGATAATAAAAATTAAAGCTATTCCCAGATTAAACCATGGATTTGAATTCAGCGCACCGAATGTGGAGCCCGTTATTACAACAATCCCTCCGATAATTCCATACGCAAGAGCTATCCCGCAAGCATAAACAAGACCTATGGAAAAACCGCGGATTTTGGAACCGGCCTGCGCACCTGCACCTATTATCGCAATATTAACCGGAATCATCGGCAGCACACAAGGGGTTAAGTTTAAAGCCAGCCCGCCCAGCAAAATCAAAATAAGAGCAAGCTGGATACCCCCTTGGTTAAAACGTTCCAGAAGGCCGGAGCTGCTGCCGGCTGCATCTGCTTTTGCAGGATCAATAAAATTTAGAAATTCATCGGCATCAGTATACCCGACCAGCCTTTTACTGATTTTAAAAGAACCGGCGAGTTCTTTCCAATCTAATTTTTTGTCAGGCTCTACCGCCTTGAAGTCTTTTAAAACATCTTGCGATGAGCGGCTTTTTTTCAACAGGGTTAATTGAAACCTTTTTGATGCCGGCATAAAGCAGAGTTTCCGGTCGCATCCCTGATAAGATACTTCAATATTCAGATGTTCATTATTATCCAGGTTTTTGACTTTATATCTAACAAAAAAATTTTCCGTATATACTAAAAGTATTTTGTTGAAAAACGGATCAGTTTTTTTAATCGGTTCGGGGATATTATCCGGCACAAGCAGAACATCGGGAGGTTGTTTCACGTCTACTTTAATTTTATCCGCATATATATAATGGTCACTCGGAACAGAGAAATTTATAACAAGAATTTTTTCCGTTCCTTTTTCCGCCCGGAGCGCGGCCGATATATCAACACCATCCCGGCATAATCCGGATCCGACGGAGTTAAAACAAGATACTAAAAATATGAACGCACAAATTCTTACGGCAAAATTCATAAATAACCTTTTTTACGTTCCGTTGGGAAATATATCTTTTTGGCCTTGATCATCGTTTCGGCCACAGATCCGGCTCAGACGCCTTGAAACTTCGCAGGAATGATGGTGAGCAAAGTTTTAAGTGTTACGTGGTGTATTTCTTAAAACTTAAAACCTAAAACTTTTATTTCTTACATGGACAGTCGGGCTGACAGCATTTGCTACCTGGCCGAAACGATGATCAAGGCCATCTTTTATTGTCAATCACCACTGATCCAATGGACTCTCTATCGCGTCAATATCTTTTTTCATCACATGGGTATAAATTTCTGTGGTTTTTACATCAGCGTGACCCATCAATGTTTGCAATACTCTGATATTTATACCATTTTCCAACATATGCGTTGCAAAACTATGACGAAGGGTATGACATCCTGCTTTTTTATGAATTCCCGATTGAGTCACTGCCCGTTTTACCGCTTTTTGAAGTCCTGTTTCTAAAACATGATGACGCATTTCCCTACCTGACCGAGGATCAATTGATCGTTTTTTTGCGGGAAAAACATATTGCCATCCCGTTTCCCTTGCCGCATTCGGATACTTCCTGTCCAGTGCGTGGGGCAAGTAAACCGCCCCGAATCCTTCCACCAGATCCTCGTGATGCTGCACAATCACTCGATCAATATGGAAACGTAATTCATCCCGAATATTTTGTGGAAGCACGCTCAGCCTGTCTTTTCCTCCTTTTCCTCCTCTGACATAAATTTTGTTTTGACCAAAATCGACATCCTGAATCCTTAATCGAATACATTCCATCAAGCGTAACCCGGCGCCATACAACAGTTTTGCCATTAACAAATGGGTTCCTTTCAGTTTTAAAAACATGCCTTGAACTTCCTCTTTCGTCAAAACCGTTGGAGGATGTACCTTTTTCTTTGAGCGTATAGGCATCATTTCTCCCTCAATAGGCATATCCAAAACCTCCCTATAAAGGAAAACCAGGGCATTTAAAGCCTGACGCTGTGTGGATGCCGCCACATTTTTTTTACCCACCAGGTTTGACAGAAAGGCTTCAACTTGTTGTCTCCCCATTTCTCGTGGATGGGTCTTTCCTCCATAATAGTGGATATACCGCACAATCCATTGACAATACGTAACTTCTGTGCGATATGCATAATGATGGTAACGTAAAACTTCTTTGACTTGATCCATTAATTTTGCTTTTGGATCAGGACGGAATCTGCGTTTATTCTGCATCATATTTACTTTAATATCGTAATAAGTGTAAAAATTGGTCAATAAATGTAATATGTGTACTAAATATATATTTTATGCGGATTTTGTTGTTTAATATAACAATATGCGTAAAAAAGCGCAACCTATATGCGAAAATAACATGTACTTTTTTACACTTATTGCTCTGATAAGTTGACCGTGAGCTCCGCTGCGCTACGCACACGGTCAACTTATCGCCGGCTGTCGAGTTCCTCGAACGTCCTTGACAGGTTCCGCTCACGCTCCACCTATCAAGGGCGTTCGAGCCGACTGCGATTCTCGACACTGAATGAAAAAAAACCGCCTTTTTCATTCAGTGCCTGCGATTCTCGCGGCTCAACAGCCGGCGTTAGCGTATAAGGATATATAATTTAGACTATTTTTTTAATAAAGTTAAAAAAGGGTAAAATAAATGGAATTAAAAGAAAAAATAAAAAAAGAAATTGACTCTATCCCAGAAGAATATTTATTTCAGTTAGAAAAATATATTAAAATTTTAAAAAATAACATTCAAAAGGAAAAACGAATAAAAACTCTTCATTTACAAGGAAAATTTGACAAAGTAAACATAAGAAAAATGGCATATGAGTAATTCTATATTAATAGACACAAATGTTCTTATTTACGCAGTTGATGCTGATTCTCAGTTTCATAACCGAGCATGGAATATTTTATTAGATCCAGAAGTAAGACTTTTTACAACATCAAAGAATATTTCTGAATTTTTAGTAGTCTTGACAAGAAATGTAGAGATAGGATTATCAACAGGTGAATGTTTGGAGATATTAAAAGAATTATTAAGAGATATTGTTGTGCTTTATCCCACCCCGAAATCATTTAAAATCTTTGAGGAATTAATTCAAAAATATAATCCTCGTGGTTTATGGATACATGATGTGGAAATAGCTAGTATTGGCATTTCATATGGTGTTTCAACTATAGTTACGAGAAATGTTTCTGATTTTAGACGAATAAAGGAAATAAGTATAAAAGAAATATAATCATTACAAACGGTTACGCTAACAAGGCGCTCCAGTGGACTCGCAACCCGCCTGCGCCTATGGCTTAGCGGTTGCTCGCCACTGAGCTTTGCGATAAGTTGACCGTGAGCTCCGCTACGCTACGCACACGGTCAACTTATCGCCGGCTGTCGAGTTCCTCGAACGTCCTTGACAGGTTCCGCTCACGCTCCACCTATCAAGGGCGTTCGAGCCGACTGCGATTCTCGACACTGAATGAAAAAAAACCGCCTTTTTCATTCAGTGCCTGCGATTCTCGCGGCTCAACAGCCGGCGTTAGGCCAGAGATGGTTACAACAGAGAGATAAATTGCTATAATGGAAATTGACAATATCATTAATGCTATACAAGGCAACAGAATACGGATTACCGATCATGCTGATGAAGAAGGTGAATCCGATCAATTGACATTTGATGAAATATATTTCTCGGTTTTTCATGGCGCAATTATTGAAGATTATCCAGATGATAAGCCATATCCGAGTTGCCTTATTTATGGCCAAACTTTTAGCGGTGATCCTGTTCACAGCGTTTGGGCTTTTAATGATGAGAATCAATGGGCTGTTCTCATAACAGTCTATCGCCCAGATCCCGATCGCTGGATTAATTTCCGAGTAAGGAGAAAAAAATCATGATGCCATTTAAAAAATGTCCAATTTGCGGTGGTGAACTGAAAGAGAAGGAAGTAGAAAAACTTCTGCGTGGTGGAAATCATACGGCAACTCTACGAGTCCATGCTGAAGTATGCTTGTATTGTGGGGAACGCTTATATACTGAAGAGACGGTAAGGTTCTTTGAGCAAATCAGAAACAAATTGAAACACCAGGAGCTGTTGGGTTTTCAGCCCTTGGGACAATCATTTAAGGTAGATGTCAATTGGCCTAACAAAGCAAATGCAGCCGACGCTCGTACCTCGCGCGGCTGATTTGCAACGTTATACCTGTACAATAATTTGATTTAGAGGTTTTTCATGATTCCCTATTTATTTATGGTGGCAATTAGTGGGTTTATAGTAGCAAGGCATGCAAAACTCAAAGGAAGAAGCCCAGTAGAATGGTTCATCTTTGGCGCATTGGTGCCTGGGATATCACTTCTAGTCGTTGGGCTAATCAAACCATGGGATCAATTTGATTATAATAAAACTTTAACCAATAACGGTCAGCTACAAGAAGATTACGAAAACGACACGCTGGATCAAAAAGACATTGATGATAATTCAACTTCTTTTGAAGATCATGGTGCTCTTTCTGAGGATTTTGAAAAGATTCGTTCTGAATATTTTAAAGCAGAAAGGTTAAAAAAAGAAGCTGAGACAGACAGGGAAAAAGCAAGGTTGGCACGTCAAGAAGCCGAAGAAATAAGGCGAAAAGCTTTTGAGGAATGGGAGAAAATCAGAACAAATTTGAATGCATCTAAACATGACATGGAAAATCCTTATAATGTACTAGGAGTTCATGAAAATGATTCATTTGACACAATTAAAGAGGTTTATAGAAAACTCGTACAAATCTATCATCCTGACAAACACATGAGAACTAATAGATTATCAATAAAACAAAAGAATAATCTGCTATCTCGTATTAATGCTGCCTATGATTGGATTGCAGAACATCATGGAAAAATGTAGAATGACTTTGGTATAACCTCGCTAATTCAGCCGACGCAAAAAGCCGCGCGGCTGATTAGCCCGTTGGCCTGAAAAAATCCTTGACGATTAAATTTTTTATGTATATACTTCGGATATACATTAGGAGGTGATCATATGCTTGCAAAAATTCAAAAATGGGGAAATAGTCAAGGACTTCGCATCACAAAGGCATTGCTTTCAGATGCGCAGATAAATGTAGGCGATGACGTCAATATTTTTGTAAAAGACGGCGCCTTAATCGTCACCCCGGCCCAAAAAGTCCGTAAGAAATATAATCTCAAGGATCTTGTTGCGAAAATTCCCAAAGGACATCAAACCAAAGAAACCGATTGGGGAGAACCAGTTGGAAAAGAGGTCTGGTAAATGTCAGTCTATATTCCGAAGCAGGGAGACATAATCGCAATTACATTTGATCCACAAGCTGGGCATGAGCAAAAAGGACGCCGACCAGCATTGGTTGTCAGCAAGGATCTATTCAATAGAAGCACTGGTTTATCTATTGTGTGCCCAATTACAAATACTGACCGTGACTTTCCCTTTCACGTATCAATACCAGAGGCAAGCAAGTTGACCGGTTTCGTCATGGTTGAGCAAGTAAAATCAGTTGATTTCCGAGCTCGCCGTGTTAAACGTATCGAGCGGCGGAACGACGAACTGTTGTCTGAAGTACTTTCAATATTAGATGCTTGTATATATGAATAGGCCAACCAAGGCATTCAGCAGACCGCAAACAGCCGCGGCTGCTGATGCCCGCCGTTAGGGTTTCAAAAAGGAGAAATACTTGGATAAAAATGAGTTAAAAACTATCCTAAAGCGGCTGATAGATGAGGCTCTTGTAATTGCCCCGTCAATAAAACGTGTAGAAACAGGTGGGAAGTACGGTACTGTAACTGATGAGGAGCTAAACGTTGATGCATTTGTAACTTGGGAGATTGAATCGCGATCAATATTGAGTCAGTTGTCAAATAGTTATCCTATATTTAAAGATATTTACAAGGACTATACAGATGAGAAGAATGCCTCAAAGAGGTATCACAGTAAATCTATTCTAGTTCACAAAATACAACAGCTGCTTGCTGGAGCACTAGTCATGCTTGATTCACCATTGCTTGAACCTCAAACAAATATTTTGCCATCAATTAAGCAGCTATCAGTGGACTCAAGTTATGCATTCATAGCGATGCCAATAGACCCTGATGATCATCAACTGATAGATGTTCTAGACGCAATTAAGGAGGCTGCCAAGAAATGTGATATCCATGCGGAAAGAATCGACGAGCCTCAATCGAATGAAAGAATCACTGATAGAATACTCGAATCAATCAGTCGTGCAGGATACATAATTGTTGATTTGACACATTCTCGACCTAATGTTTTCTTCGAGGCTGGCTATGCACATGGCCTTGGGAAGATTCCAATTTATATTGCCAGACAAGGATCAAAGCTTGAATTCGACTTGAAAGATTACCCAGTATTATTTTTCAAAAACCTAAGGGAGCTGAAAGACTCTCTTGAAAAGCGTCTCAAGGGCTTGAGCACAAGTACCGGACCCTAACCATTTTCTGCACCTGACCGGTGTTCCGCTGCCGCTCCACACCGGCAGGTGAGAAATACGATAAGTTGACCGTGAGCTCCGCTACGCTACGCACACGGTCAACTTATCGCCGGCTGTCGAGTTCCTCGAACGTCCTTGACAGGTTCCGCTCACGCTCCACCTATCAAGGGCGTTCGAGCCGACTGCGATTCTCGACACTGAATGAAAAAAAACCGCCTTTTTCATTCAGTGCCTGCGATTCTCGCGGCTCAACAGCCGGCGTTGTAAACCTTCTCGCAGGCTTAATTTTGAGTTTTATTTTTCACTGTCTGTTTTGCTAACAACCGTTGCCGGTATCTGCCGGTTATCGTTTTTGCTGGCGTTTCTTGTTACTTTTTTGAACGTCAGCTTCGGCAAGCATTTTACAGGTTTCACTGTTTCGGTACTCGGCGACATCTCGCCTTGCTTTTTGCGGCTTTTTTGGTAAAGTCAGCATCGCATCAACAAACATTGTTGCAGAATGCCGCAAACAGCGGTTTTCTCTTTGGCAACCGATGTTTTTATTGTCATTATTCCAGCATTCGGTTGCATCTCGTTCCGCTTTCTGTGACTATTTCTCAAGGCGTTGCTTATTGTTTTAACTGGTTATGCTGCAAGCGCCGGCAAACAGCGGTGTGTTCGCCAACTTTGCATTATTTGCAAGCGTTTAATTACGCTTTCTCAAATCCGGCTGCTTTACAAAAAGCAGGTCGTCGTATCCGGTAGGGGTTTACAACAAAACACTACACCCGACCGTCAACAGCGGTGCTTTTTTTTGAAATGTTGTCTTCCGCATAAATGTTGTCGTTTGCGGAAGGTCTTGTCCCGCATGTTGGCGGCCGGTGAGTTCATCGTTCGCCTTCACAGAAAGACAACACAATGGATTTGGGGAAAATTATAGATAAACATTATGGCTGGCTGAATCCAGTACTTATTTTCTTTACTACTGTTACATCTGCTTTGTTTAGTTACGAGCCTTCACTGGAGTATCAGAACTCCCATCCAATTAAAATAAAAATATATAATGCTTATCATGATATAAACATTTATGTTTTTATTGTTTTCGCTTTGTTGTTATTGATCGTTACCGCTGTTAATTATCGTAACAGAAAAACAATATCTAAACTAAGCAGAAGTCTTAAAAATTCAGAAAAAATAAATGAAAAAATATCTGAAAATATAAAGGAATTGTTTAGTGGGCACTTATATAAACTAGCAAATCAGAGACTTTCTTTCTCTCCAACTGAGAGAATAACATTGTATTTACATAATGGTAACAATTCATTTGTTCCATTTGCAAGGTACTCTTCAAACCCAAATTTTAGCAAGCCAGGAAGGACCTTGTATCCAGCAAATGCAGGGTGCATATGTAGAGGGTGGGAAGATAAGTGGCATTTTCGTACATTTGAGAATGATGCGGAAATGACTATTCTGAGTTGCGATGAGTATGGAATGGACAGAGATGTCGTTGACACTTTAAAAATGAGGTCATTGCTATTTGCAGTTGCGAGAATTGACAATAATGATAGGGAACCAATTGGTGTGTTGGTTGTTGAGTCAATGGATAACAGTAAATACACTGAGCGTCAAATAAGAAATATACTTTATGAACACAAGGAGTATTTGTGGGAAATGATAAGTGTTCTAATTGGATTTATCCCTACTCCGCATGACGCAAGCACCATAGAGGAGGATTAGGATGGCATCGATAAGAGATATCTGTTTGTATATACTAAGAAAATACCCACATAAAGATGAGCTTTCAAATGCTCGATTAACCAAAATGATATACTTATCTGATTGGCTAAACTCGATAAAGCATGGGAAGCAAATTACAGATATCGAATGGTTTTATGACAATTATGGGCCGTTCGTTTGGGATGTATTTAATGAAATAGCCCAAAATGATGACTTGTTTAGTATTGAAGCAACCTATAATTTATATGGCGGAGAAAAAAAGCTTGTTACTTTAAAGAAAAAGGAAACCCCAGAGATTTCTGAATCAGAAAAAGAAATCATTGATAAAGTTATTGAGAAAACAAAGTCAATGTACTGGAATGATTTTATCAAACTTGTTTATTCAACTTATCCTATTTTAAGTTCTGAAAAATATACTCATTTAAACTTGATTGACAAGGCAAAGGAATATAAAAAACAAAAGCAATTAAAGGGCGAACAAAGCGCTTCTCGTGCCAAGATAAATCCGAATCGTTGGGATAAGACACAAGGTCTTTGAAACTCGATATTGTTACCAAGTGGGTGCTCGGGAAACGGTTTGTTTCCTTCATCTCTGCAGGGCTTGCTCTGGCATTGATGTTAAGATAGTCCCACCTGACTAAAGACTAACCAGCAGGTCAGTAGCGAAGTCCACAGGTAAACCCGGTAACGGGAGTCTGGAGCTGGACGGAGCAAGATTGCAGGCTCTGTATTGAGCCCCGAAAAATGTATGGTTGTGGTCATTGTGATAATCCTGCTTGCAGGAAAAAGCCGACGCTTTGGAGACAGCGGAAGGCAGCAGTCCTGAATATGCTAAGGCAAGTATTCAGGACACCACCGGGGTCTTAGACCAGGGCATGTACTCAAAGGGGTAGCTCGGGAACTTGGGAGACCCGGATGTTTCCTTGGGTAAAAAGAACGGTAACAGGAAATCCAGCGCAAGCGAAATCCCGGCGTTGCATAGGAATGTCCCGCCTTGCAACGAGTCTGCCATTGGCAGAAACACAAACATTAAAAGACGGGCGATACAAGGTATCAGGGGAGGATAGCGAAGAGCGAACGAACCTGAGATAAACATTCGGAAGTCTTAGCAGATCATAGTACCGATGATTAAGAATTGAACTATCTTGATCGGAAAGGTGGGGAAGTGATGCCCAAGCGACCCACTGCAGGGAAGGTGAAGCAGGGTATAACGTTTTTTTTTGGCAGGAATTATGGGAGATACACAGAGGTCACAAACCATATCAACAAAAAGCCGAGAAATTGCAAGAACGGTCGCTTGCAATTCCAGACCGATAGAATGGGGACAACCACCGGTATTAACAGGTGGGTCATCCCTTATCAAAATCGAGCTGCTTGCTCAAAATAATCATGAACTGGTATTTACATCAGTAGTCCATCGGATAGACTTTGATTTACTGAAACAATCCTTTCGTAAAATTCGGAAAAGCGAATCTGCAGGAGTGGACAAGGTTACGGCAAAGGAGTATGCCGAAAATCTTGATCAAAACCTCTATAATCTGTATGAACGACTGCGGAGAGGACAGTACGTTGCGTCTCCTGTAAAGCGTATCTGGATAGACAAGGAAGGAGGGGAAAAGCGTCCAATTGGCATACCTGTACTTGAGGATAAAATTGTCCAGAAAGCAGCAGCAGCCATATTGAATGTCATATTTGACAGGAATTTTTACAATTTTTCCCATGCATTCAGAAAAGGTCGGAGCCAACACATGGCAATCAAAGATTTACGTGAGCAATGCTTGAAGCAGAATATCAGCTGGATAGTAAGCGCAGATATTACAGGACTATTTGACAATATTAATCACGAGTTACTTAAAGACATGATACGTCGGAGAGTAAGTGACGGCGGAATGATTCGCCTGATAGGGAAGTGGTTGAATGCAGGCGTAATGGAGGAAGGCAACCTGACGTACTCTGAAACGGGCACTCCACAGGGAGGAGTAATTTCCCCTGTGCTCAGTAATATCTTTCTTCATTATGTTTTAGATGACTGGTACGTGAAAGAAGTGATCCCCCGGATGAAAGGGAGATGCTCCATCATACGCTGGGCGGATGATTTCATCCTCGGGTTCGAGTATGAAAAAGACGCATTGCGTGTCATGGATGTATTACCCAGGCGGTTCGAACAGTTCGAGCTGTCACTTCACCCGGAAAAGACAAAACTGATTCGATTTTCCAAACGCATTAGCGGAAAGGGAAACGGGACGTTTGATTTTTTAGGGTTTACATTTTACTGGTCAAAATCATTAAAAGGGTACATGGTAATAAAGAAAAAGACGGCAAGAAAGCGTTCAAGCCGTTTTATGAAGAGAATATGGATATGGTGCAAGGATAACCGTCATAAGCCAATGGCCGAGCAGTATGAGATTCTTTGCAGTAAACTGCGAGGTTTTTACCAGTACTTTGGAGTAATAAGTAACTACAAAGTGCTGGAAGTTGTGTTTGAATATACTGAGAAAGCATGGCGTCGATGGTTAAGCCGAAGAAGTCACAAGGGCGAAGTAATGTTCGAGGACTTGCGCACAACATACCCACTGCCATTACCCAGAATAGTCCATAATATTTGATGCCGTAAGGGCTGCAAAGTTATACGCCAAACGGGGTGTCGCCTGTTTGGTTGATAATCCGGTAAAAAGGATTTGAACCGAGGAACCGTATGAGGGAAATCTTCACGTACGGGTCTGTAGGGGGGGCGTCGGGTAACCGATGCTCCTACCTGGAACCTGACCGCTATTCCGCTGACGCTTCATAGCGGCAGGTGAGCTTGGTCGATAAGTTGACCGTGAGCTCCGCTACGCTACGCACACGGTCAACTTATCGCCGGCTGTCGAGTTCCTCGAACGTCCTTGACAGGTTCCGCTCACGCTCCACCTATCAAGGGCGTTCGAGCCGACTGCGATTCTCGACACTGAATGAAAAAAAACCGCCTTTTTCATTCAGTGCCTGCGATTCTCGCGGCTCAACAGCCGGCGTTGGGCATAAAACAATTGACAATCAATGATACTTATAGTATTCATACCTCATGAAAAATATAGCATACCAACTCACACTTTTTGATGATCCTGACGAAAACGGCGTTCAATTTAAGCCGATGCACGTCAATAAATCCACCTTTAAGGGTGGCCTTATTGCGCCAGTTCACAATTGGTTTCGGTTAACCCCAAGCTTTGGGCCGCAACTCGTTGATTATATGCTTAACGTTATGGGATACCAGCAGGGCCAAAAAGTTCTCGACCCGTTTTCTGGAGCTTGTACTACTCAGATACAATGTAAACTAATGGGAATCCCATCTTACGGTTTTGAAATAAACCCATTATTGCATTTCGTTGGGACCACAAGTTTGAACTGGGATCTCGATAGAAGTGATTTAAAAAAAGAATTTCAGAATATTGAAAAATTATATCTGAGCAGTGAAAAACACTTTCTCAGTGCACAAATAGACGAACTTCCAATACCTAAAATACATAATCCATTTAGGTGGTGGAGGGAGGATGTACTCCGAAAAATGCTTTGTCTAAAAAAGACGATTTTATCTATCAATGACAAATCAGTAAAAGATTTTTTCATATTGGCTTTTGCGTGTTGTTTGATACCAGATTTAACTAATATTACTCTTGGCCGGTTGCAGCTTCATTTCATCAATAGAGATGATGACAACATTGATGTGTTAGGATCATTTAAACAAAAAGCCAAGATGATGATCGATGATATTGGTAAGGTTTTTGACTTAAAAGATGTAATATCAAAAGTTTATTATTGCGATTCAACTTGCCTGGATAATACTGTTCACGACTTTACCGCAGATTATATTGTTACATCGCCGCCATATCCAAACAGGTATAGTTATGTTTGGAATACCCGACCACATTTGTACTTTTTCGATTTTTTCTCTAAACCAAAAGAGGCTGCCGACCTCGATAAAAAAACTATAGGTGGCACATGGGGAACGGCTACCTCATGTTTGCAAAAAGGAATTATCAAACCGCTAAATGACACAGTTGGCAAAGCAGCAGGAAAAGTTGTTTCTGATATCCGTGAAAAAGACAATTTGATGGCTAATTATGTAATGAAATATTTTAATATGTTAGCTCATCAGATTTTACAGGCTGAAAATGTTCTTAGCGACAATAGCAAAGCCGCTTATGTTGTGGGGAATAGTTGGATAAAAGGAATATATGTAAACACAGATGAGATTTTGCAGAGTATATTTCTGGATAGTGAACTAAGTTACAAATCTGCAAAAATTGAAAGATTCAGAAGAAGGCATAGCGGAAAAGATTTATATGAGTCAATTGTTTTTGCATCAAAGATTTAAAGCTTATTTGTTCTCGTCTATAGCCGCTTTTAGGATGGGAGATTGGTAAATTTTTTTCATAAAATCTTTTATCGCCGTTTTTATCTCCGCACGAATATGTTCTTTTTGAAGAATTGATTGGAAATCTACAGATAAAAGCTCTTGCATAAAATTAATTCCTTCGTCTCCGACTAAAAATGTCCAACCTGCATTCGTCAACCTTTTTATTGCTTCATCTCTTGGGCTAATAGAGCTGAATATCAAATATATTGGTAATAAATCGGCCTCTATCAGATAAGTCACCATGTCTACATCTTTTCTCAATCTAGCACTATCATTAGGATTGAAATTATATCTTATTTCGATGCCAGCACCATTCTTATTTTCAACGTTCCCATGTTCGATATATTTTTGACACGTTTCGTTTAAATGCTTTTTGTGTTCTCCTGAAAGGAATTCATTTTTCAAACATATATCAAGCTCAAGATTTTTGAATTTTTCTTTTACTTGATCAGACGTTAAATCAAATCGTGCTGCTGCGACAAATCGTGGTATTTTGTCGTAAATTTCGCCCAATCTGCGCCCAATACTTATGCTCATTCTTCCAAGCTTTCGTATTGCGACATAACTTGCGGAATCAAAACAAAAGTCTTTATAAATTGAATCACCATTTAAATTGCTAAGCTCATCCTCAAAAGATTTTTGGCTAAAATCTTCATCGACTTTTTCTGCCCATCCATTCAGATGGTGACGAATTTCCTCGATAAATCTCTTTTCAATTTTTTGAATAATTGGATCTTTAGTCATTTTCAGCCAACAAGTTTTTAGCGTCTGTATTCAATGCCTTAGCAATCTTATCTAATGAGTTAACAGTGATATTGCGTTCAGCTCTTTCGACCGCACCTATATAGGTTCGGTGCAAGTTTGAAAGTTCTGCTAGCTGTTCCTGAGATAAGCCTTGCGCTTTCCGGAGCTTCCGAATATTATTTGAGATTATTAAAAGCAATCGGTTATCATTATTCATGTTGGCAAAGTGACATTATGATGACTAAAAGTCTACAGACTATAAGTAGCATTGCCCAACCAGGCGCTGCACTGGATGGCTATTCCGCTACGCTCTATAGCCACCAGTGAGCTAATCGATAAGTTGACCGTGAGCTCCGCTACGCTACGCACACGGTCAACTTATCGCCGGCTGTCGAGTTCCTCGAACGTCCTTGACAGGTTCCGCTCACGCTCCACCTATCAAGGGCGTTCGAGCCGACTGCGATTCTCGACACTGAATGAAAAAAAACCGCCTTTTTCATTCAGTGCCTGCGATTCTCGCGGCTCAACAGCCGGCGTTATGTGTTTAATGTTTAATAAAAAAAGTATAGCAAGAAAGTGCAAGCATTGATTTTTATTTTATGATATTTTTTTGGCAAGAATACATACTGAAAAGGAGGGGATGTCGTTATGATTTATTTGAAAAGAATCAAGATTAAAACCCGGGCTCAGCATATATGGATTCTGGGTGTACTAATGTGGGGAGTTCCAACTGCAATTTTATTTCTTTTAATTGGCTATTTTTTGTTTAAGGAAACATTTTTACTTAGTCGACTGATAATCAGCTTCATCGCATTTTCGATAGCAGGTTATTGTTTGGGAATCTGGACTTGGAAGCTTTCGCAAAAAAAAACAGAACGTTGACAAAAATAAAGAGAATTTTTAAATGACGATTTAATAAGGAGTAATTATTATGACCAAGAGAAAAAAAAGAATGTGTAGCTTTGCGAGGCAATATTTGATGGTGATATCGTTATTTATTTTTATGACTCTCCTTATTATGCCATCTTTTTCATTTGGGCTAACAATATTTCAAAGCTCCGATGATGCGATATTTTTTGCAGAAACACTTCCAAGCGTGGCTTTTCAAAATCTTGGATTTGATAAAGTTACAAATGTGTCACGCGTTAATACTGTTAGTGAAATTACAGATACAACTAATACTGTTTCAGCGGATTTTACATTTATTTTAGACGGCACACCTTATTCCGGTCCCGGGACGTGGGTATCAATTGAAACGGCTGATTCCCTTGACATTACGCTTAATTATAGCCTTTCTAATGGTGATAATGTTCTAGAATTTCAATATACATCTGACGGGGATTTTACTAATGATGTCAAGGATGAGACAGTCAACGCATCTCTGGGAGGATCCAGCCTTTCAATAACGAAACATACTGAGGAAACTATTACCCCAACATCAAAGACGACAAACATCACGGGTAACGTTGGGCTTAACAGCGAACATTTTAATGCCTCGATTACAATTATTGAAGATATTATTACACCTGAAACCAGCCAATTCACTATAACGTGCCAGAGTACACCTGTTAATCCGCCGGGGCCGGTTACCACCGTGCTGGCAGAATATCAGACCGTTACCGATCAAGATGGATCAATAGCGACCTTTTCAAAGTATGATGTGACGATCGGAGGCGAGCTTACGTATGAGCTGGATACTACACCTTCTACACACCAGGTACTCAAGATAGATGAAAATTCAGCCACCGAAAGCCTGGTTATGAATTTGCTACATGTAACAGATGGGAATAAAAAAATTAAGTATCAGGTCGACAATACCATTCAGCTAACTTATCTTTCAAAACTTTTGGGTGATCGGAATAGAAGCGGATGGAGTTGGAATGATTTTGCGAAGGATACTTTTAAAGGAGCTATAGGCGGTGCAGGAGGCGGTGCATTAGTGGCACTTGTTGGAACCGATGGAGGTGCGCCTGTTTCTGTACCTACAGCAGCTTCATTAGGCGCTCTTGGTGGAGCTGCTGGTGGTGCGTTAGGATATACCGTTGGCATAATATGGGACTGGATTTTTCAGGGAAGTTCACCTCCTGCTAAAGTTGAAGTTTATATATTTGTGGAAAACGACACAATGACTAACGGCCAGGTTGCAGGTGGTGATTTTTTCCCTTCTGTGCCTGCACTATCCGGATGGATGCAGGGATTGTTGATATCTTTCTTTATTTCTACAGGCATCGTTTTCATATTCCGTCGATGGCGAGTTCAGTCCGAATGAAATAAATATAACAATTACCCTCGGCTATAATAGTTCTTTTTTTATCAAGCCAATATTGTGTGTTTGATTCAATATGTGCGTTTTCTTTACTGGATTTGAGGAGGTATGGAAAATCTTATTAAGTGTCTTGAGAAATAGGGTTGTACAGTTCAGTATTGTGTTTTTTTTAACCTTTATGCTCTTTGCGTTTATTTTGCACCAAAATTTTGTTTCGAATTTTCTCAATGGGTTTGTATCAAATTGTACAGCTTTACATGTTGCGTTTTTACTTAAAATATTTGGTATAAATGCTTATTCACAGGGAGTTATTGTTTGTGGAGAAACATTTAGTTTAACCATTGTCAAAGAATGCACATCTTACTACAAAATGATGCTTCTCGTCTCAGCGATAATTGCCTATCCTTCTCCTGTTAAGCATAAAATAACGGGATGTATTGCGGGCACAGTAATTATCTATTTATTAAATCTTTTCCGCGTGGCCAGTCTTTTTATAACTGGTGTATATTTTAGAAACAGCTTTGATATGGCACATGAACATGTTACCCAAACTATATTTACATTTTTGGTGGCCGTTTTATGGCTACTTTGGATCTCAAGAGCAAATAAAACTGCATCAAAACAGTGAATTCCTGCGTTTTATGTTAAGGTTTGTCCTGTTTTATATGAGCTTTCTTGTTCTATGGAAATATGTCCATCTTTACTATGAAGCACCACTTTTCTATTTAGTATCTGCTGAATTTCTTTTTTATGAAAGAAATGCTTTGCTATCCATAGCAGTATATGCCATTTTTTAAATTGCAGCTAAATGGTATTTTAAGCACTCTAAAAAGGATAGGAGGTATTCTGATGATAAAAAATACTTTTGAAGAAGTTCTTTCTGATGAATGGGTGAAAGCAAATATAACCAATCCAGTTCAGGAATTGGTTATTATCCGTGGGATAATTCCATGGCAAAAAATGATTACAAAGTTGTGTAAATTTTATAACACCAGTCAGGGTGCTTTTGGAAAATCTCTCAGGATGATGACAGCGATTTTGATTTGTATAAAATACTATCAATTAAGTGATAGGCAAATGGTTAAGCATATAAAAGAAAACCACTATATTCAATATTTTTGTAACATCACAAATGAGGAATTGCAAACATGCCTGGATCCGAGTTCTATATGTGTATTTCGAAAACGTATAGGTGAAGAAGGTGTTGAAATTATAGAAAAAGAAGTTTTTGAGGTTCTACGCAAAGCTGGGATAATACAGGGTGATAATGCTATGATAGATTCAAGCGTATTGAAAAATAACGTTATCTATCCAAATGATGTACATTTAATTTTTAAAGCTTTTGACAAAATGAAACAATTTGCCGTTTTGCATCAAATCTCCTTGTGGTGGGACAATAATGAAGTAAAAAAATTATGGCGAGAATTTTTTTTGAACAAAAAACAAAACCGTTTGGAATGGTTACTCAAATTTAATATATTATTTATTCCTGCTCTAAAAATATTTGATAAAAAAGTTGAATCATTAAAGACCACAAAGAAAAAACAAATAAAAGCTGACAATATGTTTGCTATTCTTACTATTCTTGAAGCACAAACCTTAGAAAAACTCGAAGGTAAAAAACAGATAAAAAACCGGATTGTATCCATTGATGAACCGGATGCCCGCCCGATTGTAAAAGGAAAAGAGCATCCGAAGTGTGAATTCGGCACAACAATGGAAATGACTTTCAATAGGGAAGGATTCATGATTACCATTGAAAATTTTATCGGTAATCCAAATGATAAAACGCTTTTTGCTGGAACACTCGAACAGTTCAAAAAACGGATGAAAGGCGAACCGGAAAATATTATTACCGACCTTGGTTACAGAAGCAATGGTAATTTTAAAATTGCAGACAATATCAGTAACGTTTTTTTGGGGCGTAAAAAAGATGTATCCGAAGAAAAACAGAGTTTTTGCTGTAAAGCCCGTTCAGCAACAGAAGGTTTCATAGCTATTGCAAAAAATATTAGAGGTTTTGGATGCAGTCTTTATAGAGGATTTGAAGGAGACCGTATATGGTCATTGCTTTGTCAAACCGCTTATAATCTTAAAAAGTTTATTCAGCTTCTAATGGGAGAAAAGATTGAAGAAAAAAAACTGATGAAACTCGGGCTGGCATAAGCCGAACAAGGATTTTATCAAAAATAGTTGATTTTAAAAAATATGCGGATAGGAGAGGTGCGTCTATAGGTGTTAACAATTTGCCGTTTTTTACCAAAATTCAATTAAAATACCACAAATGAGCTTAAAATTTTAGATTAAAATTCTCTATGATTAATATATGAACAATGCTGATATACTATGTTATTATCGAAATTCAGCGGATACTATTTAACCACAAAAGCCTGTAATTTTATTCTGAACCTCCCATTGGAACAGCCGGAGTTAAGTTCTGACGGCAGACTTTGCATCAGGCTTTGTGATTTCATATATTATCCAAAGCTTCAATGGTATACGGTTAGCACATTGACAGTGCTGCCTCTTCTTCTTGCCACCTCGAGTATTCGGTGGCTCAGTAGAATTAAAATAGTTTTTATTGCAATCTGGCTTTTGTCAATATATCAAGTTTTATATATCATAGTTGATATCTATGCATGGCTTTTCCGAAATTATCAAAGCTGGATCAAGAAGGGTGTAAACGCATATCAAATCATTGAATATAATCAAAAATTTGCAGATTTCTTTTTTAGTTCGGTTTACTATTTAATGATTTTTCAAGGTGTTATTATAATAGGGCTATGGATTGGTTTAGTCTGTTTTTATAAAAGGCGTTCAATAAAAAAAATGCCCTGGGTATTACTTTAATGGATCAAAGGGTTAGGGGAATAATTTTTGATGTTATTTTTGTAGTTTTCATTTTTATAAGTGTATTTTTAAGCATTTGGTACGTTGATAGGCTAAAAAAATACCAAGTTTCTCCTGAAGCAGTTTCTGCTTATTTGAAAGGAATCAGCTATTGTAAAAAAATGGATTTCACCAATGGCATCTTATGTTTTGATAAAGCGATCACGCTACAGCCGTTTTATGTGAAAGCTTACTGTGCGAAAGGCAAGCTTTATGAGTTATCGGGTAAGCTTGACAAGGCTATATCCGTCTATTCAAAAGCAATTGAAACAAATCCCCGATATATTAATGCCTATATCAGGAGAGGAAAAATATACGTAAGGAAAGGAATCCTTAAACCAGCCATAGATGATTATACTACGGTGATAACAATAAATCATCGTAGCAGCAGCGCATATTGCCACCGCGGGATTATTTATCGGATGATGGGGTTTTACAATAAAGCCAACAATGATTTCAACAAAGCAATTGGAATTAATCCAAGAAATATCCAGGCGCTTACAGAGAAAGCAGTTATTCATCGAATCAAAAGACAATCTGCTATGCATAACAAAATGGGGTTGTTCCATTTTGCCAAAAAAGAGTTTGATCGGGCAATATCTGAATATAATAAGGTTATCAGGATGTCCCCAAGATTTATGGCAGCTTATTATAACCGAGGGTTATCTTTTTTTATATGAAACACACTCCCCTAAAAAAAGCGTAGGGGTACCATTGATTTTAAGGTAATCTTAAAATTATTAATATTATTAGTAAGTTATCAATGTTGTATAAAATAAAATCAGTTCCTTGGTTAATAATAAGATTGCGGTAATCAGCTTTTCAATGAATTTAGAAATGTCGGCCTATATCAAAAAAGTTTTATATGCGTAGTTCCTTCTCTGAAGGACTAACAGTTAGTTGTGCAAAAGGCCGACCAGTCATGTTATATTCGCGCTCAAAGGCTTCAGTTGTACTCTCGACTTCATTTTCCAATTCAAAGCAAATCAGATTACTGTAATCCACTCAAACGATTTTATAAATTGCTTATGGCAAAATTAAATTTCACAAGGAACCAGTTTAAGTCCCATTTCTTTGGCTCTTTTGTTTAAATTTCTCAACACTTTTTGTTTGTTTGGAGCTATTAGATAATCTTCGCCAAGATCTCGATAGGTGTCTCCATATTTTATACTCGATGATCAAGTTTTTATGATTAGCTAAATTTTAAGCTTGAGAGTATAATCACGGCCATTGAAAAATATTAATAATTTTGAAAGAGTCCATTCATAATGCTATTAACTGAATCTGCACCATTTATCAAACAGTACATTGAAGATCTCAACAATAGCCTGGAGCAATACAAACCTGGTGCGGGATTAACATTTACCCAGAAAGCATGGCTAAGCTTTTGTCTTACCGGTATATTAATGGTAAATGCTGTATGTTGGGCAAAATTTGAACGGGCGAGTCTGGGCAATTATAAATTAGCAGCTCTATCTTGGATGTTTCGTAAGGGTAAGATTTCATGGGACAATTTACTTGTTGGAAGCGTCAGGCGTATTTTGAAAAAATATGGTATCACAAATGGTGTAATTGTTTTTGATGAGTCTGATCGTGCCCGTTCTAAGAATACAAAGCGAATATACAAGGCTCATAAGCAAAAACACAAAGCAAGCGGAGGTTATGTTAATGGGCAAACAGTTGTTTTGCTTCTTTTGGTCACAGACTCTATAACCGTACCTATTGGTTTTAAGTTTTACATGCCTGATCCAGTTGTTAGTGCCTGGAAAAAAGAAGAAGAGAGATTGAAAAAAAAGGGACTCCCGAAGAGTAAGCGTCCTGTCAAACCAGCATTTAACCCTGAGTATCCGAAAAAAATTCAATTAGCCCTGCTCTTACTTGAGAATTTTAAAAAATATTATCCTAAAATTACTGTTAAATGTGTATTGGCTGACGCTTTATACGGTTCAAAAGAATTTATGAATGGAGCCTCTAATATTTTGGGAGGAGTGCAAATTATCAGCCAATTAAAGTCAAATCAAAATATACGATACAAAGGTAAAAAAAAGACAATTACGGATTATTTCAACATGATTAACAAAGGTGTAAATTGCACCATTCGTGTGCGAGGCGGTGAAAAAGTCAATGCAACAGTGAGCAGTGCCCGCCTTAAGGTTGATGCACACGATGGCAATGTGCTTTTTGTGATAGCTCTTAAATATGAAGGGGAAGATGAATACCGTTACTTAGCTGCCACTGATGTGAGTTGGCGCACAGTTGACATTATTCAAGCATATTCTTTGAGATGGCTTGTAGAGGTTTTTTTTGAAGACTGGAAGCTTTATGAAGGATGGGGACAAGAGGCCAAACAATATGACGAAGAAGGATCAAGCCGAGGCCTGATCTTGAGTCTGTTGCTAGACCATTGCCTCCTCCTTCACCCTGAGCAGGAGGCCTGCATAGAGAACAAAACTCCCGTGTTTACCGTGGGAAGTCTGCAAAGAAAAACTCAAATGGATGTTTTGATGGAATGTGTCAAATCTTTGCTGCAACAACAAGATCCCGGTGAAAAACTTAAAGAAATGGGCCAAGTTATCAAAAAAGTTTTCCGACTTATGCCATCGGGAAAACATATGAGCGGAAGAACTATAGGTAGATTGGGGCCAACACCTTCTCTATCACGTAAATATTGTCCTTGCTAAGTGCTTTTGGCAAGTTCATCATCAAAAACTTGAACATCGAGTTATAATGTTAAAAACTGCCTTTCCAATCTTATGCGCTATGGCCACTATGGCCTTTTTTGCACCACGTCTCGCTTTCAGTTTATAGTATTTGGCCTTGTAGTAGGAGCCCTTGGTCTTTATCGCCGCCCATGCGACTTGGACTAAAATGGTTTTCAAAGGATGATTTCTGACACCATTTCTACCATTTTTACGCTTTCCTGCGCTTTCATTATTCCCAGGGCATAAGCCAGCCCAAGACACAAAAGCTGACATGCAGATGAATTCATCCAGTGTAACACCAATTTCGCTTAAAATAGCTTGAGCTGATTTTTTATTTATTCCTGGAATTGCATCTAATCGATCCAATAAACTCTGATGTTCTTTTGTAAGTAAATCCAATCTCTCATTTATTTCATCTATACGTTTTTCAGTGTCCTTTCGGCAAGCGTGCATGAAAAACAAATTCAAATAAGGTAGTATCGGTCATTCAAATCACGTAATATTATATAAGGAGGATGACCGATGAATCTTATGCAGCCTTCAGGCGAGTACAGTCTGGATGAAGTACGGGAAAAATTTAAACAATGGCGTAACAGCCGGGATAGAGGTAAAGCCATTCCGGAAGCATTATGGGAAGCCGCTGCCTCGTTATACCCTGCCTATTCTCTGCACCGTATATCAAAAGCCTTGAGCCTCAACCATACCAAGCTAAAGCATTACGTCCAGAATATATCACCAAATCCGTCCGTGCCGACGGCATCTTTCATCGAACTTGATGTAGCCCAAGCCCCTTTGCCTTTCAAGGGCATTATCGAGATGCAACATCAGAACGGTGCCAGGATGACAATGCAAATTGCGGACAGTTCTGACTTGATCAATATAACCCAACAGTTTTGGAGTCAGCCATGATTCAGATAACTCCGCAAATGCGTATCCTGCTGGCCATAGACCCGGTGGATTTCAGAAAAGGTATCGACGGTCTAAATGCTGTTTGTCGGCAGGTGCTGCGCTCCGATCCATTTTCAGGGTATGTTTTTATTTTTCGTAATAAAAAGGCAACTGCCATAAAGATCATTATGTATGATGGCCAAGGATTCTGGATGTGTCAGAAAAGGCTGTCTAAGGGACGTTTCAACTGGTGGCCAAACAAATCCGGTGAGGCGGTCAGGCCTCTGGCCGTTCATGAACTGCAGCTTCTGATCTGGAACGGTAATCCTGTAAAGGCTCATGTTGCACCATTGTGGCGGCCAATTCCTGTAAAAAAATAAAAAAAAATATTTAATGACTTACGTTCCAGTAAAAAATGTGATATTTGATGCCCATGTTTACGTATAGAGGCAGAGTCGTTACTGACAAAGATATTATTTTTATCAAGGAGCTTATTGCTCAAAATCCGGATGCCAGCCGCCGGGCGCTTTCCAGAAAACTGTGCATAGCCTGGAATTGGGTCCAGGCCAATGGGGCATTGCGTGATATGGTCTGTCGGGGTATGATGTTAGAACTGCACCGTGCAGGATTCATACGTCTGCCGGACAAAAAATGTAATCCCCATAATCCATTTGTAGAACGTAGAAAACCTAAAAAAATTCAGATCAATCAAACTTTACTGGAAACAAAATTAGCCAAAATACGGCCGCTTGAATTTTGCCAGGTACGCAGAAGCCCGCATGAAAAAATGTTCAACAGCCTGATCGAGTATTACCATTATCTGGGTTACTGCCATCCAGTGGGCGAACAGCTGAAATACATCGTTTATACTGATGGGCGGCCAATAGCATGTTTTGCCTGGTCTTCTGCAGCGAGGCATATAGGCTGCAGGGACAGGTTTATCGGCTGGGATGCGAAGACGCGTAAAAAAAATCTGCACCTTTTGGCGTATAATACACGATTTTTAATTCTACCATGGGTGCGCGTACCACATCTGGCCTCCCATCTTCTTGGTCACATGATAAAAATCTTGGCCCTGGATTGGCGTAAAATCTACAATCATCCCATCTGGTACCTTGAAACTTTTGTGGACAAAACCCGTTTTGCCGGTACCTGTTACAAGGCTGCGAACTGGAAGTATCTTGGAGACACCACCGGCAGGGGTAAAAATGATCAGACATTTAAACCGAACCGATCTATAAAGGCTGTTTGGGGATATCCATTAGCCAAAAATTTTCGCAGCCTTTTACGGGGGGACACACAGTGAAGACCCCGGAACGTATAGACCTGGACGTCAAGCAGTTAGATGCTCTTTTAAAGCGTGTTAAAGAACTGTTGCCACCTGAGGACTATGAACTCATCAAGGCTATGGCTGACACTATCTACCTTTTAAGTCAGTGTGTGGACAATAAAGCCGCCTCCATACGACGGCTGTTGCGCATGCTGTTTGGTGCAACTACCGAAAAAACTGGAAAAACAAAGGCTCACCCAAAAAAGAAGAATTCTGTTAAAGCTAAAAAAGGTCATGGCCGCAAACCTGCTAAAAATTATACCGGGGCAAAAAAAGTCAGAGTCTTCCATGATACTCTTAAACCTGGAGACAACTGCCCTGAATGTTTAAAGGGCAAGGTATATGAATTAAAGGAGCCGCAGCGAATCATACGCATCACCGGAAACGCTCCATTAAGTGGAACTGTCTATGAAATGCAGCGTTTACGCTGTAATCTCTGTGGAGCAATTTTCACCGCATCGACACCTGAAAATGTGGGTGAAGACAAATATGATGCAAAAGCCAAGGCCATGATTGCTCTTTTGAAATATGGTACCGGTATGCCATTTAACAGACTTAAAGATCTTCAGCAAAGTCTTGGCATACCATTGCCTGCATCGACACAGTTCGAGATTGTCGATCAAATGGCAATGGAACTTACTCCGATTTATCAGGAATTTATCCGTCAGGGCGCTCAGGGCGATATCATTCATAATGATGACACCACTATGAAGGTTTTGTCCCTGATGAAGGAAAACAAAGAAAATAACCCGGAACGTAAAGGTATATTTACCACGGGTATACTGTCAAAAACCGATGATCATAAAATTGCACTGTTTTTTACCGGCCGTCAGCATGCCGGAGAAAACTTGATGGATTTACTTAAGCGTCGTATTGGTCTGAGCCCACCCATTCAGATGTGTGATGCTCTGTCCAGAAATGTTCCCAAAGAATTCGAAACTCTGCTGGCAAATTGTCTTACACATGGACGAAGACAGTTTGTTGACGTACTGCAAAGCTTCCCGGAAGAGTGCAGTTATGTACTCGAAATCCTCGCAGAGGTATATAAAAATGATAAGATTACCAAAGAACAGAACATGGAAGCTGAAGAACGGCTACGGTTTCATCAGGACAACAGCGGTCCGCTGATGAAAAAGCTCAACACCTGGTTTCACAAACAAATAGACCAACATTTGGTGGAGCCCAACAGCGGGCTGGGCCAGGCTATTGGCTACATGCTCAAACATTGGGAGGCGTTGACCCTTTTTCTCAGGGAACCAGGTGTACCTTTGGACAACAATATTTGCGAACAGGCTTTGAAAAAGGTCGTTCTGCATCGCAAGAATGCTCTGTTTTATAAAACTGAGCATGGTGCCATGGTAGGTGATCTGTTCATGAGTCTGATTCATACCTGTAATTTATCCGGTACCAATCCTTTTGATTACCTGACAGCACTGCTGGAACATGCCTCTGAGTTGTCAGAATCCCCAGATAAATGGATGCCGTGGAATTATAAATCCGCACTGATTGAACCGGACAATCCTGAAGCATAAAATCACTTTTTAATATTTCCATCCTGATTGATCAGCCGGGTGCCTGCAAAAAACAGGCACCTAACTGCTGACTGCTTACCTACGCTAAATTTTTTTTTGCGCTATGCACGCTTGCCGAAAGGACACGTTTTTCAAATGTGCTAATAGTCTCCATCATTCCAATTAGCTGGAAGCGATGGTGCTCTTTGAAAAAGCCTTGAAGACTATCAAAAAGTTCTGAAGCCTTTTTTGTAAGAGTTCCCTTTGTACATTTTTGAACATTTTCAATTGTTAACTCAGCATCACCACACAACAAACCAATGAGATTAAGGCCTGTCAAACCGAACAAATCAGAAACAACAGAATCAATTTTTATATTAGCGGTGATGAATATTTTATGAATTCGCCTTTTGTAGTCTGCAAGAGATTCCGTATATGTTTTTCTCAGACGGGTTAATTCTCGCCACTCTCGTATCTTTTCCGGAGGAATAAAACTACCTCGCAATAATCCGTGACGCAGAAGTCCTGCAAGCCATTTGCTATCACTTATATCTGTTTTACGTCCTGGAACATTTTTTATATGTCGGGCGTTTACAAGAATGACTTCCATGACTCCTTCAACAACATTATGAACAGGGCGCCAGTAAACACCTGTGCTCTCCATTGCTAATATGGGGCAATCATTTTCAATCAACCATTTTTTCATTTCCAACAGATCTTTGGTAAATGCTGTAAACTCTCTAAGTTCATATTGTTCTTGACCATTTTCATCAAGAGTAATGAGACAGGCGGAAATTTTGTCTTTATGAACATCTAATCCGCAACAAACAGGGTGAATAATCTGAATAAATGTGCTATCTATTGGCTTGGTCATAATTATCCTTTTGAATTTATATGGTGATAAAAAAAAATTGAATAGTTATGACCTTTATCACTAAAATGCAACTGTTTCATTCTTTGTTGTGCCCGACAGGGCATGCTGGTTATAAAGAAAAAGGAGAGCTATATAAAGCCCTATTAAACTTTAACAAAGCCATAAAAATAAAACCAAAATGCGCGAATGCTTATAAAAGTCGAGGGAATGTATATTTAAAGCAAAAAAATTATGCCCGCGCTATAACTGACTACACACAAGCTATTCATATAAATTCAAACGATCCATTAGCCTATTATAAACGGGGGATTTGCTATAAAGAAATTAATGAATCAGATAAGGCTATATCCGATTTTGACAGAATCGCAGCCTTAGAACCGAAATTTTATACCGCTTATAATGCAAAGGGGCTTGTTCATTATGCCCTTGAACAATACGACCAGGCACATTCAGATTTTAGCAAGGCCATTGAGATCAACCAAATGTTTGCTGAAGCATATGTAAACAGAGGAACAGTCAAAGTCAAACAAGGTCTTTATAAAAGTGCCATATCTGATTTTAGTAAAGCTATAGAGATCAATCCTGATGAAGTTTATGCTTACGTTAGTCATGGTACTGTGTATATGTCGATATTTAAAAATGTACAAAAAGCTTGCACCGATTGGAAACGGGCATGTGAATTGGGCAATTGCCGGAATTATGGTATCGCAAGAGCTAAGGGGTACTGCAAATAGTCAATAATTCCAGATCATTACAGCACATAACAATGGCATAGAGAGGGACTGGGAAAAGCGGGCGACTTTTTTGCTTTTGCGCAGGCCGTCAAAAAGTCATCTTTTTGATTATTTCCAAGGCTGCAGCAAGCTTTTCCCAGCCCCTCATGCAAACGTTGTAAACCTTATCGCAGGCTTAATTTTGAGTTTTATTTTTCACTGTCTGTTTTGCTAACAACCGTTGCCGGTATCTGCCGGTTATCGTTTTTGCTGGCGTTTCTTGTTACTTTTTTGAACGTCAGCTTCGGCAAGCATTTTACAGGTTTCACTGTTTCGGTACTCGGCGACATCTCGCCTTGCTTTTTGCGGCTTTTTTGGTAAAGTCAGCATCGCATCAACAAACATTGTTGCAGAATGCCGCAAACAGCGGTTTTCTCTTTGGCAACCGATGTTTTTATTGTCATTATTCCAGCATTCGGTTGCATCTCGTTCCGCTTTCTGTGACTATTTCTCAAGGCGTTGCTTATTGTTTTAACTGGTTATGCTGCAAGCGCCGGCAAACAGCGGTGTGTTCGCCAACTTTGCATTATTTGCAAGCGTTTAATTACGCTTTCTCAAATCCGGCTGCTTTACAAAAAGCAGGTCGTCGTATCCGGTAGGGGTTTACAACAAAACACTACACCCGACCGTCAACAGCGGTGCTTTTTTTTGAAATGTTGTCTTCCGCATAAATGTTGTCGTTTGCGGAAGGTCTTGTCCCGCATGTTGGCGGCCGGTGAGTTCATCGATAAGTGGACCGTGAGCTCCGCTGCGCTACGCACACGGTCAACTTATCGCCGGCTGTCGAGTTCCTCGAACGTCCTTGACAGGTTCCGCTCACGCTCCACCTATCAAGGGCGTTCGAGCCGACTGCGATTCTCGACACTGAATGAAAAAAAACCGCCTTTTTCATTCAGTGCCTGCGATTCTCGCGGCTCAACAGCCGGCGTTGGGCTAAATGGCAAACTAAATGGCAAAAAAATAGACATCGTCAATAGTCAATAAAGGAGTAATAATGATTAAAATTCATCTTGCACAAATTTATTACAATACTTCCTATTACGATCCTCCAATTGATTATTTAGAAGAGCCTATTGCCTTTAACGAAAAGGATACCCCTCTCGGGAAATTACGCTCAATTGATGAAATACAAGAGTACCTCGTTGAATCCAAAAGCATATATCTTCAGCATATTCGCTATAAATTATTGGATATAGCAAATTGGTCAGGTGTAAATAAATGTCATCTCCTTGTTTTTCCAGAATATTCAGTTCCCCCTCAAGTTCTATTGGAATTGCGAAGAGTAGCAGTAGAATATTCGATGATTATTGTTGCAGGAACTCATCGAGTTCCTGCTGGTTCTAATGTAGAATCGATATACCGTGATTTGCAAATTTATGAAGATTCTAATTTCGTCGGGTGCGCATGTAGCCCAATCATTTGTCCAGATGGGACAGTTTATCTTGCAAAAAAGATAAAAAAATCGAAATGGGAACCGAACTTAATTACACCTGAGAAAGAATCAAAATCTTTTCAAATTGAATGCAAAGGGGAACAAATATCAATTTCTGTTATTCCTTGTATTGACAGTCTCCATACAGATGTTATCGGTAAAGTTATATCAGACAAGAAACAACAACCTAATATTATAATTTGCCCTTCAGAGTCACCATCTACATCTTTATTTAAATCTATAGCAAATCATATTGCCTCCAGTGAGACATTATTTTGCTATGTCAATACAGCTGCATTTGGTGGATCATTTTATAATATTCCAGAATCATGGGGCATATACTTAAAGGGTCACCCTCACTTTTATGATAAGTTGCCACCGAAAACAGAAGCAATACTCGAATTGACCATTGATCAAAATTGCTTTTATGCCAAAAAAGGCTCATTGAATAATATGCCAAATTGTTATCACCCTTTTCCATTTCCAATAATTTATGAAAAAGAAAGTGAATGGTTAACTGATCTCAATACTTTAAAAAATGATACCATTGAATGGCTCGAATCATCAAACATAGAATCTGCTATAGAGTGGATGGATCTTTTTTTATCAGAGAATTTTACAAAACTTCCTGATATGGTAGGACAAAATCTAAAGTATCTCAGGCATAGTATTATACCTTTATACGATGGTAGAATTGACACTATTGAAAAGTCTATTTCACATGTCCTCATCAATAAAGATATAGAAAATACGATTTTTCTATGGGCAGATAGAGTAAATAAAACTATTGACATCCTTTCTAAGCTGATAAAAAAAATCCCTGATAATTTAGCTGACGATTTATTTTCATGTCTAAAAGGTCTCAGAAACAATAGTAAAAATTTACCTGTTGTACCTGATGACTGCCCTACAGCATCTGCTTTGCCATCATTACATATTGTTCAACAAGAGTTTTCCGGAGAATCAGACACAATTGAATCTTTCCAAAATCGAGGCTCTGATATCGACAAAATTCGTAATTTTTTGGGCAATCAGGACAATAAAGTGATTGTTGTGACGGGTGCCATTGGCATGGGAAAAAGTTCTTTTATTAATTGGATGTTCAAAAAACAATTCGGGGATTGGGAACTATTAAGAATCTATATTTCAAAAGAAGCAAGAGCACCAAGGCTTATTGCTGAGATTGGTTATTTAGTTGGTATAAGTATTGACATTGACAGCCTTTCGACCACAACAGGCAAGGTTTTTCGTCAAATTGTCAAAAAAATATTTCAAAAATTTTATAAAAAATCTAAAAGAGCTTTAGTGATTGATGATCTTCATGACATTCTAAGATCAGGTACAGCTCGTGACCACAATCAATTGTCAATCATGATAGAAGAAGCAGCAAACTGTAAACAATATATTGGAGGTAGATTGTTTATTGTCAGCAGTCAGTGGCTGCCTTGGAAGTGGGTAAACCGATCATGTGTCGCTCATTTACCACTAAAAAGAATGAATGATATTTACATACGAAGAATAATTGAATTTCATATGCGTCGCTGCAACCTGATTAAAGATGAGTCAATACCTGAACCTCCTCAAGATTTACTTGATTTAGTAAAGGGGCATCCTTTGTCAGCTAAAATTGTTGTTGATGCTATTAAAGACAAAGAATTTATTGAGCTTTCAAGTATAATAAATTTGAATGAAGTTAGTGGCTATGTGGCTACTGAATTACTCAAACATGTCTCTCTCTCTGAAGATGAAAAAAAATGTTTACAACTTTTATCTATATTTAGGAGTCCTGTCGAATTAAACTTACTCAAAAATGTGTCAGAATCAAAATTTGAAAAAACGATTAATGAATTATCTGCAAGATGCATTTTAAATTATGATGGCAAATATTTGGAAATGAATGAGGCCGTTAGGCGGTATTTTGTCGCTACCATAAAAAATGAAAACAGCAGCAGACTTCATTCTGTGGCCGCAAATTATTATCAGCACAAATACGAACACGGAATAGGCCTTATAAGGAAAAACCCAAGCATTGTTGCTGAATTTGTGCACCATCTATCCCTTTCAGAACAAATAAATAAGGCCAGGGAATTAAAGATATTAATTGTTGAAGAGATAAAGCCTACAGCAAGAAAATTATATAGAGAATTAAAGCAATACAGCAAAGCTTTTGAACTATATAGATTATTACATACAATTGTACCAGATGACATTGAGGTACTCGCTTATATTGGTCGGTGCAACGCTAGGTTGGGGCAATGGCAAAGTTGTGATAAAGCTTTTGAAGATGCTATTGAGGTGGCAAGAAAAATTGGTCAGCAAGTATGGTGGCTGTATAGAGATTGGGGTCACATAAAAGCACGTTACAACTATTTTGATGATGCAAAAGAGTATTTTGAAAAAGCTTCATATAATAGGCCTGACGATCCATCTATAAAATCATCATTAGCATATATGCATTGGCGTCAAGATGAGCATGATTTGGCGAGAGATTTATTTGAAGAGGTCGTAAATGAGTATCCTTACCATAAATACACCCTGACTTTTTACTCTAGGTTCTTAAATGAGACTGGTGAGTATGACTATGCAACGCATCTGAAGGAAAGACTTAGTAATATAGAAAACGATTATGAGTATCGCAAACCGATTGAATACGACTTAGATGAAGATTATGATGATTAAATACAAATAGATAGCCCAACAATTACATTCACACCGACCGCTTAACCCTGCCGATTTTTGGCGGTAGTTCAAAGTTGTTTACTACGGCCAAGTCTTTCCTTGGCTGGTTGGCGGCGGGTGATGTTTGGCGATAAGTTGACCGTGAGCTCCGCTACGCTACGCACACGGTCAACTTATCGCCGGCTGTCGAGTTCCTCGAACGTCCTTGACAGGTTCCGCTCACGCTCCACCTATCAAGGGCGTTCGAGCCGACTGCGATTCTCGACACTGAATGAAAAAAAACCGCCTTTTTCATTCAGTGCCTGCGATTCTCGCGGCTCAACAGCCGGCGTTAACTGCCAACATCATTAAAGGCACCTATAGACCAACATGTCTGAATTGTTTAAATCAAAAAACTGGATCGGGGAATTCTTTATCCCAGATCAATACGAAAAACGCTTTCCTGGAAAAGTAACTTATTCCGCAGAAAGTGGCGTTATACTTGAATACGCTATCACTGGTCATGATGTCCCTGATGAGTCGCCTGTCCTTTTTGGAATATTAGATAACGGACAAAAATGCACGCTGGTCGGAAAATTCAAGCCAGTACATTCTGGAGTTAGTTTTCACCATGGCTTAACAACACGAAAAGGGAAAAACGGATTTCAATATTTAGTGGTTGGAGACTTCATAAATATAGATGATAAGCACAGTAATCTATATTTTAATTTAACTAATCTTCAAGAATTCTTCTTTCCAAAAGGCTACAAGGATCTCGTTAAATATTCAGAAGAGCCAATTTTTAGTCTAGAAACCTCATATGGAAAAATTGAAGTTGGAAACACCGCAAGCTTTGGTCACTTTGGGAAAGATATTACCTCGCAAATTTACAGCATAGACAAATCTGCATTAGAAGATTTAAAGAATTCATTTGATCAAATACAAGGCAAATATCCCAACTCATTCTTTATGCTTAAAAAAGATATCGGGTATAACGTCCGTTTAAAAATAAGCGATGGTGGTACCATCCATGAGGTCGGAGATTACATTTATCAAATAGCCAATTTATTTGCTTTGTTAATTTACAGCCCTGTTTACCCGGAAAGTATTAATATTTTCAGGAATTATGGGGATCAAGAACGTCAGTTTGTAGTTCAGGTATACCCTTCAATGGTGTTAGAGCACAGGACTATAGAAATAGCCACCGAGGATAGATCTCATTTTCATATGCCAATCACTCAAAACACCATAAACCTTCCCACGATATTAGAAAATTGGCTTTTAACCCATAAAGATTATTCAACAATCATTTCAAGCATCCAGCACGAAACAGGGTTCAGAGATGAACACACTGTTCACGGTGAAATTGTGCTCTATGCAACACAGTTAGAATCAATAAGTTATAGCCAAAATATTGATCGAAACGAAAAGTATGAATATCCAATAAATTCTTATGGCTCAGAAAAAGTTAAATCTGGTCTGCGAAGGATATTTGAGAAAATCAACTCAGATACAATTGGTAAAAATATTTCTGAATTAAGGAATGAAATAGCACATGTAGGCAGGCCAAAAAGACTATTACCAGTTCTATCGTTAAGGGAGTTAGTGCATATTGAACAATACCTTCATGTTATAATTATTTCGTATATCCTTGAGAAGTTAGGTGTTTCAAGAGAAGTAAGTGAAGACTATCAAAACAAATTTACATCAATAGATTAAACAGCAGTTAACAAATCAATTCACTTGACCCGCAACTCGTCGGCGAATTTTCGTGCAGTTTCAAGCTCATCGCCGTTTATAAAGTTTAACGGTAGGTGCTCGGCGGGCAAGTGATCTCGGTCGTTAAGCACTAATGGTTTATTCCTATGCCTTACTGTAAAATAGCAAATTATCATGTTTTCCTACATAGGTCTCTTTACTCACAAATTGTGAGTGAGGTGTTGAAGGGTAAACCTCCTGTGTATAAGGTTTCGAGCTTTATATCTGGATCAGAGGCGAACAAAGAAAAAGAAAACGCAATTATTTATTGGCTGGAGAAAAAATTTAAAAAGAATCCTTCACACTTCAAAGAGCAATTTGTGAAATTTTCCCTTTTCGGTCAAGATGCGAGATCTGATGTTTTTGATCTTTTGTATGACTGGTGTAGTCTTTCGAAATTAGGCCACATAGTTGACAATAGGGATGAGGTTGACAAACTAATATCAGACTATGAGGGGGAAAGTCTGTCATATCCAGCAGGAAAGGTATTTCATATAGTTGTTAAAGTAATTCCCCATAATTCATTTATCAATAAGTTACTTTCACCCTCTAAAGAAATTATGGTGGAAATAGATACCCAAAAAGTCACAAGACTTGAAGGTGTCATTTCTGATTTCAATCTTTTAATGGGGCAGATCGTTCTATATTTTAACAATAGAGGAATAAAAATAGAGAACTGTGCTTAACGAGGCTAATTCAGCCGACGCAGAAAAATAGCGCGGCTGATTAGCGACGTTAACCCCCGTGATGTATCAGGCGCTCTTGGCTCCGTTGTGTTCTAATGGAATTGCATCTGAAAGTTCAGACAAAAAATGGGCTTTTTTGTTTTCGGCAGAGGTTGTTTTGTTTACTGGCAAATTGGAATTCGTCTTAATGCCAACCGCCCTGGAAAAAGAGTGGTCGCCAATTCAAAGTTTCTACAGTCAAGTTGCTGTAAAGCATAAAGGGTGGTTCTCATAAAGCAGTTTAAATTTAATTGGAATTTAAACGTCTCCGACGTTGTTTTGCGATTGCTGATTTTGTATGTATGTTTATGGGGTTAACAATACGCTGGAAGGGACTGGGCAGGAGCTCGGCATTCCGGAAAGGCAACTTTTTAACAGGATTTTATAATTTAATCAGCGCTGTCGGGTTGGCTCTGCCCAGCCCCTCAGCTCGGTCGTTAGCAAGAGAAGAAACATGGAAGATATCATAACAATTCTTACCACTCTCGGACTCGGTTCTGTGCTTGGGTATTTCATCAAATATGCGTTAGATAAAAAGAAAGAAGTTTACAACAGCCTCTATAAACTCAATGAAGAGCGATATAAAAATATTCTTTCACACATGGTTATTGTGTTGAATGATGAATACACGAAATTTATGAATCATATTGATCCCAGAACAGGGAACCAAATGACTCATGATGACCATGTTGATTTTTTAAATGCCGAGTATTTTCAAACAATTCTATATGCTCCTGACAACGTATTGGAAGCGTTGAAGCATTTTATAGAAAAACCGAATGAAGAAAATTTTATTCGTACTGCTAGAGCAATGCGCCATTCTCTCTGGAATAAGAAATCTAAATTGCAAATAAATGAACTAAAACTTGCTAACAAGGCGCTCCAGCGGACGCGCTAGCGCGCCGCTGAGCTTGTCGATAAGTTGACCGTGAGCTCCGCTGCGCTACGCACACGGTCAACTTATCGCCGGCTGTCGAGTTCCTCGAACGTCCTTGACAGGTTCCGCTCACGCTCCACCTATCAAGGGCGTTCGAGCCGACTGCGATTCTCGACACTGAATGAAAAAAAACCGCCTTTTTCATTCAGTGCCTGCGATTCTCGCGGCTCAACAGCCGGCGTTATGCTAATAAAAAAAGGAGGTGATTGTTATGAATATTTAATTTTTTGTTCATTCCGTTTTTTTATCTAAACCGTATATGCAAAGAGGAGGAGATTAAAATGAAAAAAATTAATACAATCCTTTTATCAGTTTTTTTATTAGTTTTTGCCATTTATGTGCCCGCACAGGCCATAACAATAGATTTTGAGGATATTCCAGATTTAACATCCGTGGATGATTTTTATGCATCCCTTGGAATCCATTTTGAAAATGCGATTTCATTAACTGCTGGTTTTTCCCTCAATGAAATTGACTATCCACCGAGTAGTGGCAATGTGGCTGTCGGTGATGACTGGGCACCAATACTGTTGACTTTTGATAATCCTGCAGAAAACATTTTTGCTCATTTTACATATGCTTCCCAATTAACTTTTACTGCATGGAATGATGCAGGAGATATTATTGGTACATATATAAATCCAAATTCTGATAATCTAGGAAGTTCTGAGTTAATATCCTTAAATTTTAGCGGGGTCAGCAAGTTACAAATTGCTGGAGAATGGGACGGATCCTATATAATGGACGACCTCAATTATGAACTTAACCAGCATGTTCCTGTCCCTGAACCAGCTACTATGTTTCTATTCGGTAGTGGCTTAATTGGGGTAGCAGGTTTAGGCTTTGGGCGTAAGAAATTAAGCTCGAAGGAATCATAATTCATATTCCGGCGGCGCTGCGCGCCGCCGGAATGCCGAGATGAGCGGTGCTTATCGATTTGCCCTGGCGGCGCGCTGATTCGCACCGCCAGAACAAATCGATTGAGCGTCCAACGCATAACAACCGGGCGAGACTGCGTCTCTCCTCATTATGCGTCGGACCGCTCATCTCGGCAATATATTTGATGGAGGTTGATGATGAAAGGAACAAATTTTAGAAGATTTTTTCTTGCAATATTTCTAGTTGTTATCTTTGTTGGCTCAGCATTTGCCGATAAAGGGGTGTTTAATGCAAAAGTGACCCCTGATGAAGCATTTGTCAATGAACCTACCACAGTAACTGTCACAGCTGAAATAGGCTCAGAAAATTTATATATTTCTTCGGTTCGAGCATATAAGACTACCGCGGATGGTAAGCCGATTGCTTTTTTAGGACAGATGTATGATGATGGTACTCATGGAGATGCTATTGAAGCTGATACCATCTTCACCATGCAATTTACCGTGAACGAACCTGTTAAATCTACTATCTATGTTAGAGTTACTGCCGCATATAGAAGGGATAGAAATAGGTACTTGAGTCCTGTTATGAAAATAAATATTTTTGAACACTTAGCACCAGATGCTCCTGCAGAGCATGCCAATACTTTAAACAATGTAAAACAAAATTTTAACTCATACTTGACGACAATGACCCCGGAGGATGCCAAACAAAAAGCACTTGAGGACGTTTTAAATGATCCATATGTATCTGATGCAACGCTCTCAGGCAATACTATTTCTGTTCAATTTACGGATGGAACTTGGGGAATGATTACATTGGAAGATCCTGACGTTCCTTCTGAGGGGGCGGGAAACGCTATCCCACCAAATGAACTACCCAGTAACGCCAAATATCCAGGAAATGATAACTTACTAATTTTTGCTCCATTCTATAGTGCACCTAAAACAGAAATACCAAATTATGCAAAGAATCGTTTTGCAAATAGTGTGTTTATGGAATTCACTTTGAATTCACCGGCTATAACTAAAGATTCGGCAGCATCTTTAGAAAATGTTAAATCATGGGGTGATTTTGGCACCGTAATTTTAAACGGCCACGGAGGATACATAACCATAAAAGGGCATAAATATGTTGCGATAGCGACAGGGACGCCTACTACTCAAACAAATGATGAAATAGAAAAAGATCTGCAGCCGACAGATGATAGTCCACCAAGAATTATTACAACTGATAAAAAAGTTTATGCTTTTTTACCTTCATATATAACAAAGAGAGCAAAACCGATGAAGAACACTTTTTTTTGGCTTGGAGCGTGCGATACACTAAAAGACTCGTCTATGTGGGATGCTCTACGTTCCAAAGGTGCTAAAGTAGCTTTTGGCTTTACCAAAACAGTAGAACCTTCTTTCGATTACGATAAATTTAAAGAAGTCATAAATAAAATGGTTCCGACTGATGAGAATGATGACCTTCTTTCTGCTAAGGAGGCTTATGATGCAGTTGGTGACAAAATTGATGGATGGTGTCCATTTGGATTTTGTATAGGTGGGGAAGGAGCAAAGCTTGAACTCAAAACAGCGCCTGGATGGGAAGACTTTGTTTTCTTTGAAGGAGGCCTTATAAATGGTGATTTTGAAACAGGCGATTGGACAGGCTGGGTACATGGTGGTGAAAATGGTCAAGTCTGGCAAAAAATATTAGGTGCTCACGTTCATAATGGCAGTGAGGCGGCATCATTGGGGCGTTGGGACACTAGTTTTCATGGTTATGATCCAACTGCCGAGCCATACGGTTACGAATGGTTTTATCAGGATTTTGTAGTACCTGATAACGTAACCTATCTGAAGTTTAATTGGTGGCTTGAGACTTATGATACTGCTGTTTGGGATTGGTTTGACGCATATATTAAGGATACAAATGGAAACACCTTGATTACTATAGTTAATCATGGTGGCAAGCCTGGTACTAATTATGGGCCATACTGGAATACTGGAAGCTGGCGTGAAGAATCAGTAGACATATCTGCATATCGCGGTCAAAAAATCAGAATATATTTTGATCAACGTCTTGATGGGTTTGGCGATCAACAGAGGGTTTATGTTGATGATGTGAGACTGGAATAATATTTTTGCATAACAATCGGCTGCAAGGGACGGCAAACAACGCGGCGGTTTTTCTAAGTCTCTGCCCCGCATAAAGCCTGGTGGTAATTCAGGGTTAGTTGCCCCGCATGTTTGCCGCCCCTGAGCCGCAGCGATAAGTTGACCGTGAGCTCCGCTACGCTACGCACACGGTCAACTTATCGCCGGCTGTCGAGTTCCTCGAACGTCCTTGACAGGTTCCGCTCACGCTCCACCTATCAAGGGCGTTCGAGCCGACTGCGATTCTCGACACTGAATGAAAAAAAACCGCCTTTTTCATTCAGTGCCTGCGATTCTCGCGGCTCAACAGCCGGCGTTATAAAATTCGCCATACAATAAGCCATATAAATATATTGACACCACCTAAATATAGCATTATAATTTTTTTATGAAAAACAAAGCCGATTTTGAATGGGACGAGAATAAAGATAAAATCAACCAAAAGAAACATAACGTGTCATTCGCATTTGCTCAATTAGCCTTTTTAGACCACAAGCGTATTATTTTAGAAGATTTAGAACATAGCGTTGATGAAAAAAGATACTATTGTTTGGGCAAAATTTCTGACGGCATTTTGACTGTAAGGTTCACATACCGTTCAAATAAAATTAGAATTTTTGGCGCTGGATATTGGCGGAAAGGAAGAAAAATCTATGAAAAAGAAAATAAAATACACTGATGAACCAATGGGTAACGTCAGAGTTGTTTCTGATTTTCTGCCATCCCCTGAAGAACTGGCATTAAAGGACGAAACCATAAAAGTTACTATTGCTTTAAGTAAGGCAAGCGTTGATTTTTTTAAAAAGGAAGCTCAAAAACACAACACACAATATCAAAAAATGATTCGTCGTCTTCTGGATGAGTATGCAATCCATCAAGCATAAACTGTGAACATTTTATAACCAGCGGGTGAACTGGACAGCAAGGGTCTCCTTCTTTTTAAAGATTGAAAAACTTTTAAATGATGTGCTTTCAATCAACTTTTTTGGAAACCCTTGCTGCCCGTTACCCAAACGATAAGTTGACCGTGAGCTCCGCTACGCTACGCACACGGTCAACTTATCGCCGGCTGTCGAGTTCCTCGAACGTCCTTGACAGGTTCCGCTCACGCTCCACCTATCAAGGGCGTTCGAGCCGACTGCGATTCTCGACACTGAATGAAAAAAAACCGCCTTTTTCATTCAGTGCCTGCGATTCTCGCGGCTCAACAGCCGGCGTTCTGACTCTTGCGTTGCTGACAGGTGGTTTTGGGGAAGGGTTGCCGGAGTTCCTTCCTACCTTTGATTTTTGTTTTTCTTTGGAGGCTGTGTATTTTGTCCCTTTCTGGAAATTTCATTTCAAAGAAACTGAATCGTGTTCCAGGGTGGTTTGCAGTTTCGGAAATTAATTTGATTATGGGAAATTGTTTTCTTTAGGGTGGTTTGCAGTTTCGGAAATTAATTTGATTATGGGAAATTGTTTTCTTTAGGGTGGTTTGCAGTTTCGGAAATTAATTTGATTATGGGAAATTGTTTTCTTTAGGGTGGTTCGCAGTTCCGCATTTTTTATTGAAAATGCAGGTTCTCTCATAAAGGGTGGCTCTCCTATTGTATTTTGAATCAAGCTTTGAGCTTATTTCTCAATCCGAGGATGTGCTTGTTTTTTATCGTTTTTTGGGAAGCCTTGAGGTCAGAACAAAACGCTGGAGGGGACTGGGCAGGAGTTCGGCATTTCGGAAAGGCAATTTTTTAACGGGATTTTACAATTTAATCATTGCTTTGGGGTTGCTCTGCCCAGCACCTCAGCTCTGCGTTCTGACTCTTGCGTTACTGACAGGTGGTTTTGGGGAAGGGTTGCCGGAGTTCTTTCCTGCCTTTGATTTTTGTTTTTCTTTGGAGGTTGTGTATTTTTCTTTTTCTGGAAATTTCATTTCAAAGAAACTGAATCGTGTTCCAGGGTGGTTTGCAGTTTCGGAAATTAATTTGATTATGGGAAATTGTTTTCTTTAGGGTGGTTCGCAGTTCCGCATTTTTTATTGAAAATGCAGGTTCTCTCATAAAGGGTGGCTCTCCTATTGGATTTTGAATCAAGCTTTGAGCTTATTTCTCAATCCGAGGATGTGCTTGTTTTTTATCGTTTTTTGGGAAGCCTTGAGGTCAGAACAAAACGCTGGAGGGGACTGGGCAGGAGTTCGGCATTTCGGAAAGGCAATTTTTTAACGGAATTTTACAATTTAATCAAAGTTGTCGGGTTGCTCTGCCCAGCACCTCAGCTCTGCGATAAGTTGACCGTGAGCTCCGCTACGCTACGCACACGGTCAACTTATCGCCGGCTGTCGAGTTCCTCGAACGTCCTTGACAGGTTCCGCTCACGCTCCACCTATCAAGGGCGTTCGAGCCGACTGCGATTCTCGACACTGAATGAAAAAAAACCGCCTTTTTCATTCAGTGCCTGCGATTCTCGCGGCTCAACAGCCGGCGTTGGGCTTTTACATAAAGGAATATGAAAATGCCGATAATAGATCGGAAAAGTATTGAAGATGCTCAAAAGATTACTGAAGTATTTCTGCCCGACTATACGGTCAAAAAAAGACTGCTGACATTTTTATCCAATGCAATCATTTTTTCCAACGGGTTAAGAGCGGATAACTGGAACCTGAATCTGGACAAAAACGGCGGGTTCATAAGGCTGAATGTCGGACATGAATATTGCATTGAAATATTCAAAAAATATTCTTTAATCCTTGTATTGAGGGATGTATTAAGCGATAAAGTGGACGGCAACAGGCTGAAAATAAAGTTTAAAGGTTACAACGGCAAAAATAAAGTTTTGACTGACAGTCTGCTGACTGTCCCTAACTGCCTTGCCAAAGTTCCCGGATCAGTGGGATGTCATGTAACACATGACAATATAATTGATATATTGCCGTACCTGGAAGAAGCAAATCGCTGTTTTATTTCATACGCAATAAACAATACGGTTCAGCTTCCGTCAATGAACAGGGCTCACTCTGCCGGATTTATCAGATATTTATCAGAATTCGTTTCAAAACGGATTCCAAATCCTGTTTATGCTGTTTCTGAAAACGATTTTTATGACAGGCAGGTGAAAGAAGAAAGAGAAGCCAGAACTTTAAGCTTATCCGAAATAGAGGCTAAAATAAAAGACAGCCATAAAATACCTGTACGCATGAATGTAACAACTTCAAAATTTAACAGAAATCCTTATGTCTCTGAATATGCTAAAAGAGTTGCGGACGGTATATGTCAGGACTGCAATGAACCGGCACCTTTTATCAATAAATTGACAGGTGAGCCTTTTCTTGAAACGCACCATATAATACCTCTGGCACAGGGAGGAAAAGATACAACAGACAACACAATTGCCATCTGTCCGAACTGCCACAGGAAGAGGCATTACGGATAGAAAGGACAGTTCAAACAAACCATAAAAATGAAAGATAAAGCCCAACCAAAAAATAGAGCTGACCACAAAAGCCGAGCCGATTTGTCGTGAATTTAAAGGATTAGGCGGCTTTTGTGTCAGCTCATTTAGACGTTCTGACTCTTGCGTTGCTGACAGGTGGTTTTGGGGAAGGGTTGCCGGAGTTCTTTTTTTGCCTTTGATTTTTGTTTCTCTTTGGAGGCTGTGTGTTTTGTCCTTTTCTGGAAGTTCCAGTTCAAGGAAATTGAATCGTGCTCCATGGTGGTTTGCAGTTTCGGAAATTAATTTGATTATGGGAAATTGTTTTCTTTAGGGTGGTTCGCAGTTCCGCATTTTTTATTGAAAATGCAGGTTCTCTCATAAAGGGTGGCTCTCCTATTGGATTTTGAATCAAGCTTTGAGCTTATTTCTCAATCCGAGGATGTGCTTGTTTTTTATCGTTTTTTGGGAAGCCTTGAGGTCAGAACAAAACGCTGGAGGGGACTGGGCAGGAGTTCGGCATTTCGGAAAGGCAATTTTTTAACGGAATTTTACAATTTAATCATTGCTTTGGGGTTGCTCTGCCCAGCACCTCAGCTCAGCGTTCTGACTCTTGCGTTGCTGACAGGTGGTTTTGGGGAAGGGTTGCCGGAGTTCTTTCCTGCCTTTGATTTTTGTTTTTCTTTGGAGGTTGTGTATTTTTCTTTTTCTGAAAATTTCATTTCAAAGAAACTGAATCGTGTTCCAGGGTGGTTTGCAGTTTCGGAAATTAATTTGATTATGGGAAATTGTTTTCTTTAGGGTGGTTCGCAGTTCCGCATTTTTTATTGAAAATGCAGGTTCTCTCATAAAGGGTGGCTCTCCTATTGGATTTTGAATCAAGCTTTGAGCTTATTTCTCAATCCGAGGATGTGCTTGTTTTTTATCGTTTTTTGGGAAGCCTTGAGGTCAGAACAAAACGCTGGAGGGGACTGGGCAGGAGTTCGGCATTTCGGAAAGGCAATTTTTTAACGGAATTTTACAATTTAATCATTGCTTTGGGGTTGCTCTGCCCAGCACCTCAGCTTAGCGTTCTGACTCTTGCGTTGCTGACAGGTGGTTTTGGGGAAGGGTTGCCGGAGTTCTTTCTTGTCTTTGATTTTTGTTTTTCTTTGGAGGCTGTGTATTTTGTCTCTTTCTGGAAGTTCCAGTTCAAGGAAATTGAATCGTGCTCCATGGTGGTTTGCAGTTTCGGAAATTAATTTGATTATGGAAAATTGTTTTCTTTAGGGTGGTTCGCAGTTCCGCATTTTTTATTGAAAATGCAGGTTCTCTTATAAAGGGTGGCTCTCCTATTGGATTTTGAATCAAGCTTTGAGCTTATTTCTCAATCCGAGGATGTACTTGTTTTTTATCGTTTTTTGGGAAGCCTTGAGGTCAGAACAAAACGCTGGAGGGGACTGGGCAGGAGTTCGGCATTTCGGAAAGGCAATTTTTTAACGGAATTTTACAATTTAATCATTGCTTTGGGGTTGCTCTGCCCAGCACCTCAGCTTAGCGTTCTGACTCTTGCGTTACTGACAGGTGGTTTTGGGGAAGGGTTGCCGGAGTTCTTTCCTGCCTTTGATTTTTGTTTTTCTTTGGAGGTTGTGTATTTTTCTTTTTCTGGAAATTTCATTTCAAAGAAACTGAATCGTGTTCCAGGGTGGTTTGCAGTTCCGAAAATTAATTTGACTATGAAAATTATTTCCTTTAGGGTGGTTCTCAGTTCCGAATTTTTTCTTGAAAATGCAGGTTTTCTCATAAAGGGTGGCTCTCCTATTGGAATTTGAATCAAGCTTTGAGCTTATTTCTTAATCCGAGGATGTGCTTGTTTTTTATCGTTTTTTGGGAAGCCTTGAGGTCAGAACAATACGCTGGAAGGGACTGGGCAGGGTCTCCGCATTTTCGGAAGGCAATTTTTTAACGGGATTTTATAATTTAATCAATGCTGTCGGGTTGGCTCTGCCCAGCCCCTCAGCTTAGCGTTCTGACTCTTGCGTTGCTGACAGGTGGTTTTGGGGAAGGGTTGCCGGAGTTCTTTTTTTTGCCTTTGATTTTTGTTTCTCTTTGGAGGTTGTGTATTTTTCTTTTTCTGGAAATTTCATTTCAAAGAAACTGAATCGTGTTCCAGGGTGGTTTGCAGTTTTGGAAATTAATTTGATTATGGGAAATTGTTTTCTTTAGGGTGGTTCGCAGTTCCGCATTTTTTATTGAAAATGCAGGTTCTCTCATAAAGGGTGGCTCTCCTATCGGATTTTGAATCAAGCTTTGAGCTTATTTCTCAATCCGAGGATGTGCTTGTTTTTTATCGTTTTTTGGGAAGCCTTGAGGTCAGAACAAAACGCTGGAGGGGACTGGGCAGGAGCTCGGCATTTTTGAAAGGCAATTTTTTAACGGGATTTTACAATTTAATCAAAGCTGTCGGATTATCCTGCCCAGCACCTCAGCTTAGCGATAAGTTGACCGTGAGCTCCGCTACGCTACGCACACGGTCAACTTATCGCCGGCTGTCGAGTTCCTCGAACGTCCTTGACAGGTTCCGCTCACGCTCCACCTATCAAGGGCGTTCGAGCCGACTGCGATTCTCGACACTGAATGAAAAAAAACCGCCTTTTTCATTCAGTGCCTGCGATTCTCGCGGCTCAACAGCCGGCGTTATACCATTACAACAAAAAATAATAACGAATGTTACCAAAACCACTTATATATTTTTTAATTTCGTTAGGTTCGATTTTCTTTTTCTGTTTTGGAGAATTTTTAGCTCAGAATAATCATTTACCTAAATGGTCTTGCTTTGCTAGTCTACTATCTTTGGGTTTGGTTTTATATAGTATGTTTACGAAATCAATTTTAAACTTTATAAAACAATATGTTCCTGATTTAGATATCGATAAAAGAACTGATTGGCTCAAAAATGTTCCTTTAGAGGTTATTCCAAATTGGATCATATACATGAACTTGTTGGCTTATTCAATAATAATCGCATCAATCATTTCAGGCATAAAGTATCTGATTTTTATAATACTTGATTTGGTATAACCAAAGGATGGAGCTGACCACAAAAGCCGAGCCGATTTAGATAAAATCAAAGACTTAGGGCGGCTTTTGTGTCAGCTCATCCTTGCCGATAAGTGGACCGTGAGCTCCGCTGCGCTACGCACACGGTCCACTTATCGCGGCTGTCGAGTTCCTCCAACGTCCTTGATAGGTTCCCGCTCACGCTCCACCTATCAAGGACGTTGGAGCCGACTGCGATTCTCAGCACTGGCTGAAAAAAAATTGCCTTTTTCAGCCAGTGCTTGCGATTCTCGCGGCTCAACAGCCGCGTTGGCTGGTCAAGAAAGAGCTTTGATTAAATAAAGGTGGTCTATATGAAGAAATATGAAGCGTTACCGATGCATGTCCAATTTTTCCTCCCTATTTTGCAAGCACTTCGCGAACTTGGCGGTTCTGCGACACCGTCGGAGCTGAAAGACAAGTTAATCGAAATAATGAAGATTACAGAGGACAAACTTGAGGAGAAACTGAAGAATGGCATGTATCGTATTGATAATCAAATCACTTGGAGCAAGATATATCTTGTTCGGTCGGGGTTGCTTGATGTCTCTGATCCAGATGTCTTGAGTTTAACAGAAGATGGCCTGTCCAAGGAGTTAAACGAGAAGGACGTACTCTTGATATTTAAAAAAATCCACAGAGGCTTTGTCACTAAGAAAGTGAAGGAGAAGACCGAAAAACATGTGGATTTAGAGGAAACCGCCGAAAAGCAACCTTACGCAGTCGAGCTATTAGAACTTCTGCGTTCTCTGCCACCTCAAGGGTTTGAAAGATTATGTCAACGCCTTCTTCGGTCCTCTGGATTCAAGAAAGTGATCGTCAGTGGCAGGTCTGGAGACGGAGGCATTGATGGTGAGGGTATTCTTGAAATCAATCCCCTGGTCAGTGTCAAAGTCATTTTCCAATGCAAACGTTACAAAGACGCCGTTTCCGTTTCTTATGTAAGGGATTTTCGCGGAGCTATGCAGGGGCGAGCAGAAAAAGGTATCTTTATCACAACTGGCAGGTTTACAAGCGAGGCTAAGGCAGAGGCTGTTAGGGAGGGAACTCCCCCTATTGAACTTGTCGATGGTGACAAACTTGTTGAGCTTTTCGAGCAACGCCAGCTTGGGTTAATGCGAAAGGTCACCTATGAAGTGGATAACTCATTTTTCGATGAATACCGCTGAAATCACCAGCCAACAATCGGCTGCAGGGGACGGCAAACAGCGCGGCGGTTTTTCAAAGTCAGTGCCCTGCAAAAAGTCTGGTTGTATTTTCAAGTTGGTTGCATCGCATGTTTGCCGCCCCTGAGCCGTAGCGATAAGTTGACCGTGAGCTCCGCTACGCTACGCACACGGTCAACTTATCGCCGGCTGTCGAGTTCCTCGAACGTCCTTGACAGGTTCCGCTCACGCTCCACCTATCAAGGGCGTTCGAGCCGACTGCGATTCTCGACACTGAATGAAAAAAAACCGCCTTTTTCATTCAGTGCCTGCGATTCTCGCGGCTCAACAGCCGGCGTTATAAGGAGAAAATAAAATAATGCAAGGATCTCAATGGGGAATCATCGGTGGCATATTGGGTGGAGTTTTGGGATGTATCGGTGGATTAGTTGGCACATATTTTAGTATAAAAAATACAAATGGACCAAAAGAGAAATCGTTCATGATCAAAGCATGTATTATTGGATGGAGTGGAATAATATTGTTTTTAGTTTTGATGTTTCTTCTACCCAGTCCATACAGGTTTTATTTATGGATTCCTTATGGGCCAATCTTAGCCATAGCAATTATTAAAGGCAATAGAATACAAGCTAAAATAAGACAAGAAGAAGCAAACAAAAAATAAACCTTATAACAAGGCAAATGCACTCGGACTGCCAAAAGCTGCGCCGCTCGTTCCTCGCTATGCAGCTTTTGGCAGCCGGTGATTTGCGACGTTAGCGCGGCCAAAGTAATCGGGAGTATACCTGTGAGGAGTAGACAATCGAGGAGAGCAAATGGGCGCAGACTACCTGGAACAAATTAGAAAAGAGATAGCGTACATCAAGCCATACGAGAACCAGGATTTTGAGTGGTACAACAAAGGAATGACGTTGCTGAGGAACGCAAAGCTAGAAGCAGCCGAGCTGAAGTTCAAAGAGTTGGTGATGTCGCAGCCTAAACACCATAATGGGTATCACGGTCTGGCGCTCACCTATCAGAAGATGGGACGCAAGGATGAATCCGTGTTTTTTATGGAGGAAGCGATTGCCAGAGCCAAGTCGTTCGTGGACGAAGGCACAATGGATCAGGAAGCTCTGGATTGGTTAGAGCAGGACCTTGGGCAGATCCAGCAGATGTAGGAGCGTCAATCAATTGGACGTGGCGGAGTCTGTAGCGATCAGTGAGTGCGACAAACGAAGCCGTTTGACAGTTTAGGAGGTATGCTTCGTCCCTGCCTGGGAGAGAGGGAAACTTGCAGTGGTTCGGGAGGGGTTTCGTGAGAGCCGCAAAAGACATCCTTCGCGGACTACGGATGCCTTTTGCTAGTCTCAGGCGGGGAGAGGTGGTAATCGACGCTCGGCGAAAGCTACTGATGGTAGAAGTGGTGAGTTGGAATGGGGAGTTAGCGTGCTCGCATGGTGAAAGCGCAAAAGCTATCCTTCGGGGCAGTCGAAGGAACACACGCGAATCAGACCGTCGGCGGGGCGAAGGTGAAACGCGAGCGAGGAGCGGATAACTTTTGCTTGTTTCGTGAGCGAAAGTATGTTGGTGAAGCAATCAGTTGAAGCGGGAAGCGGATTTGTCGACAGGTCGAGAGAACGTGGAGGGGAATGCGCCTTGGGAGCGGGTTCGTTGGGCAAAAGTAAAGGGCCGCGCTAACAACGCGTTGCAGCCGACTTGGCTAATCGGCGCGCTTTTCGAGTTTCCTCACCCGCATTGGGGTCGGTTTGCAGGCGGATGTGCTCGCGCCGAACCCGCCAAGCGGCTGAACGCAACCGATAAGTTGACCGTGAGCTCCGCTACGCTACGCACACGGTCAACTTATCGCCGGCTGTCGAGTTCCTCGAACGTCCTTGACAGGTTCCGCTCACGCTCCACCTATCAAGGGCGTTCGAGCCGACTGCGATTCTCGACACTGAATGAAAAAAAACCGCCTTTTTCATTTAGTGCCTGCGATTCTCGCGGCTCAACAGCCGGCGTTGTGTGTAAGAACAAAAATTAACGAGGTGTAAAATGTCTAATCAGCAATCCCTTAATCAATTTTTTACTAGAAAAATTCTTCATGTGCCCAAGTATCAGCGTAGTTATGCGTGGGAAAAACAAAATGTAAGAGAATTGTATGAAGACATACAAGAGGCCTATGAGACCAACTCTACACATTATATTGGGACAGTTGTTTTAGCGAGGACACGCGATAAAGATGTCTACAATATAGTTGATGGACAACAAAGAATCACGACAATAATAATGTTTATCAACGCAATAATAGAAAATCTTTCTGATGAGCGCGACAAGGAGTACTACAAAAGATTTTATATTAAATCAAAAGGCCAAAATAAGCTTACACCGCTTGAGAGAGATGCAAACTACTTTAACAGCCTACTTTCCAGGTAGGAGCATCGGTTACCCGACGCCCCCCCTACAGACCCGTACGTGAAGATTTCCCTCATACGGTTCCTCGGTTCAAATCCTTTTTACCGGATTATCAACCAAACAGGCGACACCCCGTTTGGCGTATAACTTTGCAGCCCTTACGGCATCAAATATTATGGACTATTCTGGGTAATGGCAGTGGGTATGTTGTGCGCAAGTCCTCGAACATTACTTCGCCCTTGTGACTTCTTCGGCTTAACCATCGACGCCATGCTTTCTCAGTATATTCAAACACAACTTCCAGCACTTTGTAGTTACTTATTACTCCAAAGTACTGGTAAAAACCTCGCAGTTTACTGCAAAGAATCTCATACTGCTCGGCCATTGGCTTATGACGGTTATCCTTGCACCATATCCATATTCTCTTCATAAAACGGCTTGAACGCTTTCTTGCCGTCTTTTTCTTTATTACCATGTACCCTTTTAATGATTTTGACCAGTAAAATGTAAACCCTAAAAAATCAAACGTCCCGTTTCCCTTTCCGCTAATGCGTTTGGAAAATCGAATCAGTTTTGTCTTTTCCGGGTGAAGTGACAGCTCGAACTGTTCGAACCGCCTGGGTAATACATCCATGACACGCAATGCGTCTTTTTCATACTCGAACCCGAGGATGAAATCATCCGCCCAGCGTATGATGGAGCATCTCCCTTTCATCCGGGGGATCACTTCTTTCACGTACCAGTCATCTAAAACATAATGAAGAAAGATATTACTGAGCACAGGGGAAATTACTCCTCCCTGTGGAGTGCCCGTTTCAGAGTACGTCAGGTTGCCTTCCTCCATTACGCCTGCATTCAACCACTTCCCTATCAGGCGAATCATTCCGCCGTCACTTACTCTCCGACGTATCATGTCTTTAAGTAACTCGTGATTAATATTGTCAAATATGGGGTGTCTAAATCCCCATAATTAGCTTGCTCAGGATTTGGCCCCCCCTTCAGAATATAAGTTATGTATGTCAATTTGCTCCATTTATAAACAAAGCATTAACATGTTGATAATACCCATTATTTATATTTGAATGTGGTCAAACAAATGCTTATTAAGCTGCGGCACGGTTATTATATTCAGCATTATTGGGCGCATAAGGTTGTTTTGTAAACTTATTTACGGGCCCACCTAATTGTTCAAAATTTGCTGTAATATCAGTTACATCTTTTGATTTTTCATCATTTTTTGGCACCGGTAGAAGAGTTAAACCACAGTCAAACTCAGTTGACAAACTATCTGTAAGGCTTCCGGGGGTTGGTAAAATTTTTCGGCGCTGCCGAGTTAAAGACAACAACTTATTTTCAACTTCCTGTTGTTCCTTTACTGTAACGCCCATTGCCATCCGAACGGATTCTCTATTCACAGATCCGCAAAAAGCCGGTAAACGAAGTGCAATTCGGTTTGCATCTTTTACTTCTCCTGTACCATGTGTTTTACCAAGTCCAAACAGGGATTCAATATTATCAGAACAAATAGGCATTCCAGTATTGCCCATGCCCAATGATTCAGCGACTATTAATTGTTTTTCCATCCAGGTAATAAAACCGATACGTACTTGAGAGCTTTGAGGGATATTTTTTAAAAGTTCTTTGCACTCTTTGTAGGTTTTCATATTCAAGCCTTGAGCTTTAAGAATTTCCTGGCTTTTTAAAAGAGGAGATGCATCACGAAGAAATCGCTTGATAAACTGTTTATATTCAGGAAGTTTACCAAGATAATTCCTAAGTTTTGAAACTACAGAGTCCTTTGAAACTCGCCCCCGTGGTGAGTGCTTAAGAACCATTTCAGCCCATTTCACCATTCGATGAATATTCATGAATCGAGCTTTTGTCGAAACCTTTGGGGGTGCAAAAAATGCAAGTACTGTTTGCTTAAATTTTTTTGAGGCTTGTCCGCAAGCAGAGATAAAACAGTCATACGAAGGATGTTTTGTATATTCTTTTTTTAATAGATTGGCAACAACATGAGAAATATCATCAATGGAGAAACTTGAAAATCCTCTTTCATTTAGGAGTCTGACACCTTTCATGAGGTCCATTCCTCCGTCTTTCAAATATGCAGCAGGTTTTCCGGTGATGAGAATCACCTTTTGTAAAAAATTTGCAATGGATTCTCCAGTCCATGATTTCGCCACTGAAATTGCTACACAATTGATGTTTTCAAGAGTTGGAGCACCTTCATGATTTTTAAAATGATCAGTTCTAAGCTCCAAAATAGCAAGAATTTTACCAGCTCCCAATGCTATTGAGGTATCTATCATCCAAATAGCACCATTTACAATCTTATCCATATCAAAAGAAACAGAAGAAAGCCCTTTATAGTTCCAGATTTTTGATAGTGAATATCTGGTGACCCAGTTAATGATCGTTTGAGGGCACGGTATTTTGGTTATCCCAAGGTATGCTTGTAAAATGCCAAACATTCTTGATATTGCTCTGAATCCAACGTGTCCGACCAAAAATAGGCGTAAAGAAATAAAAATCAATTCCTCCTTACTATTAACCGACAATGTGTTCTTTTTACGTTCTTGTTCTAATTCTTGTCTATTTTTCCGGAGTTCAGACTTGTATTTATTTCGTTCATTTTTAGTACGTTTCAGCTCAGCTTTCTGATACTTAATTATACGAGTACGATCAACTGCTTTGTCTTTCCAGGCAGTTCTACTTTTTTTAATTTTGAAACTTTACTCATAGCAATAACCATCTTTTTGGTTAAAATATTTGAATATATAGGGAATAATAATTTTTTTCAATCAGCAATTTTGAATTATTGACGGCATTTTGTTATGGTCTACGCAAATTTTACTGAAAATATTGAAGGTGCCTGAATGACATATGATAGATTGCAAGCAAAAATAATCCCTGGCAAACATTGTAGCTTTTGTGGAAACGATTCTGTTCCTTTAATAAAAACAAAATGTTGTGACCAATGGATTTGCTGTGACACTTCTTTTGCATCTATAAAAGGTGGAGATTATTGCCAATATCATCACGAGCACGAGGGTCTCTGCCATTTTCATTACAATAACAGCCATTCAGGGATATGGCAGGAGTGCAAAGAATGCCGGGATTTGGTTGGGGAAGATAATTTTAATGCTGCATTTCATGACCCCAACAATGTGCCAAGATATTAATCGCACTCATGATAGGGCCAAAAGTTGAGCAAAAAAAGTAGCCACAAAACTGAGTTTTTGGACACCCCATGTCAAATAGTCCTGTAATATCTGCGCTTACTATCCAGCTGATATTCTGCTTCAAGCATTGCTCACGTAAATCTTTGATTGCCATGTGTTGGCTCCGACCTTTTCTGAATGCATGGGAAAAATTGTAAAAATTCCTGTCAAATATGACATTCAATATGGCTGCTGCTGCTTTCTGGACAATTTTATCCTCAAGTACAGGTATGCCAATTGGACGCTTTTTCCCTCCTTCCTTGTCTATCCAGATACGCTTTACAGGAGACGCAACGTACTGTCCTCTCCGCAGTCGTTCATACAGATTATAGAGGTTTTGATCAAGATTTTCGGCATACTCCTTTGCCGTAACCTTGTCCACTCCTGCAGATTTGCTTTTCCGAATTTTACGAAAGGATTGTTTCAGTAAATCAAAGTCTATCCGATGGACTACTGATGTAAATACCAGTTCAGGATTACTTTGAGCAAGCAGCTCGATTTTGATAAGGGATGACCCACCTGTTAACACCGGTGGTTGTCCCCATTCTATCGGTCTGGAATTGCAAGCGACCGTTCTTGCAATTTCTCGGCTTTTTGTTGATATGGTTTGTGACATCTGTGTATCTCCCATAATTCCTGCCAAAAAAACGTTATACCCTGCTTCACCTTCCCTGCAGTGGGTCGCTTGGGCATCACTTCCCCACCTTTCCGATCAAGATAGTTCAATTCTTAATCATCGGTACTATGATCTGCTAAGACTTCCGAATGTTTATCTCAGGTTCGTTCGCTCTTCGCTATCCTCCCCTGATACCTTGTATCGCCCATCTTTTAATGTTTGTGTTTCTGCCAATGGCAGACTCGTTGCAAGGCGGGACATTCCTATGCAACGCCGGGATTTCGCTTGCGCTGGATTTCCTGTTACCGTTCTTTTTACCCAAGGAAACATCCGGGTCTCCCAAGTTCCCGAGCTACCCCTTTGAGTACATGCCCTGGTCTAAGACCCCGGTGGTGTCCTGAATACTTGCCTTAGCATATTCAGGACTGCTGCCTTCCGCTGTCTCCAAAGCGTCGGCTTTTTCCTGCAAGCAGGATTATCACAATGACCACAACCATACATTTTTCGGGGCTCAATACAGAGCCTGCAATCTTGCTCCGTCCAGCTCCAGACTCCCGTTACCGGGTTTACCTGTGGACTTCGCTACTGACCTGCTGGTTAGTCTTTAGTCAGGTGGGACTATCTTAACATCAATGCCAGAGCAAGCCCTGCAGAGATGAAGGAAACAAACCGTTTCCCGAGCACCCACTTGGTAACAATATCGAGTTTCAAAGACCTTGTGTCTTATCCCAACGATTCGGATTTATCTTGGCACGAGAAGGAGATTTGTCTGTTGAACCACACAGTAAAAGCCAAAGATTTATGCTTGATGTGTACACCGAGATATTAAATATTATAGATCAGTTAATAGAAAAGCCTCTTGAATTTCTTCGAGCTATAGAAGATCTCTACATCCTAGAATTCGTTGAGAATAACGGTGTCCTTTCGGCAAGCGTGCATAGCGCAAAAAAAAATTTGGCGTAGGTAAGCAGTCAGCGGTTAGGTGCCTGTTTTTTGCAGGCACCCGGCTGATCAATCAGGATGGAAATATTAAAAAGTGATTTTATGCTTCAGGATTGTCCGGTTCAATCAGTGCGGATTTATAATTCCACGGCATCCATTTATCTGGGGATTCTGACAACTCAGAGGCATGTTCCAGCAGTGCTGTCAGGTAATCAAAAGGATTGGTACCGGATAAATTACAGGTATGAATCAGACTCATGAACAGATCACCTACCATGGCACCATGCTCAGTTTTATAAAACAGAGCATTCTTGCGATGCAGAACGACCTTTTTCAAAGCCTGTTCGCAAATATTGTTGTCCAAAGGTACACCTGGTTCCCTGAGAAAAAGGGTCAACGCCTCCCAATGTTTGAGCATGTAGCCAATAGCCTGGCCCAGCCCGCTGTTGGGCTCCACCAAATGTTGGTCTATTTGTTTGTGAAACCAGGTGTTGAGCTTTTTCATCAGCGGACCGCTGTTGTCCTGATGAAACCGCAGCCGTTCTTCAGCTTCCATGTTCTGTTCTTTGGTAATCTTATCATTTTTATATACCTCTGCGAGGATTTCGAGTACATAACTGCACTCTTCCGGGAAGCTTTGCAGTACGTCAACAAACTGTCTTCGTCCATGTGTAAGACAATTTGCCAGCAGAGTTTCGAATTCTTTGGGAACATTTCTGGACAGAGCATCACACATCTGAATGGGTGGGCTCAGACCAATACGACGCTTAAGTAAATCCATCAAGTTTTCTCCGGCATGCTGACGGCCGGTAAAAAACAGTGCAATTTTATGATCATCGGTTTTTGACAGTATACCCGTGGTAAATATACCTTTACGTTCCGGGTTATTTTCTTTGTTTTCCTTCATCAGGGACAAAACCTTCATAGTGGTGTCATCATTATGAATGATATCGCCCTGAGCGCCCTGACGGATAAATTCCTGATAAATCGGAGTAAGTTCCATTGCCATTTGATCGACAATCTCGAACTGTGTCGATGCAGGCAATGGTATGCCAAGACTTTGCTGAAGATCTTTAAGTCTGTTAAATGGCATACCGGTACCATATTTCAAAAGAGCAATCATGGCCTTGGCTTTTGCATCATATTTGTCTTCACCCACATTTTCAGGTGTCGATGCGGTGAAAATTGCTCCACAGAGATTACAGCGTAAACGCTGCATTTCATAGACAGTTCCACTTAATGGAGCGTTTCCGGTGATGCGTATGATTCGCTGCGGCTCCTTTAATTCATATACCTTGCCCTTTAAACATTCAGGGCAGTTGTCTCCAGGTTTAAGAGTATCATGGAAGACTCTGACTTTTTTTGCCCCGGTATAATTTTTAGCAGGTTTGCGGCCATGACCTTTTTTAGCTTTAACAGAATTCTTCTTTTTTGGGTGAGCCTTTGTTTTTCCAGTTTTTTCGGTAGTTGCACCAAACAGCATGCGCAACAGCCGTCGTATGGAGGCGGCTTTATTGTCCACACACTGACTTAAAAGGTAGATAGTGTCAGCCATAGCCTTGATGAGTTCATAGTCCTCAGGTGGCAACAGTTCTTTAACACGCTTTAAAAGAGCATCTAACTGCTTGACGTCCAGGTCTATACGTTCCGGGGTCTTCACTGTGTGTCCCCCCGTAAAAGGCTGCGAAAATTTTTGGCTAATGGATATCCCCAAACAGCCTTTATAGATCGGTTCGGTTTAAATGTTTGATCATTTTTACCCCTGCCGGTGGTGTCTCCAAGATACTTCCAGTTCGCAGCCTTGTAACAGGTACCGGCAAAACGGGTTTTGTCCACAAAAGTTTCAAGGTACCAGATGGGATGATTGTAGATTTTACGCCAATCCAGGGCCAAGATTTTTATCATGTGACCAAGAAGATGGGAGGCCAGATGTGGTACGCGCACCCATGGTAGAATTAAAAATCGTGTATTATACGCCAAAAGGTGCAGATTTTTTTTACGCGTCTTCGCATCCCAGCCGATAAACCTGTCCCTGCAGCCTATATGCCTCGCTGCAGAAGACCAGGCAAAACATGCTATTGGCCGCCCATCAGTATAAACGATGTATTTCAGCTGTTCGCCCACTGAATGGCAGTAACCCAGATAATGGTAATACTCGATCAGGCTGTTGAACATTTTTTCATGCGGGCTTCTGCGTACCTGGCAAAATTCAAGCGGCCGTATTTTGGCTAATTTTGTTTCCAGTAAAGTTTGATTGATCTGAATTTTTTTAGGTTTTCTACGTTCTACAAATGGATTATGGGGATTACATTTTTTGTCCGGCAGACGTATGAATCCTGCACGGTGCAGTTCTAACATCATACCCCGACAGACCATATCACGCAATGCCCCATTGGCCTGGACCCAATTCCAGGCTATGCACAGTTTTCTGGAAAGCGCCCGGCGGCTGGCATCCGGATTTTGAGCAATAAGCTCCTTGATAAAAATAATATCTTTGTCAGTAACGACTCTGCCTCTATACGTAAACATGGGCATCAAATATCACATTTTTTACTGGAACGCAAGTCATTAAATATTTTTTTTTATTTTTTTACAGGAATTGGCCGCCACAATGGTGCAACATGAGCCTTTACAGGATTACCGTTCCAGATCAGAAGCTGCAGTTCATGAACGGCCAGAGGCCTGACCGCCTCACCGGATTTGTTTGGCCACCAGTTGAAACGTCCCTTAGACAGCCTTTTCTGACACATCCAGAATCCTTGGCCATCATACATAATGATCTTTATGGCAGTTGCCTTTTTATTACGAAAAATAAAAACATACCCTGAAAATGGATCGGAGCGCAGCACCTGCCGACAAACAGCATTTAGACCGTCGATACCTTTTCTGAAATCCACCGGGTCTATGGCCAGCAGGATACGCATTTGCGGAGTTATCTGAATCATGGCTGACTCCAAAACTGTTGGGTTATATTGATCAAGTCAGAACTGTCCGCAATTTGCATTGTCATCCTGGCACCGTTCTGATGTTGCATCTCGATAATGCCCTTGAAAGGCAAAGGGGCTTGGGCTACATCAAGTTCGATGAAAGATGCCGTCGGCACGGACGGATTTGGTGATATATTCTGGACGTAATGCTTTAGCTTGGTATGGTTGAGGCTCAAGGCTTTTGATATACGGTGCAGAGAATAGGCAGGGTATAACGAGGCAGCGGCTTCCCATAATGCTTCCGGAATGGCTTTACCTCTATCCCGGCTGTTACGCCATTGTTTAAATTTTTCCCGTACTTCATCCAGACTGTACTCGCCTGAAGGCTGCATAAGATTCATCGGTCATCCTCCTTATATAATATTACGTGATTTGAATGACCGATACTACCTTATTTGAATTTGTTTTTCATGCACGCTTGCCGAAAGGACACGAATAACGAGTCAGATGCCATACGTATATTTCAAACTGTAAACGATAGAGGAAAAGAACTATCCCGCATGGATAAAATGAAAAGTTTGATATTTTACTTTTCCAACAAATACCTTGAAGCAAAATATGATGACAAAATAAACAATATATTTGGTGAAATATTCGAACTATATGACGATATAAAATTAATTGGTGAAGAACAAGGTATAAACATAATTAGCTCGAAATTATTCACTGAAGATGACCTTTTGAGGCAACACCATATATGTTTTTCTGAGGACAGCTATGACCCAACAGCTCAACAGGTAATGGACAATGTAAAACTAGCGTTAGTAGATTACAGAAAGAATGGCACAACTGATGAACTTGATGAGTTCATAACAACATATATAGATAGTCTTTTAAATTATGTTAGAGCATTCAAGAAAATAATCTCAAGAACAACTGAAAATGAAAGATATTACAAAATATTTAGCATCCTTGGATTGTCTGCTGTTTACTATCCAGTAATAACTCAATTGGAAATATGTGGCTTTCTAGAGAAGAAGTTACCTTCAAAAGCTATTTCTGTTCTTGATATGATTGAAATAATTGATGTTCGTGTTTTTAAGATTAGAGATTATGCAGGGAAAAAGCATGTTGCAGAATTTGCATATAGCCTAAACCATGAAGAATGGACAATTGATGAAATAGAAGAACATTTGCTTTGGTTCAACTCTTTTGAAATTAGCAATGACAGATTCAAAGATTACTTGTCCGACTACGATTATTATAAGCAGACAGGACTACTGAGGCTTCTTTTTATTGATTATTGTGAAAGATTATCTAAAAGAAAATATACACTTAAAGAATTGAAAAAAATAATGGATAACGATCCAACTATTGAACATATTTTATCTCAGACACCTAAATTTAAGCCACGCAGTTTTGGCTTCAAGAACAATGAAGACTTCGATGAATATAAAAATTTAATTGGCAATTTATCCCTCTTGGAGAAAAAGATAAATAGCTCTATTAAAAATTCAGATTTATCAGACAAAGTTGCGGGATACAGCAAAAGCAAATTCAAGATGACACAACAATTAGCTACTCTGCTGTCACAGACTAAATCCTTCAAGAAGAAAGACCTTAAAGAGAGAAGCCAATTATTGGTTGAAGACTTCGCCACTAGGTGGTGGGCATAGATCACATATAACTTACTTGGGCTAATATTAACGATAACTCATAGTAATCACACAACAAATCAATTCTCGTGCCAAGATAAATCCGAATCGTTGGGATAAGACACAAGGTCTTTGAAACTCGATATTGTTACCAAGTGGGTGCTCGGGAAACGGTTTGTTTCCTTCATCTCTGCAGGGCTTGCTCTGGCATTGATGTTAAGATAGTCCCACCTGACTAAAGACTAACCAGCAGGTCAGTAGCGAAGTCCACAGGTAAACCCGGTAACGGGAGTCTGGAGCTGGACGGAGCAAGATTGCAGGCTCTGTATTGAGCCCCGAAAAATGTATGGTTGTGGTCATTGTGATAATCCTGCTTGCAGGAAAAAGCCGACGCTTTGGAGACAGCGGAAGGCAGCAGTCCTGAATATGCTAAGGCAAGTATTCAGGACACCACCGGGGTCTTAGACCAGGGCATGTACTCAAAGGGGTAGCTCGGGAACTTGGGAGACCCGGATGTTTCCTTGGGTAAAAAGAACGGTAACAGGAAATCCAGCGCAAGCGAAATCCCGGCGTTGCATAGGAATGTCCCGCCTTGCAACGAGTCTGCCATTGGCAGAAACACAAACATTAAAAGATGGGCGATACAAGGTATCAGGGGAGGATAGCGAAGAGCGAACGAACCTGAGATAAACATTCGGAAGTCTTAGCAGATCATAGTACCGATGATTAAGAATTGAACTATCTTGATCGGAAAGGTGGGGAAGTGATGCCCAAGCGACCCACTGCAGGGAAGGTGAAGCAGGGTATAACGTTTTTTTGGCAGGAATTATGGGAGATACACAGATGTCACAAACCATATCAACAAAAAGCCGAGAAATTGCAAGAACGGTCGCTTGCAATTCCAGACCGATAGAATGGGGACAACCACCGGTGTTAACAGGTGGGTCATCCCTTATCAAAATCGAGCTGCTTGCTCAAAGTAATCCTGAACTGGTATTTACATCAGTAGTCCATCGGATAGACTTTGATTTACTGAAACAATCCTTTCGTAAAATTCGGAAAAGCAAATCTGCAGGAGTGGACAAGGTTACGGCAAAGGAGTATGCCGAAAATCTTGATCAAAACCTCTATAATCTGTATGAACGACTGCGGAGAGGACAGTACGTTGCGTCTCCTGTAAAGCGTATCTGGATAGACAAGGAAGGAGGGAAAAAGCGTCCAATTGGCATACCTGTACTTGAGGATAAAATTGTCCAGAAAGCAGCAGCAGCCATATTGAATGTCATATTTGACAGGAATTTTTACAATTTTTCCCATGCATTCAGAAAAGGTCGGAGCCAACACATGGCAATCAAAGATTTACGTGAGCAATGCTTGAAGCAGAATATCAGCTGGATAGTAAGCGCAGATATTACAGGACTATTTGACAATATTAATCACGAGTTACTTAAAGACATGATACGTCGGAGAGTAAGTGACGGCGGAATGATTCGCCTGATAGGGAAGTGGTTGAATGCAGGCGTAATGGAGGAAGGCAACCTGACGTACTCTGAAACGGGCACTCCACAGGGAGGAGTAATTTCCCCTGTGCTCAGTAATATCTTTCTTCATTATGTTTTAGATGACTGGTACGTGAAAGAAGTGATCCCCCGGATGAAAGGGAGATGCTCCATCATACGCTGGGCGGATGATTTCATCCTCGGGTTCGAGTATGAAAAAGACGCATTGCGTGTCATGGATGTATTACCCAGGCGGTTCGAACAGTTCGAGCTGTCACTTCACCCGGAAAAGACAAAACTGATTCGATTTTCCAAACGCATTAGCGGAAAGGGAAACGGGACGTTTGATTTTTTAGGGTTTACATTTTACTGGTCAAAATCATTAAAAGGGTACATGGTAATAAAGAAAAAGACGGCAAGAAAGCGTTCAAGCCGTTTTATGAAGAGAATATGGATATGGTGCAAGGATAACCGTCATAAGCCAATGGCCGAGCAGTATGAGATTCTTTGCAGTAAACTGCGAGGTTTTTACCAGTACTTTGGAGTAATAAGTAACTACAAAGTGCTGGAAGTTGTGTTTGAATATACTGAGAAAGCATGGCGTCGATGGTTAAGCCGAAGAAGTCACAAGGGCGAAGTAATGTTCGAGGACTTGCGCACAACATACCCACTGCCATTACCCAGAATAGTCCATAATATTTGATGCCGTAAGGGCTGCAAAGTTATACGCCAAACGGGGTGTCGCCTGTTTGGTTGATAATCCGGTAAAAAGGATTTGAACCGAGGAACCGTATGAGGGAAATCTTCACGTACGGGTTTGTAGGGGGGGCGTCGGGTAACCGATGCTCCTACCTGGAACTTGACCCGCGAGCACGCCCGTTTTCATGAGGTTGTTCAAGCCTTATGCTCCGCATGTAGTTGGTTGCCAAATCAGGGGCGGGCAAGTGATCTCGGTCGATAAGTTGACCGTGAGCTCCGCTACGCTACTCACACGGTCAACTTATCGCCGGCTGTCGAGTTCCTCCAACGTCCTTGATAGGTTCCCGCTCACGCTCCACCTATCAAGGACGTTGGAGCCGACTGCGATTCTCAGCACTGGCTGAAAAAAAATTGCCTTTTTCAGCCAGTGCCTGCGATTCTCGCGGCTCAACAGCCGGCGTTATGCCAAACAATAATAACGAGTGAATAATTTACAAGGTTGTATTTTCATGGATCATACGTCAAAGAGGAATAAATTGACCATTAATAGATTCTCTTTTTCTGGTTTGTTAGGCAAAGAAGTAATTGAAATAATTATTGCTGTTGGTATGTTTTTTCTTGGACCAATTTTGCTTTGTTATCGCTTTTCAGACTGGGTGTGGATATCGATGATAGGCTTAGGATATCTATTGTTTATTGACGCTATATTGGGCTTAATAGGCGGTGAAAATAAATTAAGCATTTTTAAAAGCAAAAGAAAATTCATTTGTTTTATTTTTTGTAGCCTTGCCGTTGCAGCATTGCTGACAATACAATACGTTATTGTTTTGTTAGTTCTGTTTCCACCAATTTAGGTTCATAAGGAGACTTTTCTATGTCTAATACTGATATAATTGGTTGGAGTTCAGTCGCCCTTTTTACAATTGCTTTTTATCTACTCTACCGCTTTATAACCTCTCCTCCCAAAGTACTTGATAAACTTCTAAAGGACGGATCTGTGGCGGACTTGCAAAAGGTTAAAAAGAGTTCCCAAGAAAGAAAATACATTGAATCGTTTCTAAACCCATCCAAAATGAGCAAGAGGACAAAGACGAAACTGGGGGCAGTCTATAAAATAAAGCGTTTTCAAGGATATCTTTGCGAAGCGGTGGATATCCAGAAATACCGTGCTTCAGGAGGGAAAAGAAAAGCACGTCATGATCATAAATTAAAGTTTGTCATCATGGAGGGGACAGGGTTGCCGGACAGTTTTACGATAAGAGTTCGTCCTGATATGAATGCAACCTTTAAATTTGCCATATCCATGTCTAAGATGATGGGCATTAACCTCGATGAGTATGATCAGGGGCTTTCTGAAGAGTTTAAGAAGAAATACATTGTAAACACAGGAAGCAGGGAATCGGGAGACATACTGGTTCCCAGGCACTTGCAGGACCTATTGGTTCAATACAGTGCATCATCACATTCAGAAATTGTGAACTTTCTTAAAAACAGTTCCGGAATGGTTTTTACTCCAGACGGAATAATTATCAATTTGTCAGAAACCAATTACCCCAAGGATGCCAAGCAGGTAATGGCTATAATTGAGTTTGGCGAATCATTAATGAAATGTTTGATTCAGAGGGATGTCTGACTTGAAAAAGATATTGATTAAAATATTTTTGATTCCGGCCTCGATATTCCTGGTTTTGTTCATTTTAACCAATCGTGGTTATATAGGCTATTTAATACATCCATTGCCTTTTGACGGACCGTACAGCGGAACGGTTTTGGATGCATCTACAGGAAAACCGATAGCAGGTGCCAAAATTGTTGCAATATGGGCTTGCTGGGATTTCCCCTATCCTCATATTGGAGATTACGTTGTTTATGCTCACGCTATTTCAGATGAAAAAGGACATTATGAAATCAAAAGGCCAAGACGCAGAGGCGGATGGTTTGGGGGGTCCTTTTCATTGGATGTCTATGCCGAAGGATACCTTTCTGCAGGATATTATATAGCGGCCAAAAATTCATCCAAGCCTCAACCATATCCATTCTCGACTACTACTCCACTGTCAAAGTTTCCTGCGATTCTCGATGTCCAGTTGAAACCTGCCTTGCCTGTTTTGTTGAGGATTTTAAAATCCCAAAAAACAACTTATAGACTTCGGGCTGCTAAATGGATGGTTGGCCTCGGATATATAAATTCTGATGTTGTAAATGTGTTGATAGCATCACTTGAAAATAATAGAGAGAGCAATAAAGATAAGTGGATTCAGGCATCTACGGTAAGAACTTTATCGCAGATCGGTCATGATGCCCGCTCTGCCCTGCCGGTGCTTGAGAATATGTTACGGGAAGAGAAAACAGATAAATATTTGCGGCTTGAAATTGAAAAAGCTATAAAGAAAATCGATTCTGATCCAGAGAACAATAATTGAAGATACATAACAAGCGGGTGCACTTGACCGCCATTTCGCTGCGCTCATGTCGGCAAGTGACCCATGTGTTAGCAGCGGAAGGACATGCAACCCATGAAGCTCTATTCCTACATCGTGACACACGACACCGGGTTCTCGCCCAATCCGTTCTGGGGTTGCTGTACGCTTGCCGACTGTAAGCCCGCAATCCGACGGACGGCTGAAGTGGGAGAATGGATCGTCGGGCTCAGCCCAAAGGCCAGAGGGAATCGGGTAGTCTTCGCCATGGAGGTCGATGAGATTCTCGACTACGCGAGTTACTTCCGCGACCGACGTTTTTCCGACAAGATACCTGACTACACCCGAGCCGAAGTGGTTTGGAAGGCGGGGGACAACATCTACAAGCCACTACCGGATGGCGATTTCCAGCAGTTACGCTCCATGCACTCGCACGGAGACGAAGAGAACCCCAAGACGAAGGCTCATGATTTGGGTGGGGTGAATGTTCTCGTAGCGAGGAGGTTTCACTACTTCGGGGCTTCCGGGCCGGAGTTGCCGCCGTACTTGGAAGAACTAAAGGTGGGGCGGGCGCACAAGAACCGGTTCTCCAGAGAGACCATTGACGACTTCCTGGAGTTCATCTCATCGTTTCCTCAGGGGGTCAGCGCACCACCGACGAAATGGCCGAGCAGTGACATGTCATGGAGGCAGAAGGCATGAAGCTGATTCTCAGCAGAAAGGGATTCGACTCAGCTTCAGGTGGGGTGCCAAGCCCGATCTTCCCGGATGGCCGGATGCTTTCCTTGCCCATTCCAGACAAGAAATCGGTTGTCACCTACGGGGAGATACAGTACGAGGGCGGCTCGATTGGCCCGCTTGTTGAGGAACTCACTCGAGGGCGCGTTCCCTCGAAGTACCGTGCCCATATCGATCCAGACATCGTTCGGGACAGCCTTTCCCGAAAACAAGGATGGCGACCAATCTTCGGGCAGACCGGCCAAGCACAAGGTCACCTTCGGAAGTGCGAAGTGGGAGTTGGCGATCTCTTTCTCTTTTTCGGTCTTTTTCGTGGCGTAGAGAGCAGCAACGGGATCCATCACTGGGCCGCCAATAGCCGGCCACGTCATGTCCTGTGGGGGTGGCTCCAAATCGCCGAGACTCTGCCGCTCGGCGTGGCGACGCCTACTGAGTGCCGTTGGGCGGAGTACCATCCACACTTCCATCGTGGAAGCGACCGGAACAATATGGTCTACGTGGCGCGGCGCCACCTCGCAACCGACCTCGCGGCGGAAGGCGATTTGCCGGGTGCGGGGGTATTTCCACAGTTCTCGCGTGAGCTGCAATTGACTGCGCCCAACACGGACAACACCAGCACCTGGGAACTCCCGGGATGGTTCCATCCCGGGGAGGGGCGAACGCCCCTGACGTACCATTCCGACCCTGGCCGATGGGGGAGAGTCGGCTCACGTTCAAAGCTGAGGGCGGTGGCACGAGGACAGGAATTCGTGCTCGACTGTGATGAATACCCGGAAGCAATCGACTGGGCTTCGGACCTGATTCTGGAGCACGGAAGGAAATGCTAACAAATGGGTGCTGCTGACGCCGCACCGCCGCCGCTTCGCTCTGGCGGTCCGGCGCAGCAGACCCTGTCGATAAGTTGACCGTGAGCTCCGCTACGCTACGCACACGGTCAACTTATCGCCGGCTGTCGAGTTCCTCGAACGTCCTTGACAGGTTCCGCTCACGCTCCACCTATCAAGGGCGTTCGAGCCGACTGCGATTCTCGACACTGAATGAAAAAAAACCGCCTTTTTCATTCAGTGCCTGCGATTCTCGCGGCTCAACAGCCGGCGTTAGCCCTACACCAGAAAATGATATGAGTCACGATCACAGTCATGAGATAGGTAATTACAATCGCTCCTTTGCTATTGGCGTTATACTCAATATCGTCTTCGTTGCGATTGAAGCCGGCTATGGAGTATTTGCTGACTCACTTGCACTGATAGCAGACGCAGGACATAACTTAAGTGATGTGGTCAGCTTATTGCTTGCCTGGGGGGCAAGCGTACTCGCTACAAAAGCTGCAACAGAAAAGAGAACGTATGGCCTCCGAAAGGTTACCGTCATGGCTTCTATGGTCAGCGCAATACTTTTACTTGTTGCACTTGGAGGTATTACTTGGAAAGCCGTCGGGCGCTTTTCCAGCCCACAGCCCGTTAAAGGTATGACTGTTATTATCGTGGCGGGAATAGGCGTCGTGATCAACACTTTGACTGCGTTACTTTTTTTCAAAGGTCAAAAGCATGATTTAAATATTCGAGGGGCTTTCCTTCATATGGCTGCTGATGCCGGGGTATCCTTGGGCGTGGTTATAGCTGGCATATTCGTTCTAGCCAAAGGCTGGCTTTGGATTGATCCTGTTGTTAGCCTTGTGATTGTCGCTGTTACCTTTATCGGGACATGGGGGTTACTACGTGATTCCATCAACTACTCTATCGATGCTGTGCCAAAGAGTATAGACATTGCCGGAATCAGGCAATACTTGAACAGCTTCGAACATGTCTGCCGCATTCACGATTTGCATGTCTGGCCTTTGAGCACGACCGAAATTGCCCTGACTGTTCATATAGTGGTTAACAGCGAATCGTTAGACAATAATTTCCTACAAAGACTCCAGCAGCACCTTCACGATCATTTTAGAATAGAGCATTCGACAATTCAGGTTGAGACATCCGAGCAGGGTAATAACTGCATGCTGGATAGGAATAACTGTGTATAAGATGGGCTAACAATCGCATGCACTCGGGCAGCAAAAAGCGTCGCTCGTTCCTCGCTTTGCTTTTTGCCGCCGGTGATGCGCGCCGTTCTCGGCGGCTGCGCCGCCGAGAATCGCGGTGCTGACTTCGTCAAGTACCTTGCTCCGGCGCTCCGCGCCAGAACAAGGTACTTGACCGGCCCCCGGTGCCGGTCAGCACCGCGATTAGCTGTAAAAATGGAGTTGTTATGAGTTATCGTGAAAATGAAAGGAAAAAAGCTGCAAAGGTAAGAGGGGAATTATTTCGTGACCCAGGAAACGGAATATTTTTTAATAAGAAACGAGATTTTGTTTTACAAGATCCAACACTAAATTTATGGGCAGGTATTCGAGAAGATGCAATAAACTACTTTGAAAGAAATCAAATATCGTGGTGGATGGGGCAAGATAAAAATGAACCTACCGGGCATTTGCTTTCCTCTCAGATAGCTTGTGTTAATCATTTATTTTTTGTTCGTCAAAGAAAAGATATTGCCTCAGCAATTCTAAAAAAAATATCAAACAAAATAAAAGAAGCTGTACTTGTTGATGATGGGTTTGTGGAATTTGAAGTGATTGGTAAAGACAATTACTTGAATGAAAAAACACACACTCGTGGTGCTAATTGCACCTCTGTAGATGCGGTTATGGTTGGCAAAAAAGACAACGAAAGTAACGTTTTAATTCTAATTGAGTGGAAATACACAGAGGAATATAGGGAAGAGAATAAATATATTCCGCAACGATACAATATTTACGATAAATTGATGGATCATTTTGAATCACCAATAACGATAAGAGATTTTGAGGCATTCTATTATGAACCGTTTTATCAGCTTATGAGGCAAACTTTACTTGGTTGGATGATGGTTAATGCAAGGGAATATCAATGTGATGAATATCTCCATTTACATATTATCCCTAAACAAAATACAGAGTTGAGAGATAGAGTTACATCACCAAAACTGTCAGGAAAAAATATGTCGGAAGCATGGGAGTCCGTATTAAAAGAACCAGAAAGGTACTTAGTGATTTCACCTGATGAATTTTTGAGTCCAGTTGCAACCTGTAAAGATACAAAATCAATATTGTCGTACCTGCAAGAACGATATTGGAAAGACAGCTAACAAGGCGCTCCTCGTGCCAAGATAAATCCGAATCGTTGGGATAAGACACAAGGTCTTTGAAACTCGATATTGTTACCAAGTGGGTGCTCGGGAAACGGTTTGTTTCCTTCATCTCTGCAGGGCTTGCTCTGGCATTGATGTTAAGATAGTCCCACCTGACTAAAGACTAACCAGCAGGTCAGTAGCGAAGTCCACAGGTAAACCCGGTAACGGGAGTCTGGAGCTGGACGGAGCAAGATTGCAGGCTCTGTATTGAGCCCCGAAAAATGTATGGTTGTGGTCATTGTGATAATCCTGCTTGCAGGAAAAAGCCGACGCTTTGGAGACAGCGGAAGGCAGCAGTCCTGAATATGCTAAGGCAAGTATTCAGGACACCACCGGGGTCTTAGACCAGGGCATGTACTCAAAGGGGTAGCTCGGGAACTTGGGAGACCCGGATGTTTCCTTGGGTAAAAAGAACGGTAACAGGAAATCCAGCGCAAGCGAAATCCCGGCGTTGCATAGGAATGTCCCGCCTTGCAACGAGTCTGCCATTGGCAGAAACACAAACATTAAAAGATGGGCGATACAAGGTATCAGGGGAGGATAGCGAAGAGCGAACGAACCTGAGATAAACATTCGGAAGTCTTAGCAGATCATAGTACCGATGATTAAGAATTGAACTATCTTGATCGGAAAGGTGGGGAAGTGATGCCCAAGCGACCCACTGCAGGGAAGGTGAAGCAGGGTATAACGTTTTTTTGGCAGGAATTATGGGAGATACACAGTGTCCTTTCGGCAAGCGTGCATGAAAAACAAATTCAAATAAGGTAGTATCGGTCATTCAAATCACGTAATATTATATAAGGAGGATGACCGATGAATCTTATGCAGCCTTCAGGCGAGTACAGTCTGGATGAAGTACGGGAAAAATTTAAACAATGGCGTAACAGCCGGGATAGAGGTAAAGCCATTCCGGAAGCATTATGGGAAGCCGCTGCCTCGTTATACCCTGCCTATTCTCTGCACCGTATATCAAAAGCCTTGAGCCTCAACCATACCAAGCTAAAGCATTACGTCCAGAATATATCACCAAATCCGTCCGTGCCGACGGCATCTTTCATCGAACTTGATGTAGCCCAAGCCCCTTTGCCTTTCAAGGGCATTATCGAGATGCAACATCAGAACGGTGCCAGGATGACAATGCAAATTGCGGACAGTTCTGACTTGATCAATATAACCCAACAGTTTTGGAGTCAGCCATGATTCAGATAACTCCGCAAATGCGTATCCTGCTGGCCATAGACCCGGTGGATTTCAGAAAAGGTATCGACGGTCTAAATGCTGTTTGTCGGCAGGTGCTGCGCTCCGATCCATTTTCAGGGTATGTTTTTATTTTTCGTAATAAAAAGGCAACTGCCATAAAGATCATTATGTATGATGGCCAAGGATTCTGGATGTGTCAGAAAAGGCTGTCTAAGGGACGTTTCAACTGGTGGCCAAACAAATCCGGTGAGGCGGTCAGGCCTCTGGCCGTTCATGAACTGCAGCTTCTGATCTGGAACGGTAATCCTGTAAAGGCTCATGTTGCACCATTGTGGCGGCCAATTCCTGTAAAAAAATAGAAAAAAATATTTAATGACTTGCGTTCCAGTAAAAAATGTGATATTTGATGCCCATGTTTACGTATAGAGGCAGAGTCGTTACTGACAAAGATATTATTTTTATCAAGGAGCTTATTGCTCAAAATCCGGATGCCAGCCGCCGGGCGCTTTCCAGAAAACTGTGCATAGCCTGGAATTGGGTCCAGGCCAATGGGGCATTGCGTGATATGGTCTGTCGGGGTATGATGTTAGAACTGCACCGTGCAGGATTCATACGTCTGCCGGACAAAAAATGTAATCCCCATAATCCATTTGTAGAACGTAGAAAACCTAAAAAAATTCAGATCAATCAAACTTTACTGGAAACAAAATTAGCCAAAATACGGCCGCTTGAATTTTGCCAGGTACGCAGAAGCCCGCATGAAAAAATGTTCAACAGCCTGATCGAGTATTACCATTATCTGGGTTACTGCCATTCAGTGGGCGAACAGCTGAAATACATCGTTTATACTGATGGGCGGCCAATAGCATGTTTTGCCTGGTCTTCTGCAGCGAGGCATATAGGCTGCAGGGACAGGTTTATCGGCTGGGATGCGAAGACGCGTAAAAAAAATCTGCACCTTTTGGCGTATAATACACGATTTTTAATTCTACCATGGGTGCGCGTACCACATCTGGCCTCCCATCTTCTTGGTCACATGATAAAAATCTTGGCCCTGGATTGGCGTAAAATCTACAATCATCCCATCTGGTACCTTGAAACTTTTGTGGACAAAACCCGTTTTGCCGGTACCTGTTACAAGGCTGCGAACTGGAAGTATCTTGGAGACACCACCGGCAGGGGTAAAAATGATCAAACATTTAAACCGAACCGATCTATAAAGGCTGTTTGGGGATATCCATTAGCCAAAAATTTTCGCAGCCTTTTACGGGGGGACACACAGTGAAGACCCCGGAACGTATAGACCTGGACGTCAAGCAGTTAGATGCTCTTTTAAAGCGTGTTAAAGAACTGTTGCCACCTGAGGACTATGAACTCATCAAGGCTATGGCTGACACTATCTACCTTTTAAGTCAGTGTGTGGACAATAAAGCCGCCTCCATACGACGGCTGTTGCGCATGCTGTTTGGTGCAACTACCGAAAAAACTGGAAAAACAAAGGCTCACCCAAAAAAGAAGAATTCTGTTAAAGCTAAAAAAGGTCATGGCCGCAAACCTGCTAAAAATTATACCGGGGCAAAAAAAGTCAGAGTCTTCCATGATACTCTTAAACCTGGAGACAACTGCCCTGAATGTTTAAAGGGCAAGGTATATGAATTAAAGGAGCCGCAGCGAATCATACGCATCACCGGAAACGCTCCATTAAGTGGAACTGTCTATGAAATGCAGCGTTTACGCTGTAATCTCTGTGGAGCAATTTTCACCGCATCGACACCTGAAAATGTGGGTGAAGACAAATATGATGCAAAAGCCAAGGCCATGATTGCTCTTTTGAAATATGGTACCGGTATGCCATTTAACAGACTTAAAGATCTTCAGCAAAGTCTTGGCATACCATTGCCTGCATCGACACAGTTCGAGATTGTCGATCAAATGGCAATGGAACTTACTCCGATTTATCAGGAATTTATCCGTCAGGGCGCTCAGGGCGATATCATTCATAATGATGACACCACTATGAAGGTTTTGTCCCTGATGAAGGAAAACAAAGAAAATAACCCGGAACGTAAAGGTATATTTACCACGGGTATACTGTCAAAAACCGATGATCATAAAATTGCACTGTTTTTTACCGGCCGTCAGCATGCCGGAGAAAACTTGATGGATTTACTTAAGCGTCGTATTGGTCTGAGCCCACCCATTCAGATGTGTGATGCTCTGTCCAGAAATGTTCCCAAAGAATTCGAAACTCTGCTGGCAAATTGTCTTACACATGGACGAAGACAGTTTGTTGACGTACTGCAAAGCTTCCCGGAAGAGTGCAGTTATGTACTCGAAATCCTCGCAGAGGTATATAAAAATGATAAGATTACCAAAGAACAGAACATGGAAGCTGAAGAACGGCTACGGTTTCATCAGGACAACAGCGGTCCGCTGATGAAAAAGCTCAACACCTGGTTTCACAAACAAATAGACCAACATTTGGTGGAGCCCAACAGCGGGCTGGGCCAGGCTATTGGCTACATGCTCAAACATTGGGAGGCGTTGACCCTTTTTCTCAGGGAACCAGGTGTACCTTTGGACAACAATATTTGCGAACAGGCTTTGAAAAAGGTCGTTCTGCATCGCAAGAATGCTCTGTTTTATAAAACTGAGCATGGTGCCATGGTAGGTGATCTGTTCATGAGTCTGATTCATACCTGTAATTTATCCGGTACCAATCCTTTTGATTACCTGACAGCACTGCTGGAACATGCCTCTGAGTTGTCAGAATCCCCAGACAAATGGATGCCGTGGAATTATAAATCCGCACTGATTGAACCGGACAATCCTGAAGCATAAAATCACTTTTTAATATTTCCATCCTGATTGATCAGCCGGGTGCCTGCAAAAAACAGGCACCTAACCGCTGACTGCTTACCTACGCCAAATTTTTTTTTGCGCTATGCACGCTTGCCGAAAGGACACGATACACAGATGTCACAAACCATATCAACAAAAAGCCGAGAAATTGCAAGAACGGTCGCTTGCAATTCCAGACCGATAGAATGGGGACAACCACCGGTGTTAACAGGTGGGTCATCCCTTATCAAAATCGAGCTGCTTGCTCAAAGTAATCCTGAACTGGTATTTACATCAGTAGTCCATCGGATAGACTTTGATTTACTGAAACAATCCTTTCGTAAAATTCGGAAAAGCAAATCTGCAGGAGTGGACAAGGTTACGGCAAAGGAGTATGCCGAAAATCTTGATCAAAACCTCTATAATCTGTATGAACGACTGCGGAGAGGACAGTACGTTGCGTCTCCTGTAAAGCGTATCTGGATAGACAAGGAAGGAGGGAAAAAGCGTCCAATTGGCATACCTGTACTTGAGGATAAAATTGTCCAGAAAGCAGCAGCAGCCATATTGAATGTCATATTTGACAGGAATTTTTACAATTTTTCCCATGCATTCAGAAAAGGTCGGAGCCAACACATGGCAATCAAAGATTTACGTGAGCAATGCTTGAAGCAGAATATCAGCTGGATAGTAAGCGCAGATATTACAGGACTATTTGACAATATTAATCACGAGTTACTTAAAGACATGATACGTCGGAGAGTAAGTGACGGCGGAATGATTCGCCTGATAGGGAAGTGGTTGAATGCAGGCGTAATGGAGGAAGGCAACCTGACGTACTCTGAAACGGGCACTCCACAGGGAGGAGTAATTTCCCCTGTGCTCAGTAATATCTTTCTTCATTATGTTTTAGATGACTGGTACGTGAAAGAAGTGATCCCCCGGATGAAAGGGAGATGCTCCATCATACGCTGGGCGGATGATTTCATCCTCGGGTTCGAGTATGAAAAAGACGCATTGCGTGTCATGGATGTATTACCCAGGCGGTTCGAACAGTTCGAGCTGTCACTTCACCCGGAAAAGACAAAACTGATTCGATTTTCCAAACGCATTAGCGGAAAGGGAAACGGGACGTTTGATTTTTTAGGGTTTACATTTTACTGGTCAAAATCATTAAAAGGGTACATGGTAATAAAGAAAAAGACGGCAAGAAAGCGTTCAAGCCGTTTTATGAAGAGAATATGGATATGGTGCAAGGATAACCGTCATAAGCCAATGGCCGAGCAGTATGAGATTCTTTGCAGTAAACTGCGAGGTTTTTACCAGTACTTTGGAGTAATAAGTAACTACAAAGTGCTGGAAGTTGTGTTTGAATATACTGAGAAAGCATGGCGTCGATGGTTAAGCCGAAGAAGTCACAAGGGCGAAGTAATGTTCGAGGACTTGCGCACAACATACCCACTGCCATTACCCAGAATAGTCCATAATATTTGATGCCGTAAGGGCTGCAAAGTTATACGCCAAACGGGGTGTCGCCTGTTTGGTTGATAATCCGGTAAAAAGGATTTGAACCGAGGAACCGTATGAGGGAAATCTTCACGTACGGGTCTGTAGGGGGGGCGTCGGGTAACCGATGCTCCTACCTGGAACCTGACCGCTATTCCGCTGGCGCTCCATAGCGGCAGGTGAGCTTGGTCGATAAGTGGACCGTGAGCTCCGCTGCGCTACGCACACGGTCCACTTATCGCGGCTGTCGAGTTCCTCCAACAGCCGCGTTATGTGTAAAAAATAAAATGAAATTCAACTCAAAACAATCTCCATTTTTCGTGGATAAGACCAGCGTGTGAAGACGTAATTGATAACAATAGGAAGGAAGAAAATATGGCAACAAATATAGAAGCAATGCATCAAAAAAAGATTTCGTTATTTTTTTTATTGCTTGTTAGTTCGTTTATTTTGCCTCTTGTCTCTTGTAAGGAGACAACGAAATTGACAGAAAAATCAAAAATAGAACTTGTTGATATTCCAGGAAATGGAGAGAATGTTGAGCCATTTCAAATGAGCAATACAGAAATCACAAATCAGCAATATGTGGATTTTTTGAATACAGCATTACGTGAAAACAAAATAACAGTTGGTAAAATTGAACCTTTAGGTGCTGACCAATTAATGTTTGCAGGCTTTAAGTCACGTAATCAACAATGTATTTACGATAATAACGGAAAAAGATTATTTGACTTGCTAGGAGTCAGAGTTACAGGTGACCATAACCATAACGGAGAATTTGAGCTTTGGGAAATGGAAAACCCCTTAAATAGAATAATGATTGAATACGATACTGTAAAAAAGTCATTTAATGTTGTAAATCCAGAGAAAGTTGATTGGGCAATTTATTTCGAGAAAGCAAATCTTCCAGATGGAGTTGAACCAGTTGATAGTATTATGAATTGGGCAGAGTTACACCGTTTTTGGCCTGAAAAAAAAGTAATTAAGAAAGAACAAATAGTTACTTGGAATTATGGCAATTATAATAACAATGTTGTATTTGCAGGTCACCTTGATTTAGATACAGAACTACCAACCCTTGAAGAAGTAAAAAACTGGCCTGTTAATCATATAGAGTACTATGGAGCAAAAGCTTTTGCTGATTATTACGGGTACGATTTGCCTACTCTGAAACAAATACAATGGGCAGGTACTGGTGGGAAAAATTACGAATACGGAACTAACAACGGAACTGTCAATACTGATAATACCGTTTATAGTGGCCATTCATTTGATGAATACCCCAAAAAAGGTAAAAGACAAAGAAATGGGGAAACATCAAAACCTAAAATACCAGATTTTAGTAAATTTCCAGGTAAAGATAAAGGGCATGTTCAGTCCGTCAAGCTGTTCCCTCCAAACCCGTATGGTGTTTATGGGTTGTCTGGTAATGTTTACGAATGGACAAAATCGGCATTAGCTGATTATCCTAATGCAGTAGACCGCACAGGAAAGGATACCGAAGCATATATAAGAATTGGGGGATCGTGGAATTATTATGATGATGCTCAATCCCTAGCAACAAAAGAGGCAAAAAATACTGGAGCACACAGGGGAAATGATCATTTTGGTTTTAGAGTGGTTAATCAAAGATAAACAAACTCAAGTCTTGCAATCTATGTGACTGAATTGTCGCCAATAATCACATGACAATGCGTTGTGTATAAATAATAATTACAGAGCTAAACCCCCAGCTACGCTGGGGAGAATGGAAAAAGCTATGCTGAGTATTTATTAAATGCTCCTTTTGGACTAAAGGTAACAGTGCTGATTCTGTGACTAAAATCCAAAAGGAGTAAGATAGTGAAAAAAACATTAGCACACACAACATGGGAGTGCAAATACCACATAGTTTGGGTTCCTACAGACCTCGGAACGTACAAAGTGAATAGAAATGCGTAAAGCCTTATTATTCAGGTAGTTAGACTATTCTCCAGTAATTTATTGGACAAGCATAATGTTGGACATTCATATGTTTAACCTATTTTATTTTAACTATTTCTTTTATTTAATGTAAATTTATTTTGTAAAAAATATTTTTTTGTGATACCTTATTAAAAATTCACATTGCGTACACCACATTAAGGTATCAATTATGCAAAAACAACTATTTCCAGATATACCAAAGAAAAAAAACGATAACACCAAAATGATTGGCGCAAATTTGTCGTTGGTTTTTAACAGAAGAAATAAGCACATGATTACCCTTAAAAACCGCGATATCATTGTTAAAAAGGTTGATATTTCTGACAAGCCGGCAAAAAAAATATTTGTTGTTGATGCCGTTGAATTGGGTGCGAATAAATCTTTATTGGCTGGTGCCCTTAATATTAGCAGACAAACGATACACAATTACATTGAGAGCAAAAAAAAATTTGGGACAGAAGGCTTATTGGGTGGATATAATCCCAAAATGGGCAAAAATCTTGAACAACATCGCAAGAGCACGCAGCACAAACGCATACAGGGCACCAAGGCTGTCATTCTCGCTAAAGAGAGAAAAGCTAAACGATTAGAAAATCAAAAAAAACAGCAGGAGCTTGATTTTGAATTCGGCGAACAACTTGTTTCAAAAGACGAACAACCATTTAAGAGCCTTCATGATTGGAAATTCACTCGTTTTGCAGGGATATTCCCTTATCTAATTGTTTTAATTAGTACAAATCAATGGCTTAAGCTGATAATGGGTTATTTTGGTTCTGCCTATAAAATATTTTTAGTTTTCTTGTTGATGGTCGCCAATAATATCAAATCCATAGAACAACTGAAAAATATTAACCAGAAAGAAGCGGGGCTTATTTTGGGCCTCAATAAATTGCCTCCAAAAAGAGATGTTTGGCAATGGTTCTATGCAGCTTGTAATTTACGATTTTCCACATCTCTTTGTAAATTATTTTTTAAGCAACAGCTTTTAGGCGGATTGGTCAGTACCTGTATATGGTTTGCAGATGGGCATCTGCTTCCATACACAGGCAGACGAAAAATTCATCTTGCCTTTAATACACAGCGCAAAATGATGATGCCGGGACAAACAAATATAGTTACATGCGATGAAAGTGGTCGTATTGTTGATTTTCAGATTCAAGAAGGAAAAGGCGATCTTAAAACTCATATTGTCGAACTGAAAAAAAAATGGGCCAAGGAACTTACAGAGCCTCCCATCATGGTCTTTGACAGAGAAGGGTATGGCGCTCCATTTTTTAACTCTCTTATTGAAGATAAAATTCCCTTTGTTACTTGGGAAAAACACGTTGATTCAAAAAAACTCAAGGAGTTAGATGATGATTGTTTTAACGAATCCTTTGAGATGAACAACAAAAAATACCGCATTTTCGAGGGTGAAAAGACCTTCACCCTGGAGGAAAATGGTAAAACTAAAACCTTTGAACTCAGGAAAATTTATCTTTGGAATCAGACCAGCAACCGTCGGACATGCTGTCTTGCATGGGATGACGGCAGACCTATAACTACTCTTCAATGCGCACAAGCTATATTGAACCGCTGGGGTGCCTCTGAAAATACATTTAAACACCTCCATGACAGGCATCCTTTTCATTATCACCCCGGCTTTAAAACATTAGATAGCGATAAACAGCTTATAGCAAATCCTGCTATCAAATCCATTGAGAAAGAAATTAAGACCGTACGTAAAAAGCTTGATAAAAAGCATAAAAAAAATTCAAGGACTAAGGAAGTTTTAAACAAAGATGGCTCAAGGCGCGAAAACAGCTTGAAAGCCTGTTTAGAATCAGGAATAAGCCAGTTAGAGGCAGAGCTCACAAAGCTCCTCAATGAGAAAAAACAACTGCCTGAAAAGGTGGATGTTTCTACTCTTGAGGATTATAATTACAGAGCTAAACCCCCAGCTACGCTGGGGAGAATGGAAAAAGCTATGCTGAGTATTTATTAAATGCTCCTTTTGGACTAAAGGTAACAGTGCTGATTCTGTGACTAAAATCCAAAAGGAGTAAGATAGTGAAAAAAACATTAGCACACACAACATGGGAGTGCAAATACCACATAGTTTGGGTTCCTAAGAATAGGAGAAAAGTTATTTATGGTAAACTTAAACGAGATGTTGGTCAAATTCTCAGAAAACTTTGTGAGTATAAAAAGATTGATGTCATTGAAGGAACGGCGTGTTCGGACCATATCCATATTTGTTTGTCTATCCCGCCAAAGTATTTAGTCTCAACAATCGTTGGTTATCTAAAAGGCAAGAGTACAATGATTTTGTTTGAAAGATATAGCCATTTACGGAGGAATTTCCGTGGGCATACATTTTGGGCACGTGGTTATTATGTCAATACAGTTGGGTTAGATGAGGCCAAAATACGGCAGTATATAAAAAATCAACAGAATAACGAGTCCATTGGAGATCAATATGATACAGATTTAGTGAAAGACCCCTTCAGGGGTGCAAGTAGCATACTATGCGATAATAACATAAAGTAAAATTAGTCAATAAAAATGGATTTGGTCGCAGAACAGTCACTTTAACAAAGTAATACCCCTTAAGGGGTTATCAGTATTTAATGCCCTTATAGGGCTTTAAGCAAGCCACCGGCTGGGCCGGTGGTCATGACTCTAAATACAGCCAATTAAAGGTGTACACTTTTCGTTGGGAAGTCCAGTGTTAAATACAATAGAAGGAAGTAACTTTGAAATCAAATAAACCCCTGCAATCAATTTTTACAATTATAATGTTTTTCACCTGCTTATTTACAGTTTCATTTCCAGTTTGTGAGGCAAGTAACCTAAACAAAAACTCAGGAGTTGAATTTGCAAATATTCCTGGAAACGGAAAGGATATTAAAGCTTTTCAAATGGCAAAAACAGAAGTTACAAATCAGCAATATGTTGATTTTTTAAATACAGCTTTAAAAGCAGGTCATATTACTGTTGGAGAGGTAGAACCATTAAGCCAGAACTCTGCAAAGCCATATGTTCCTGATAATTTGCAAAACAAATGCGTGGATATAAATCTAAAAATCAGCAATTAGTTTACGATAAAAATGGTCATAGAATTCTCGATTTGTTAAATATTCGAATGACTGGAGACCACGGGCACGATGGGGAAATTGACAGGTGGGAGATGAAAAACCCACTAAATAGGTGCATGATTGAATTTGATGGGAAAAAATTTAGTGTTGTTGATCCAAAACAGGTTGATTGGAATATTTATTTCGACAATTCTAATTTGCCGGCAGGAATTGAAGTTGCCGATAAAATTACTAATTGGGCAGAATTGCAAGATTTTTGTCCGGAAAGCATATCTGTTAAAGGGCGTAAAACAGTGAGCTTCGATAAAGGAGAATATGATGATAATATTTTATTTGCAGGATCGTTCGATTTAGATTTAAAACTGCCAACTCATGAAGAGGTTAAAAATTGGCCTATTATTTACATTGAGTATTATTCGGCTAAAGCCTTTGCCGATTTTTATGACTACGATTTACCTACAGTTGAACTGTATAAATGGGTTGTTGATGGCGGAAAAGGCTATAAATATGGAACAAGCGATGGAACAATAATACCCGAAAATTGTGTTTACAATGGGCATTCAATAAAAAAACATTATCAAAAATTACCCAAAGGTGGTCTTGACCACACCCAGTGGCCAGGGCAACATAAAGGACACGTTCAAACAGTTACTTTATTACATTCAAACCCTTATGGTGTTTACGGTTTATCAGGAAATGTAATAGAATGGACACAATCTAAGAATAAATTTGAGTATAATTGTCGCTCAAAAGTTTCATCCGAATATGAAACATTTATTACAGTTGGCAGTGGTTGGACATATCCCGAAGAGTATGCTTCGTATGATAAACAATGTTTTACAGAAACTAATGTAGGTGCAACAAACGACCATTTTGGGTTTAGAGTTGTAAAAAGAAAATAACTCAAACAAACCTATGTGCCTGAAATCACATAACAATGCGTTCAACACCGACCCGCGAGAACGTGCGTTTTCTTGAGCTAGATTCAAACAATTACATCGCGCAAGGTTAATTGCCAAACTGGTTGGCGGGCGGGTTAACTCGGTCGTTAGCGCGGCCAAAGTAATCGGGAGTATACCTGTGAGGAGTAGACAATCGAGGAGAGCAAATGGGCGCAGACTACCTGGAACAAATTAGAAAAGAGATAGCGTACATCAAGCCATACGAGAACCAGGATTTTGAGTGGTACAACAAAGGAATGACATTGCTGAGGAACGCAAAGCTAGAAGCAGCCGAGCTGAAGTTCAAAGAGTTGGTGATGTCGCAGCCTAAACACCATAATGGGTATCACGGTCTGGCGCTCACCTATCAGAAGATGGGACGCAAGGATGAATCCGTGTTTTTTATGGAGGAAGCGATTGCCAGAGCCAAGTCGTTCGTGGACGAAGGCACAATGGATCAGGAAGCTCTGGATTGGTTAGAGCAGGACCTTGGGCAGATCCAGCAGATGTAGGAGCGTCAATCAATTGGACGTGGCGGAGTCTGTAGCGATCAGTGAGTGCGACAAACGAAGCCGTTTGACAGTTTAGGAGGTATGCTTCGTCCCTGCCTGGGAGAGAGGGAAACTTGCAGTGGTTCGGGAGGGGTTTCGTGAGAGCCGCAAAAGACATCCTTCGCGGACTACGGATGCCTTTTGCTAGTCTCAGGCGGGGAGAGGTGGTAATCGACGCTCGGCGAAAGCTACTGATGGTAGAAGTGGTGAGTTGGAATGGGGAGTTAGCGTGCTCGCATGGTGAAAGCGCAAAAGCTATCCTTCGGGGCAGTCGAAGGAACACACGCGAATCAGACCGTCGGCGGGGCGAAGGTGAAACGCGAGCGAGGAGCGGATAACTTTTGCTTGTTTCGTGAGCGAAAGTATGTTGGTGAAGCAATCAGTTGAAGCGGGAAGCGGATTTGTCGACAGGTCGAGAGAACGTGGAGGGGAATGCGCCTTGGGAGCGGGTTCGTTGGGCAAAAGTAAAGGGCCGCGCTAACAACGCGTTGCAGCCGACTTGGCTAATCGGCGCGCTTTTCGAGTTTCCTCACCCGCATTGGGGTCGGTTTGCAGGCGGATGTGCTCGCGCCGAACCCGCCAAGCGGCTGAACGCAACCGTTATGTGCTAACTAAGAGATGAGGTGCAAAATGTATGAAAAATTTATTCAATCTGAACCATCAGTAATGATGGGAAAACCAGTAATTACAGGAACACGAATTTCAGTTGAACTCATTTTAGAAAAGTTAGCTGCTGGTGAAACATTTGAGCAGATTATAGATGCTCATCCTCGGTTAACTATGGATGCTATTCAAGCAGCCCTCGGTTTTGCGGCAAAAGCTTTAAAAGCTGATGTGATTTACCCTATATCGAGAGTTGCGTAATGAATATAATGGCTGATGAATGTGTTGATAGACAGATTGTTGAAATTCTCAGAGAAGAAGGTCATGATGTGCTTTATATAGCGGAGATAGATCCAAGTATTTCCGATGACATTGTATTTGAAAGGGCAAATCAACAAAATGCTTTATTGTTAACAGCTGACAAAGATTTTGGAGAGTTAGTTTTTCGTCAGAATAAAATTTTAAACGGAGTATTGTTTTTTCGTTTGGCTGGATTATCTCAACTTGCAAAAGCTAAAATTATTTCATCTGTTGTACAAGAACACTCAGATAAGCTTTATCAATCTTTTACGGTGGTTTCTCCTGGAATTGTACGTATTCGTAAAGGAATCAGATAATCACTTACATCTGACCTGGGGTGTCCAAAAACTCAGTTTTGTGGTTACTTTTTTTGCTCAACTTTTGGCCCTATCATGAGTGCGATTAATATCTTGGCACATTGTTGGGGTCATGAAATGCAGCATTAAAATTATCTTCCCCAACCAAATCCCGGCATTCTTTGCACTCCTGCCATATCCCTGAATGGCTGTTATTGTAATGAAAATGGCAGAGACCCTCGTGCTCGTGATGATATTGGCAATAATCTCCACCTTTTATAGATGCAAAAGAAGTGTCACAGCAAATCCATTGGTCACAACATTTTGTTTTTATTAAAGGAACAGAATCGTTTCCACAAAAGCTACAATGTTTGCCAGGGATTATTTTTGCTTGCAATCTATCATATGTCATTCAGGCACCTTCAATATTTTCAGTAAAATTTGCGTAGACCATAACAAAATGCCGTCAATAATTCAAAATTGCTGATTGAAAAAAATTATTATTCCCTATATATTCAAATATTTTAACCAAAAAGATGGTTATTGCTATGAGTAAAGTTTCAAAATTAAAAAAAGTAGAACTGCCTGGAAAGACAAAGCAGTTGATCGTACTCGTATAATTAAGTATCAGAAAGCTGAGCTGAAACGTACTAAAAATGAACGAAATAAATACAAGTCTGAACTCCGGAAAAATAGACAAGAATTAGAACAAGAACGTAAAAAGAACACATTGTCGGTTAATAGTAAGGAGGAATTGATTTTTATTTCTTTACGCCTATTTTTGGTCGGACACGTTGGATTCAGAGCAATATCAAGAATGTTTGGCATTTTACAAGCATACCTTGGGATAACCAAAACACCGTGCCCTCAAACGATCATTAACTGGGTCACCAGATATTCACTATCAAAAATCTGGAACTATAAAGGGCTTTCTTCTGTTTCTTTTGATATGGATAAGATTGTAAATGGTGCTATTTGGATGATAGATACCTCAATAGCATTGGGAGCTGATAAAATTCTTGCTATTTTGGAGCTTAGAACTGATCATTTTAAAAATCATGAAGGTGCTCCAACTCTTGAAAACATCAATTGTGTAGCAATTTCAGTGGCGAAATCATGGACTGGAGAATCCATTGCAAATTTTTTACAAAAGGTGATTCTCATCACCGGAAAACCTGCTGCATATTTGAAAGACGGAGGAATGGACCTCATGAAAGGTGTCAGACTCCTAAATGAAAGAGGATTTTCAAGTTTCTCCATTGATGATATTTCTCATGTTGTTGCCAATCTATTAAAAAAAGAATATACAAAACATCCTTCGTATGACTGTTTTATCTCTGCTTGCGGACAAGCCTCAAAAAAATTTAAGCAAACAGTACTTGCATTTTTTGCACCCCCAAAGGTTTCGACAAAAGCTCGATTCATGAATATTCATCGAATGGTGAAATGGGCTGAAATGGTTCTTAAGCACTCACCACGGGGGCGAGTTTCAAAGGGCTCTGTAGTTTCAAAACTTAGGAATTATCTTGGTAAACTTCCTGAATATAAACAGTTTATCAAGCGATTTCTTCGTGATGCATCTCCTCTTTTAAAAAGCCAGGAAATTCTTAAAGCTCAAGGCTTGAATATGAAAACCTACAAAGAGTGCAAAGAACTTTTAAAAAATATCCCTCAAAGCTCTCAAGTACGTATCGGTTTTATTACCTGGATGGAAAAACAATTAATAGTCGCTGAATCATTGGGCATGGGCAATACTGGAATGCCTATTTGTTCTGATAATATTGAATCCCTGTTTGGACTTGGTAAAACACATGGTACAGGAGAAGTAAAAGATGCAAACCGAATTGCACTTCGTTTACCGGCTTTTTGCGGATCTGTGAATAGAGAATCCGTTCGGATGGCAATGGGCGTTACAGTAAAGGAACAACAGGAAGTTGAAAATAAGTTGTTGTCTTTAACTCGGCAGCGCCGAAAAATTTTACCAACCCCCGGAAGCCTTACAGATAGTTTGTCAACTGAGTTTGACTGTGGTTTAACTCTTCTACCGGTGCCAAAAAATGATGAAAAATCAAAAGATGTAACTGATATTACAGCAAATTTTGAACAATTAGGTGGGCCCGTAAATAAGTTTACAAAACAACCTTACGCGCTCAATAATGCCGAATATAATAACCGTGCCGCAGCTTAATAAGCATTTGTTTGACCACATTCAAATATAAATAATGGGTATTATCAACAAGTTAATGCTTTGTTTATAAATGTAGTAAATTGACATACATAACTTATATTCTGAAGGGGGGGGGCAAATCCTGAGCAAGCTAATTATGGGAATTTAGACACCCCACATTAAAAGGGTACATGGTAATAAAGAAAAAGACGGCAAGAAAGCGTTCAAGCCGTTTTATGAAGAGAATATGGATATGGTGCAAGGATAACCGTCATAAGCCAATGGTCGAGCAGTATGAGATTCCTTTGCAGTAAACTGCGAGGTTTTTACCAGTACTTTGGTGTAATAAGTAACTACAAAGCGCTGGAAGTTGTGTTTGAATATACTGAGAAAGCATGGCGTCGATGGTTAAGCCGAAGAAGTCACAAGGGCGAAGTAATGTTCGAGGACTTGCGCACAACATACCCACTGCCATTACCCAGAATAGTCCATAATATTTGATGCCGTAAGGGCTGCAAAGTTATACGCCAAACGGGGTGTCGCCTGTTTGGTTGATAATCCGGTAAAAAGGATTTGAACCGAGGAACCGTATGAGGGAAATCTTCACGTACGGGTCTGTAGGGGGGGGCGTCGGGTAACCGATGCTCCTACCTGGAAACACGGACGCAAAAAACGCGCCGGTTAATTGCGACGTTCCAGGCGGCTGCGCCGCGATTAGCCACAGAGAATTGAATCTATGTTTAATGAAGAGCGTGATTATAACAAATTTGTATGGGAAGACTTGGGTGATCTTGAAAGCGGGAGACCAAACCTTGGTTTAAGTGTTCCGGTTTTTGTTTATCGATTACTCCAATATACTTTTCGAGACGTGATGATAACCGAGTTAGGTATAAACAAAACAAATGATATCATCATTAAGGCAGGCAGTCTTGCCGGGAGGCAATTTTGTGAGAATATGCTGAACAGGGAACTCGATTTTAACGAATTTGTATCTCAGTTACAAAAAGTACTCAGAGAGCAAGCCATCGGGATTCTTCGCATTGAAAAAGTTGATCTTGAGAACATGAGGTTTACATTAACAGTTGCTGAAGATCTTGATTGTTCTGGCCTACCGCCCTCCGATGAGGTTGTTTGTCAATATGATGAGGGTTTTATTGTGGGGTGTCTAAATCCCCATAATTAGCTTGCTCAGGATTTGGCCCCCCCTTCAGAATATAAGTTATGTATGTCAATTTGCTCCATTTATAAACAAAGCATTAACATGTTGATAATACCCATTATTTATATTTGAATGTGGTTAAACAAATGCTTATTAAGCTGCGGCACGGTTATTATATTCGGCATTATTGAGCGCGTAAGGTTGTTTTGTAAACTTATTTACGGGCCCACCTAATTGTTCAAAATTTGCTGTAATATCAGTTACATCTTTTGATTTTTCATCATTTTTTGGCACCGGTAGAAGAGTTAAACCACAGTCAAACTCAGTTGACAAACTATCTGTAAGGCTTCCGGGGGTTGGTAAAATTTTTCGGCGCTGCCGAGTTAAAGACAACAACTTATTTTCAACTTCCTGTTGTTCCTTTACTGTAACGCCCATTGCCATCCGAACGGATTCTCTATTCACAGATCCGCAAAAAGCCGGTAAACGAAGTGCAATTCGGTTTGCATCTTTTACTTCTCCTGTACCATGTGTTTTACCAAGTCCAAACAGGGATTCAATATTATCAGAACAAATAGGCATTCCAGTATTGCCCATGCCCAATGATTCAGCGACTATTAATTGTTTTTCCATCCAGGTAATAAAACCGATACGTACTTGAGAGCTTTGAGGGATATTTTTTAAAAGTTCTTTGCACTCTTTGTAGGTTTTCATATTCAAGCCTTGAGCTTTAAGAATTTCCTGGCTTTTTAAAAGAGGAGATGCATCACGAAGAAATCGCTTGATAAACTGTTTATATTCAGGAAGTTTACCAAGATAATTCCTAAGTTTTGAAACTACAGAGTCCTTTGAAACTCGCCCCCGTGGTGAGTGCTTAAGAACCATTTCAGCCCATTTCACCATTCGATGAATATTCATGAATCGAGCTTTTGTCGAAACCTTTGGGGGTGCAAAAAATGCAAGTACTGTTTGCTTAAATTTTTTTGAGGCTTGTCCGCAAGCAGAGATAAAACAGTCATACGAAGGATGTTTTGTATATTCTTTTTTTAATAGATTGGCAACAACATGAGAAATATCATCAATGGAGAAACTTGAAAATCCTCTTTCATTTAGGAGTCTGACACCTTTCATGAGGTCCATTCCTCCGTCTTTCAAATATGCAGCAGGTTTTCCGGTGATGAGAATCACCTTTTGTAAAAAATTTGCAATGGATTCTCCAGTCCATGATTTCGCCACTGAAATTGCTACACAATTGATGTTTTCAAGAGTTGGAGCACCTTCATGATTTTTAAAATGATCAGTTCTAAGCTCCAAAATAGCAAGAATTTTACCAGCTCCCAATGCTATTGAGGTATCTATCATCCAAATAGCACCATTTACAATCTTATCCATATCAAAAGAAACAGAAGAAAGCCCTTTATAGTTCCAGATTTTTGATAGTGAATATCTGGTGACCCAGTTAATGATCGTTTGAGGGCACGGTATTTTGGTTATCCCAAGGTATGCTTGTAAAATGCCAAACATTCTTGATATTGCTCTGAATCCAACGTGTCCGACCAAAAATAGGCGTAAAGAAATAAAAATCAATTCCTCCTTACTATTAACCGACAATGTGTTCTTTTTACGTTCTTGTTCTAATTCTTGTCTATTTTTCCGGAGTTCAGACTTGTATTTATTTCGTTCATTTTTAGTACGTTTCAGCTCAGCTTTCTGATACTTAATTATACGAGTACGATCAACTGCTTTGTCTTTCCAGGCAGTTCTACTTTTTTTAATTTTGAAACTTTACTCATAGCAATAACCATCTTTTTGGTTAAAATATTTGAATATATAGGGAATAATAATTTTTTTCAATCAGCAATTTTGAATTATTGACGGCATTTTGTTATGGTCTACGCAAATTTTACTGAAAATATTGAAGGTGCCTGAATGACATATGATAGATTGCAAGCAAAAATAATCCCTGGCAAACATTGTAGCTTTTGTGGAAACGATTCTGTTCCTTTAATAAAAACAAAATGTTGTGACCAATGGATTTGCTGTGACACTTCTTTTGCATCTATAAAAGGTGGAGATTATTGCCAATATCATCACGAGCACGAGGGTCTCTGCCATTTTCATTACAATAACAGCCATTCAGGGATATGGCAGGAGTGCAAAGAATGCCGGGATTTGGTTGGGGAAGATAATTTTAATGCTGCATTTCATGACCCCAACAATGTGCCAAGATATTAATCGCACTCATGATAGGGCCAAAAGTTGAGCAAAAAAAGTAGCCACAAAACTGAGTTTTTGGACACCCCATACTTAATTATACGAGTACGATCAACTGCTTTGTCTTTCCAGGCAGTTCTACTTTTTTTAATTTTGAAACTTTACTCATAGCAATAACCATCTTTTTGGTTAAAATATTTGAATATATAGGGAATAATAATTTTTTTCAATCAGCAATTTTGAATTATTGACGGCATTTTGTTATGGTCTACGCAAATTTTACTGAAAATATTGAAGGTGCCTGAATGACATATGATAGATTGCAAGTAAAAATAATCCCTGGCAAACATTGTAGCTTTTGTGGAAACGATTCTGTTCCTTTAATAAAAACAAAATGTTGTGACCAATGGATTTGCTGTGACACTTCTTTTGCATCTATAAAAGGTGGAGATTATTGCCAATATCATCACGAGCACGAGGGTCTCTGCCATTTTCATTACAATAACAGCCATTCAAGGATATGGCAGGAGTGCAAAGAATGCCGGGATTTGGTTGGGGAAGATAATTTTAATGCTGCATTTCATGACCCCAACAATGTGCCAAGATATTAATCGCACTCATGATAGGGCCAAAAGTTGAGCAAAAAAAGTAGCCACAAAACTGAGTTTTTGGACACCCCAGTTTTATTGCCGGCATTATGGAGGCCTATACAGGAAAACCTTTCTATGCAAAAGAGATAGACTGTTGGGCAAGTGGTGACAGGCTTTGCCGATTTGATGTAAGACTGCAAAAGGATACTGAATGATGGAAAAAATTACCGCAAAACTTGCAATTCTTTTGCAAGGCAAAATCCCTGAAAAAATTGACACTGAAAACATTACTGATGAACGTGAACAAAATCTTGCAAAAACGCTGAATCAACTTATTACTTTTATGCAGGAGGTACATGATTTCATCATTCCGTTATCGAAAGGGGAATTAGCCGAGATAAAAATTTCGCCAAAGAATTTTTTCGGATCACCTTTCAAGGAATTGCATTCCCGCTTGCTTCATCTCACTTGGCAGGCAAACCAAGTAGCAAAGGGTGATTTTAGCCAGCGGGTCGACTTTATGGGTGATTTCTCTGAAGCATTTAACTCTATGATTGTTTCTCTCGATAATAATGAAAAGCTGCTCAAGAGGAAAATCGATGAGCTGGAAAACGCTCTTTCTCATATTAAAAAACTGGAAGGTATTCTACCAATATGTTCTAATTGTAAAAAAATAAGACTGGAAGGAACTGACCCGAAAAAGCAAGATAACTGGGTGCAAATAGAGAGTTATATAAGCGAAAAAACAGAAGCCCAATTTTCACATTCTATTTGTCCGGAATGTATGAAAAAGCTGTATCCGGATTTTGTGTAAATGGGCTAACAAGGCAAATTAACTCGGATGCAAATTCCGCTGCGCTCCAGTTGCACCGGTTATTTGCAACGTTCCAGGCGGCTACGCCGCCTGGAATCGCGGTGCTGACTTCGTCCAGCTCCTTGCCCCGGCGCTTGCGCCGGAACAAGGTACTTGACCGGTCGCCGTGGGCTTTTCAAGCAAGCATAGCTTGCTTGAAAAGCCCACGGCGACCGGTCAGCACCGCGATTAGGGCTCCAGAGAATATGAGGTGATCATATGAAACGAGATGAATTAATTGAGCAAATAAGGCAGGCTATTCATGAGGTGGAACTTGAGGCAGAAATAATCCTTTACGGTTCACGCTCCCGTGGGGATGCTCTCTCGGAATCAGACTGGGACTTACTCATCCTGGTTGATGGCCCTATTAACGATGAACGTACAGATCGAATTCGGCACAGGCTCTATGAAATAGAATGGGAATATGGAGAAGTCATCTCATCGATTGTGCGGACTCGTGAAGAATGGAATAGTAACCTCTATCAGGCTATACCATTTCACCAAAGAGTGCAGCAGGAAGGAATCAGACTATGACGGAATGGAGCAAGGATCTGGTGTTGTACCGTATGGCCCGAGCACAAGAGACTCTGGAAGATGCTCGTATTCTTGCCAATGCAAGGCGGTGGAATGCTTGTGTGAACCGGCTCTATTATGCCTGCTTCTATGCGGTATCGGCTCTTCTTGTACGTCACTGCCTGTCATCATCCAAGCATACGGGCGTGCGTAGTCTTTTTAATAGGCAGTATGTGAGGACGGGTAAGATCCCGAAGGATTTGGCACGGATCTACAATGATCTTTTTGAGAGACGTCAAGAGGGTGACTACATCGATTTTGTAAGGTTTCAAGAACCACAGGTTTTGCCATGGATCTCAAAGGCAGAACAACTCGTTGGGTTTATCATCAGCTTGGTTGAAAAAGAGATAAGTTGACTTACTTACTCTCTTTATCCGGTTCGGGAAAGCCCTGCCCTAACCAGGCGGCTGCGTCGCCGGGCACCGCGATTAGCCTTCATGCGATTTCTTAAAAAAAGACTTGACAAAAGCAAAAGGAGCTACACGATGATTTACAGAACAGAACTCTATGGAATAATCGGTGCGGGAGGATTTGGACGAGAGGTCATGCCGGTTGCACGCCAAATGATTGCCGACACTTATGGAAGCAAAGGACATGAATTGGTCTTTGTTGTTGAGAATCTCGAAAAACAAACAGTCATTAATGGGCATAAAGTGGTTAGCGAGTCATATTTCCTTTCTTGCCAAGCCGATAATAAATATTTTAACATCGCAATTGCAGACTACAAAACTCGCGAACGTATTGCCAACAAAATGCTTACGTCCAATATTAAACCTTTTACTATACAGGCCCTTAATAACGTCACTTATGACGACAATACAATAGGAGAAGGTGCAATTCTATGCCCTTTTACTACTGTAACATCCAATGCAAAGATCGGAAGATTTTTCATGCTAATATTTATTCTTATGTAGCTCATGATTGTGTAATTGGAGATTTTGTTACATTCGCTCCAAGCGTTCATTGCAATGGAAAAGTTGTTGTGGAGGATTATGAGTACATAGGAACTGGGGTTGTGATTAAACAAGGCACTAATGAGAGGGCAATCATTATAGGAAAAGGCTCCGTTGTAGGAATGGGTGCAGTGGTGACAAGAAGCGTTAAATCTGGGGTGTCCAAAAACTCAGTTTTGTGGCTACTTTTTTTGCTCAACTTTTGGCCCTATCATGAGTGCGATTAATATCTTGGCACATTGTTGGGGTCATGAAATGCAGCATTAAAATTATCTTCCCCAACCAAATCCCGGCATTCTTTGCACTCCTGCCATATCCCTGAATGGCTGTTATTGTAATGAAAATGGCAGAGACCCTCGTGCTCGTGATGATATTGGCAATAATCTCCACCTTTTATAGATGCAAAAGAAGTGTCACAGCAAATCCATTGGTCACAACATTTTGTTTTTATTAAAGGAACAGAATCGTTTCCACAAAAGCTACAATGTTTGCCAGGGATTATTTTTGCTTGCAATCTATCATATGTCATTCAGGCACCTTCAATATTTTCAGTAAAATTTGCGTAGACCATAACAAAATGCCGTCAATAATTCAAAATTGCTGATTGAAAAAAATTATTATTCCCTATATATTCAAATATTTTAACCAAAAAGATGGTTATTGCTATGAGTAAAGTTTCAAAATTAAAAAAAGTAGAACTGCCTGGAAAGACAAAGCAGTTGATCGTACTCGTATAATTAAGTATCAGAAAGCTGAGCTGAAACGTACTAAAAATGAACGAAATAAATACAAGTCTGAACTCCGGAAAAATAGACAAGAATTAGAACAAGAACGTAAAAAGAACACATTGTCGGTTAATAGTAAGGAGGAATTGATTTTTATTTCTTTACGCCTATTTTTGGTCGGACACGTTGGATTCAGAGCAATATCAAGGATGTTTCAGTAGTGTCCGGTTAGGTTTTTGCATGTTATATGGGATAAAAAAATTAGAAAAATGTTCATTTTTTACTTGACAAACCAAATAAAAATTTTTTATCGTTTTGTTATAAAATATAATTATAACAAGGAGTTAAGACAAAAATGGACATATTCAATATCCCAAAAAAGAATTTTAATCCCCAATCTCATGCTCGATTTCTCAAACCTTTGCAAAAGATTTTTCCTGACACGCCACAGCTTAAATCCCGAGGTCACAGGCCATTGAAAATGACTTTTGAAGATCAGCTTCACGCACTGATATTTTTCCATCTACAAGAACATGAATCAGCTCGTGATCTTATTCAACACCTTAAAGAAGACGATTTTGCCAAAGAATGTGTCGCTCCAGATGGAGGGATCAGTCGTAGCAGTTTTTCCGAAATTATCAATTCTCGAGGGCTTGAACAGCTTGAATATGTTTTTCAAGCTCTTTGCAGCCAGGCACAAAATGCTTTACCATCAAATTATTCAGATCTCGGTGAACTCGTTTCCATTGATGGATCTTTAATTGATGCAGTTCTGTCCATGTACTGGGCTGATTACAGAAAAGGCGCTAAAAAAGCAAAAGGCCATTTCGGCTTTGATGTCAATCGCAAGATTCCTATAAAAATTCATCTGACAAATGGAAATGGCGCTGAACGCCCCTTTGTCAGGTCTATCCTTACAAAAGGCCAAACAGGAATCATGGATCGGGGGTATCAATCACATAAGGATTTTGATCTTCTTCAGGATGAAAAAAAACATTTTGTTTGCCGCATCAAAGCGAAAACAACAAGAACTATTATCAAAGAGCAGCCTGTTGATCCCGACAGCTATATTTTTTATGATGCTGTGGTTCTTCTTGGCACTCCTGGGGTAAACCAGACCAGAAAGCCGGTTCGACTGGTTGGTTATAAAATTGCCGGTGTCAAATATTTTGTGGCAACTGATCGTTATGATCTTACAGCCGAGCAGGTTGCAACCGTTTATAAGCTTAGATGGGATATCGAAACTTTTTTCAAATGGTGGAAGAAACATTTAAAAGTGTACCACTTGATTGCTCACAGTAGATATGGCCTGATGGTTCAAATCCTTGCGGGGTTAATAACCTACCTGCTTATGGCCATATACTGCCATGAACAGTTTAATGAACCTGTATCAATAAAGAGGATTCGTCAGCTTAGAAATACCATCCAGAACGAATTACGTACTGACGAAAAAAACGTATGGTCTAATAATCTGATTATCAAAGAGCAAATGCTATATGCAAAAACTTAACCGGACACTACTGAGAAAAGGTAGATATGTCCATTACAATGTCAACCTATTTCAGATAAGGGAACTGGAAGGAAATAATCTACGCATATCGTGCAGAATTTTTGTTCGTCTTCAAGGCGTGGTAACAGTTGCATAGTGAACTATACAACTGTTACCGCAACGTAGAAGACGGACAAAAGGGCAAGCAGGATGCGTAGATTATTTTCTGTAAGTTCCCTATGTATTTCAATGGATAGCAAAAAAAAAATTTTAATAATATTAAGCGTTATTTTTGCCCTTACCCTTTCATATAGGCTCATGAATCCCTATCGTCAGAAAACTGTTTCCCAGTTAACATTTACAAACTCTAAAGTATATACAAAAACGTGTCCTTTCGGCAAGCGTGCATAGCGCAAAAAAAAATTTGGCGTAGGTAAGCAGTCAGCGGTTAGGTGCCTGTTTTTTGCAGGCACCCGGCTGATCAATCAGGATGGAAATATTAAAAAGTGATTTTATGCTTCAGGATTGTCCGGTTCAATCAGTGCGGATTTATAATTCCACGGCATCCATTTATCTGGGGATTCTGACAACTCAGAGGCATGTTCCAGCAGTGCTGTCAGGTAATCAAAAGGATTGGTACCGGATAAATTACAGGTATGAATCAGACTCATGAACAGATCACCTACCATGGCACCATGCTCAGTTTTATAAAACAGAGCATTCTTGCGATGCAGAACGACCTTTTTCAAAGCCTGTTCGCAAATATTGTTGTCCAAAGGTACACCTGGTTCCCTGAGAAAAAGGGTCAACGCCTCCCAATGTTTGAGCATGTAGCCAATAGCCTGGCCCAGCCCGCTGTTGGGCTCCACCAAATGTTGGTCTATTTGTTTGTGAAACCAGGTGTTGAGCTTTTTCATCAGCGGACCGCTGTTGTCCTGATGAAACCGTAGCCGTTCTTCAGCTTCCATGTTCTGTTCTTTGGTAATCTTATCATTTTTATATACCTCTGCGAGGATTTCGAGTACATAACTGCACTCTTCCGGGAAGCTTTGCAGTACGTCAACAAACTGTCTTCGTCCATGTGTAAGACAATTTGCCAGCAGAGTTTCGAATTCTTTGGGAACATTTCTGGACAGAGCATCACACATCTGAATGGGTGGGCTCAGACCAATACGACGCTTAAGTAAATCCATCAAGTTTTCTCCGGCATGCTGACGGCCGGTAAAAAACAGTGCAATTTTATGATCATCGGTTTTTGACAGTATACCCGTGGTAAATATACCTTTACGTTCCGGGTTATTTTCTTTGTTTTCCTTCATCAGGGACAAAACCTTCATAGTGGTGTCATCATTATGAATGATATCGCCCTGAGCGCCCTGACGGATAAATTCCTGATAAATCGGAGTAAGTTCCATTGCCATTTGATCGACAATCTCGAACTGTGTCGATGCAGGCAATGGTATGCCAAGACTTTGCTGAAGATCTTTAAGTCTGTTAAATGGCATACCGGTACCATATTTCAAAAGAGCAATCATGGCCTTGGCTTTTGCATCATATTTGTCTTCACCCACATTTTCAGGTGTCGATGCGGTGAAAATTGCTCCACAGAGATTACAGCGTAAACGCTGCATTTCATAGACAGTTCCACTTAATGGAGCGTTTCCGGTGATGCGTATGATTCGCTGCGGCTCCTTTAATTCATATACCTTGCCCTTTAAACATTCAGGGCAGTTGTCTCCAGGTTTAAGAGTATCATGGAAGACTCTGACTTTTTTTGCCCCGGTATAATTTTTAGCAGGTTTGCGGCCATGACCTTTTTTAGCTTTAACAGAATTCTTCTTTTTTGGGTGAGCCTTTGTTTAAGGTACTCCCCATTGTCAAGACAAAAAACAAGGTTTTTTAAGGTGCGCTTTTGAGCTATAAATAATCCTGAAAATTAAAAAAATAATAGTAAATAAAAAAAATATGTTTCTGTTTATCATAAAAATGTTCATAAACAACTTAACTAATTGATTTAATAAATAATAATACCATTCTAAAATGTTCATAACTTATTGATAAAATGTTTATAACTTTTTTGTATCTCATTAACATACTGTTAAAATTCAATATTAATATGTTTATAACTTATGCCGCACGTTGAATAGGGCATTCACCAAAATATATTATTTTTACAACCTCACATTGATCACCATTGCTGATAAATCTTGCCTGTTACTTCCTTTAATTTGTCCGATCTTAACTATCAATTTCGTAATCATCCGGCAAATTCAAAAAATCTTTTTTCGCCAATTGACTCTCAATTAAATAACCAATTTGACCATTCCTCTTGAGCTGTGAAATCATCCACTGTGGTAATCTAATTGTCACAAGCTCTCGTTTCAAATGGTCTGGTTTCTTTTTTCGACCAGCCCCTGCACGTTTTCCTCCTCTCATTTTTTTACCTCCAAAACATATAGTATGTTGAATTAAGTGCAACGCTATTCAAAAAATCATCCTAAAAATACGCTATATATTTGATTAGCGTTATGCAATATTCAAACAAACTCTACTACCAACTGATTATGTGTTGGATAGTACGCTTTTATCTTGTTTGCAGCAGGAAACATTTTTTATAATATCAATACGACTTAATGGTATTCTAATTAATTATACAAAGTGGTTCTGAAATTACCCTGGAAAAGTTTTAAAATATATCTCTGCCGGGGTCTGGTAATCCAAAGATTGATGGAGTCGTTCATTATTGTAAAAGCCAAAATATTCTCCAATGTTTTGAATAGCCTCCCTGACGGTCTCATAATTGTGAAGATAAACACGTTCATATTTCACGGTACGCCAAAGGCGCTCTACGAAAATGTTATCCAGAGCACGGCCCCGGCCGTCCATGCTGATCTTCACATCGGCTTTTTTTAAAACGCCGGTAAAGGCATCACTGGTAAACTGACTGCCTTGATCCGTGTTAAAAATCTTAGGTTTTGCAATTTTTAAGGCACCCTGTAAGGCTTTTATACAAAAATCCTTATCCAATGTGGTTGAAAATTCGTAGCTCAGGACATACCGACTAAACCAGTCTATCACTGCTACAAGATAGATAAAACCTGAATTCAAACGGATATAGGTAATATCCGTTGACCACACCTGGTCAACTTGCTCAATGGAAACGCCTCGCAGCAAGTATGGATAAATTTTATGCTCTTTTGATGCTTTGCTCAAATTTGGTTTTGGATATATAGCTTCAAGTCCCATAAGCCGCATCAAACGTCTTATTCGTTTAGGATTAACAGTGTGCCCTTGTCGCTTTAATACGGCCGTCATTTTTTCAACACCGTAGAACGGATATCGGGTATATTCTTCGTCTATCAATCGCATGAGAGCCAGGTTATAGCTCTCATCTTTGCAGGATTGATAGTAATAGGTTGATCTGTTTATTCCCAAAAGATCACACTGGCGCATTACCGGTATCAAAGAATGATTCGGCTCAATGTATTGACGCTTTATATCAATTGAGAAGGTTAGATTTTTTTTTTAGCCAGTCCAATTCGACCTTTAATTGGCCGATTTGTTGGTAAAGCTCCGCCTGGAATTCTTCAGCGTCTTTTTCTTTTTTTTGACGCTTTTTTGAAAATATATCGGGCAATTCTTCTAATAGACGCTTTCGCCATTGATTTATTTGATTTGAATGAACTCCATATTCACTAGATAGTTGAGAAATCGTCTTTTCCTTTTTAACCGTTTCAAGCGCTACTTTAGCTTTGAATGATGCACTGTAATTTTTTCGAATTTTACCCATTAATGAGCCTCCTTTTTGTTGATCAGGATATACTCATTTTACACCTTAAACAACTGTCCAGTTTTTGGGGAGTATTATAGTTTTTCCAGTTTTTTCGGTAGTTGCACCAAACAGCATGCGCAACAGCCGTCGTATGGAGGCGGCTTTATTGTCCACACACTGACTTAAAAGGTAGATAGTGTCAGCCATAGCCTTGATGAGTTCATAGTCCTCAGGTGGCAACAGTTCTTTAACACGCTTTAAAAGAGCATCTAACTGCTTGACGTCCAGGTCTATACGTTCCGGGGTCTTCACTGTGTGTCCCCCCGTAAAAGGCTGCGAAAATTTTTGGCTAATGGATATCCCCAAACAGCCTTTATAGATCGGTTCGGTTTAAATGTTTGATCATTTTTACCCCTGCCGGTGGTGTCTCCAAGATACTTCCAGTTCGCAGCCTTGTAACAGGTACCGGCAAAACGGGTTTTGTCCACAAAAGTTTCAAGGTACCAGATGGGATGATTGTAGATTTTACGCCAATCCAGGGCCAAGATTTTTATCATGTGACCAAGAAGATGGGAGGCCAGATGTGGTACGCGCACCCATGGTAGAATTAAAAATCGTGTATTATACGCCAAAAGGTGCAGATTTTTTTTACGCGTCTTCGCATCCCAGCCGATAAACCTGTCCCTGCAGCCTATATGCCTCGCTGCAGAAGACCAGGCAAAACATGCTATTGGCCGCCCATCAGTATAAACGATGTATTTCAGCTGTTCGCCCACTGAATGGCAGTAACCCAGATAATGGTAATACTCGATCAGGCTGTTGAACATTTTTTCATGCGGGCTTCTGCGTACCTGGCAAAATTCAAGCGGCCGTATTTTGGCTAATTTTGTTTCCAGTAAAGTTTGATTGATCTGAATTTTTTTAGGTTTTCTACGTTCTACAAATGGATTATGGGGATTACATTTTTTGTCCGGCAGACGTATGAATCCTGCACGGTGCAGTTCTAACATCATACCCCGACAGACCATATCACGCAATGCCCCATTGGCCTGGACCCAATTCCAGGCTATGCACAGTTTTCTGGAAAGCGCCCGGCGGCTGGCATCCGGATTTTGAGCAATAAGCTCCTTGATAAAAATAATATCTTTGTCAGTAACGACTCTGCCTCTATACGTAAACATGGGCATCAAATATCACATTTTTTACTGGAACGCAAGTCATTAAATATTTTTTTTTATTTTTTTACAGGAATTGGCCGCCACAATGGTGCAACATGAGCCTTTACAGGATTACCGTTCCAGATCAGAAGCTGCAGTTCATGAACGGCCAGAGGCCTGACCGCCTCACCGGATTTGTTTGGCCACCAGTTGAAACGTCCCTTAGACAGCCTTTTCTGACACATCCAGAATCCTTGGCCATCATACATAATGATCTTTATGGCAGTTGCCTTTTTATTACGAAAAATAAAAACATACCCTGAAAATGGATCGGAGCGCAGCACCTGCCGACAAACAGCATTTAGACCGTCGATACCTTTTCTGAAATCCACCGGGTCTATGGCCAGCAGGATACGCATTTGCGGAGTTATCTGAATCATGGCTGACTCCAAAACTGTTGGGTTATATTGATCAAGTCAGAACTGTCCGCAATTTGCATTGTCATCCTGGCACCGTTCTGATGTTGCATCTCGATAATGCCCTTGAAAGGCAAAGGGGCTTGGGCTACATCAAGTTCGATGAAAGATGCCGTCGGCACGGACGGATTTGGTGATATATTCTGGACGTAATGCTTTAGCTTGGTATGGTTGAGGCTCAAGGCTTTTGATATACGGTGCAGAGAATAGGCAGGGTATAACGAGGCAGCGGCTTCCCATAATGCTTCCGGAATGGCTTTACCTCTATCCCGGCTGTTACGCCATTGTTTAAATTTTTCCCGTACTTCATCCAGACTGTACTCGCCTGAAGGCTGCATAAGATTCATCGGTCATCCTCCTTATATAATATTACGTGATTTGAATGACCGATACTACCTTATTTGAATTTGTTTTTCATGCACGCTTGCCGAAAGGACACACAAAAACAAATAAAACCGACTCGGTACGCGATCCCAGGCGGACTGCCAATATACAGGACGTGATGCTGGATTATTTTTTGAATCCTCCTGAACATTTCGACAAGGTATATAAAAATATTTTTTTCAAGGAGGAGGCTGTAAAAAAAGAGGTCATATCACAGAAAGATAACCCGACTAAAAGAGTAAAGAATGAGATAAGTCAATTTAAAATTTTCGGTTCGTATGAAACTTCGGATGATAAGGCTATCTTTTTTGAACGTGGAAAACAGGTGTTGGTGATTAGAAAGGGAGATAAAATAGATGGTAAGTTTCTTGTGGAAAAAATTTCGCAACAGGATGTAAGTTTGAAATCTGAAGAAATAGATGATCGGATGCACATAGATCTGGGGGATTTTTAATTTTAAAACCAAGCCTGGTCCGTATAAGGCATTTTGTGATTAATATGATTATAAAAAAATTCAAGTATAAAAAACCGATATTGATGTTTTTAACAGGTATGCTTTTATTTATAATTGGTTGTTTAGGCAGCAATCAATATATAAAACAGGGGCAGGAAACTGCGGCTGCGGGAGACTGGGACAAAAGCGTGGAGATATTCCAGGAGGCCTGCAAGGCAAACCCGGATGATATTGAGGCCAGGATGATGCTGACTAAATCAAGGTGGAAGGCATCTATGATACATATAATACGAGGAAAAGCATTGCTGGAAAAAAAATTTGTTGATGATGCCATCCTTGAATTCAAAAAAAGCGTTGACTTAAATCCTGATAACCGGAAAGCTGATTTTCTCATTAAAAAGGCTAATAATATAAAAAAATCTGATCAATTTTTTATAGAGGGACAAAACCTGATTAAAGACAGGAAGTACCTGCAGGCAAGAAAAGCCTTTCAAAAAGCCGTTCGACTCAATCCTGAAAATAAAGAGGCTGTAACAGCCCTGGGCTATTATAGGAAACTGGTTGAAGATGCGCCAAAATTCAGATTAAAATATAAATCCGACACCCCTGTTTCTCTTAAGTTTAAACAAACACCGATAATCAATGTATTTGAAGTTTTAACAAAAATAGCCGGAATAAATTTTATTTTTGATAAGGATATGAAGGAAAGTAAGGTTACTCTTTTTATGAATGATGTTTCCTTTGACCGCTTTCTGGAAGTACTGCTGAAAACAAACGATCTTGCTGCAAGAGCAGTTGATGAAAAAACTTTGATTATATATCCGGACACACCTGCCAAGGCCAAAGAATATCAAGATCTTAAGGTTCGAACCTTTTACCTCGCAAACTTAAAAGCCCAAAAGGCTATCGGACTTTTCTCCAAAATCCTGAAAGCCAGGGATATCACGGCAAATGAAAAGTTGAATTCTTTAGTGATACGAGGTTCAAAGGAAGTAATAGAAATTGCATCGAAAATCATCGAAGCCAATGACAGGCTTCCGGCAGAGGTGGTCATGAATGTTGAAATTCTTGAAGTCAGCAAAACCAAGGAGCAACAATTCGGCCTTGAATATTCGGAATCATTCACCATAGGCATAGGAGAAAAAACCGATGGAATTAGCAGCGATACAGGTCTGGTCGGATGGATATCAATGGCTGACCTTGAGAGGCTATCCAATAAAGAGCTGATCATGACAACACCCCAGGCAACATTGAATCTTTTGAAACAGGATACTGATACAAAAATACTTGCAAATCCCCAGCTGCGCGTAAAAAATGCAGAAAAAGCATCAATTCTCATAGGTGAAAGGATTCCCCTGCGAGTCAACCGGCGGGTAGATTCATCAACAGGCGATGTGACTTCCGACTATCAGTATCATGATGTCGGCGTTAAAATGGAAGTCGAGCCAGTTATAAATATGGACGGTGAAATTTCCATGAGCCTCCTGCTCGATGTCAGCTCTCTTGGGCCTAATGTCGGGACTGTAGATGATCCCCAGTATTCAATCAACACCAGGACAGCCCAAAGTGTTCTGACCGTTAAAGACGGAGATAGTGTCATATTTGGCGGCCTGATTAAAGACATAGAACGTGAAACCATACGAAAAGTTCCGTTTATAGGTGATATTCCTGTAATAGGGCATCTCTTTTCCAACCTGGATTCTGATAACATAGAAACAGATATCATTATGGTGATTAAACCGGTAATTATAAGAAACCAGACAGTTCCGCAACATGATATTGTAGAGATGTGGTCCGGAAAAGAAAAAAGTTTTTCATTAAGAGAACCACATGAAAGCTATGCTGCTCAAAATGACAATTATCTGGATAGACCGGAGGAACAGCACCTTGAAAAATTGCTGAGTGATATTAACAAAGTGGTTAATCATGATAAGGCAGAAGTTATAATCGAAAATTAAGGGAAGAAATAGGGTTTGAAAACAATATTAACGTGGTAGATGGAAAATGGATGCTGGCAGAATAAAAGCTGAAACAGGTATTTACGGTATATACGGGATCACCCTGATAGAGCTTATTGTTACGATGGCTATTCTTTCTATTTTGGCAGCCGGGATAATCCCGCTTACCCGGGCAACATATAAAAGAACAAGAGAGCTGGACTTGAAGCAGAATCTAAGGATAATCAGAACCGCCCTTGATGAATATAAACGCTTCGTTGATGAAGGCGAAATCCCCAAAGAGGCTCTTTCAAGCGGTTATCCCAAAACCCTTGAGGAACTGGTAGATGGGGTTGAACTGCAAGGACAGGTAAAGTTTAAAAAAAAATTTTTAAGAAGAATTCCAAAAGATCCATTTTCAGAAGACGGGAGCTGGGGCCTGAGATCATATTTCGATGAACCGGATAGTGAAACCTGGGGAGGACAGGACGTTTATGATATATATTCATTAAGTGATAAACAGGCCATTGACGAAACATGGTACAGGGATTGGTGAAAATGCCAACCATGATGAACCGGAAAGGATATACCCTGATAGAACTCGTGATCGTAATGGCTATCATTGCTATTCTTGCGACTATTGCGCAGCCGAATTATGAAAGATCACGAATAAAGGCAAAAGAAACTTCTCTTCAGCGTTCACTCTTTATCTTTCGCGATGTAATCGATCAGTTTTATGCAGATCACGGTTTATATCCCGAAAATCTTAATGAGCTTTGCGACAAAAAATATATAAGAGCCGTGCCAAAAGACCCTTTTACCGGTTCAGCCGATACCTGGATTATCATACCTCCTGAAGACGCAGAAGAAGAGGGCGGGGGAATTTATGACGTACACAGCGGCAGTGATAAAGTGAGCTTGAGTGGTGTGCCGTATAATGAATGGTGAAAGTTTAAATGTGAAAAGTGCCGGTTTTACATATATCAGTGTATTAATTCTGGTAGTTATTGCAGGAATAGCATTAACCGGCGCAAGCAGGTACTGGAGCATCGCTGTAAAGAGAGACAAAGAGGCCGAACTTCTTTTTCGGGGTGATCAAATAGAAAAAGCTATTGAATCATACTATAACAGCGCTAAGGGCGGGCAGCAAAAATATCCCCGCACCTTAAAAGATCTCCTGAAGGATAACCGGCACCATATAATAAAAAAGCACTTGAGAAAAATTTATCAAGACCCCATGACAAAAGATGGGGAATGGGAAAAAATTTTGGATTCAGGTGGTGGTATTAAGGGAGTGTACAGCAAGAGTACCGACAAACCTTTAAAAACAGGCGGTTTTACAAAAGAATATAAAGATTTTGAGGATTCCGAAAAATATAGCGACTGGAAGTTTACACATCTGCTCAAAACGGTGAAAGGAAAAAAATGAATAAAATAAAAAGGCTATCTATTGCTGTATTGTTTTTATCTTTTATCTGGGGCAGTCATGCCTTTTGCGAGTCGATTGATGAGCTTGTAGACGAATTCGGGGTTGAATTTGAATCATTGAAACCGCTGCCCAATAGTTCCATTAATGCAGATTTTAAACAGGCTCAAATAGCTCTTGGAGCGGTTTATACGATCAAGGCGCTCAGGTTGTTGCACATCCAGAACCAGGAACTGATTAACAAAAAAGACGAGATAAAAGATAAATATGATGAAATCATTGAACAAAACAGGGAACTTATCCGGCTGCTTTCAATTCTTGTAAAAAAAGAGACCAAAAACAATCGGCTGCTCTCAATTATGGTAAAAGAAAATCTTAATGAATCAGGTACCGAATATAGATTTTCAGATAATTAATTCATAAGGCTATGGGGAAAACCCGAGGGAACTGTAGTCCTATAGCCCCCCAGTCGGTTCTATCCCCAGTTCGCTAATCTTGTACAGCAAGGTCTTGTAACTGATCTGTAAAATTTTTGACGCTTTGCTCCGGTTCCAGTGAGTTTTGGATAGCACCAAAGCAATTGCTTTCTTTTCGGCCCTATCCGAAGCTTTTTTTTTGATTTTTTTCAAAGAAAAATTTGAAAAATCCGGTTCTCCCGACTCCTTGATCTCATTAGAATGTGGCAGCGTTGTAGCAACCTGTTTTTCATTTGTACCCTGTTGGCTCTGGTCGGCTGCATATTCAGCTTCTTCTTCAAATTCTTGACGGATGGCTTCAAAATCGCCCACCACCATTAATCTTTTTAAAATATTTTGCAACTCTCTGACATTGCCCGGCCAGTGGTATGAAACCAACCGCTCGATGGTCTCCCTATCAGGTTTATAAAGAGGTTTTAGCTTAAATTGCTCGTTATATAGATCCACAAAATATTCAATCAAAAAAGGAATATCTTCACGTCTTTTACGCAAAGGAGGAATATGAATATTTATTGTGTTTAATCTGTAATATAAATCTTTTCTGAAAGTTCCGTTTTTTATATCACTGTCAAGTTTGCGATTGGTGGCGGCAAGAACCCATGTATCCGTTTTTTTGTCAGCTTCAGATCCAAGGGGCGCAAATTCTCCACTCTGAAGGACATGCAGGAGTTTGGCCTGAAGAAGAATAGACATATCGCCGATTTCATCCAAGAATAAAACGCCCCCATTAGCAAGCTCAAATTTTCCCCGCTTCTTTTTTTCTGCGCCGGTAAAAGCTCCACGTTCATACCCGAACAGTTCGCTTTCGAGCAAACCGTCCGGCAACGCGGCACAGTTTACTTTCACAAAAGGCTTTCCGCTTCTGGATGAACTATAATAAAGATTCTGAGCCACGACTTCTTTGCCTACACCGCTTTCTCCTGTGATTACGATATTTAAACCTGTATCAGCAACATGTGCAATAAGTTCTCGTGTCTTTATGATAGCCTGGCTGACACCGATTAAAGGGGTCTCAAAATTATACATTATTTTTCTCTGAAAGGATTTCCATAATTTTACTTTCAAGAACAGAAAGCTCAAAAGGTTTCTCCATAACCAAATCAGCATCAGCCTCGGCAGCCAATGCTTCAGGATGCTCCCCCCAGCCGGTAATGGCAATGACAGGGAGGTCGGGAAATTTTTTTTTCGCTATCGAGATAATGGCAACTCCACTTATACTTGGCATAACAAGGTCGGTAATGATAAGATCGAATCCATCAGGTTCGGACTCGAGTATTTTCAGCCCATCGAGACCATTTGCGGCAATAGCGACATTATAATTTTTTTTTCTTAAATAATTATCGAGCGCCGCAAGGATCTCTGCATCATCATCTATAATTAGCAATTTTTTTTGATCACCCATTTTTAGTTCCCCTGTAACACAGATTGTCAAATATTTTTGAGCGAGTCCTTATCAACGCCCTATTATTACAAACAGTTAAAATAAGTTAAAACAAGCTTTTTATTTTTCTGCATAATATGTTAAATGCGAATAAGCAAGCGGATTTCATGATAAAGTTCAGAGTATTATCTAAATATAACTTTTTTCTCCTATAATTAAATATAATTTACTATAACTTATTACAAGTTTTATATAATTATACAATCCTAATTTAAAAAACTTTTAAATTAAACTAAAGTTTTCTCAAAAAAAATCGATTAATTATTAATAATAAAGCTATCTGTATGATCACAAGTAAAAAAAATTTGCTTCAGGCTTTACGATTCCCGTATTTTTGTATAGTGGCATCTTTC
>NZ_CP087953.1 GCF_028752835.1 Desulfosarcina sp. BuS5
GAATGCGTTGGTGATTGGCGTACTCGATTTATACAGAGGTTCAGGTCAGAAATCCATATCTGTAAACAACGAATCAGCTATTTATCAAGCCGGTTTAGGCTGGAACCGGTAATTGCCTCCATTGCAAATGAACACATAAAACTGACTAATAAAGGAGCGACGATTAGGGCATATGACCCTTCAACCAGCCTAAAAAGAGGATTCTCGCTTGTATACACAGACAAAGGCGATCTGGTAAAATCTCTATCGCAAATTCAAGTTGCGGATGTTTTGGAAACGGAATTCAGCGATGGGCATATTGTGAGCACTGTCAATAAGACCAAAAGGAAATAAAATACCTGAAAATCAAGATGACCTCAGCAAACTGACCTATGAACAAAAGGTGAAAAAACTGGATGAGATATTAACCCGGCTGGACAATTCCGAAACACCCATTGACAAGCTGGCAGCGGATGTCAAACTGGGTGCGAAACTCATCAAGGATCTGGATCAGAAACTGAAACAGGTTGAAACAGAAGTTCGTGATGCTTTCAAGGAGCTTGAGGATGAATCGGGAACAGAATGATAATGATGTTGTTTATGGGTTGCTCTTTTCTTTTTGTTCCAGAGGATGGCAAGCTATTCACGGTTTTAATGGATATATATTTACGTGGTGAACAATCGGATTTAACTAATTAGCGGAGAGCTAAGGGCATTTATTTTACAGTTCTTATTGAATTCCATAAGATACTGTATAATGAATTTTACACAAAATGAAAAGTGAGTATGATTGCATAGCAAAGATATATGATACTGTTCTTTACTTAGTTATTAAGCCTATAAGAATTGCAGTAATGAATGTGCTTTTTAAATACAAAGAAAAATCAATTTTAGATTTATGTTGTGGCACTGGTAATCAGCTTAAATTACTATCAAGAAACGGATTTAAAGATCTTCATTGTCTCGATATATCCAACCCAATGTTAGAAATAGCAAGAAAAAATGGTTCCCAGATAAAGATTTATACTGAAAATGCAACAAAAACAAGTTTTGAAAATGAATCATTTGCCATAGTACTTATCAGTTTCGCGTTACATGAAAAAAATAGAAGTACTCAAGAAAGTTTTATAAAAGAAGCACATAGGCTTATAAAAAAAAATGGCTTTATACTTATCGTTGATTATTATTTTGATAATAAAACAGCTAAATTGGTCAAAATAGGAATAAATATAATTGAAAGGATAGCAGGAAAAGAACATTATAATAACTTTAAAGGCTACATACGGAATAATGGATTGTTAAGTTTAATAAACAAAGATAAATTTAAACTTGTTAAAGCCCATAAAAGATTATTTAATGGGGTCATCGTTTCAATGTATCAAAAGACGATGACAAATCGTTAAATTTGATCCGCCATAAGCGGACAGGTGAACTCCACCGTTTATAACCAATGAAAAAGACAATCTAAAATTGTCATCTTTTGGTCACTTATTTAGATTGCTTGCGTCCGCTTTGACAACCATTTTTTTATTGTTTCCGTATACGGTTGCATCCCGTCTCGCTTTCTTTAACTGTTTTTTTAAACGTTGCTTATCGTTTTAACTATTTGTGCTGCAAGCGCCGCCAGCCAGTGATGTGTTTGCCAGCTTTGTATTATTTGTAAGCGTCTAATTACGTTTTCGCAAATCCGGCTGCTTTACAAAAAGCAGGTTGTCGCAACCAGACAGGGGTTTACAACAAAACACTACTCGTGCCAAGATAAATCCGAATCGTTGGGATAAGACACAAGGTCTTTGAAACTCGATATTGTTACCAAGTGGGTGCTCGGGAAACGGTTTGTTTCCTTCATCTCTGCAGGGCTTGCTCTGGCATTGATGTTAAGATAGTCCCACCTGACTAAAGACTAACCAGCAGGTCAGTAGCGAAGTCCACAGGTAAACCCGGTAACGGGAGTCTGGAGCTGGACGGAGCAAGATTGCAGGCTCTGTATTGAGCCCCGAAAAATGTATGGTTGTGGTCATTGTGATAATCCTGCTTGCAGGAAAAAGCCGACGCTTTGGAGACAGCGGAAGGCAGCAGTCCTGAATATGCTAAGGCAAGTATTCAGGACACCACCGGGGTCTTAGACCAGGGCATGTACTCAAAGGGGTAGCTCGGGAACTTGGGAGACCCGGATGTTTCCTTGGGTAAAAAGAACGGTAACAGGAAATCCAGCGCAAGCGAAATCCCGGCGTTGCATAGGAATGTCCCGCCTTGCAACGAGTCTGCCATTGGCAGAAACACAAACATTAAAAGATGGGCGATACAAGGTATCAGGGGAGGATAGCGAAGAGCGAACGAACCTGAGATAAACATTCGGAAGTCTTAGCAGATCATAGTACCGATGATTAAGAATTGAACTATCTTGATCGGAAAGGTGGGGAAGTGATGCCCAAGCGACCCACTGCAGGGAAGGTGAAGCAGGGTATAACGTTTTTTTGGCAGGAATTATGGGAGATACACAGATGTCACAAACCATATCAACAAAAAGCCGAGAAATTGCAAGAACGGTCGCTTGCAATTCCAGACCGATAGAATGGGGACAACCACCGGTGTTAACAGGTGGGTCATCCCTTATCAAAATCGAGCTGCTTGCTCAAAGTAATCCTGAACTGGTATTTACATCAGTAGTCCATCGGATAGACTTTGATTTACTGAAACAATCCTTTCGTAAAATTCGGAAAAGCAAATCTGCAGGAGTGGACAAGGTTACGGCAAAGGAGTATGCCGAAAATCTTGATCAAAACCTCTATAATCTGTATGAACGACTGCGGAGAGGACAGTACGTTGCGTCTCCTGTAAAGCGTATCTGGATAGACAAGGAAGGAGGGAAAAAGCGTCCAATTGGCATACCTGTACTTGAGGATAAAATTGTCCAGAAAGCAGCAGCAGCCATATTGAATGTCATATTTGACAGGAATTTTTACAATTTTTCCCATGCATTCAGAAAAGGTCGGAGCCAACACATGGCAATCAAAGATTTACGTGAGCAATGCTTGAAGCAGAATATCAGCTGGATAGTAAGCGCAGATATTACAGGACTATTTGACAATATTAATCACGAGTTACTTAAAGACATGATACGTCGGAGAGTAAGTGACGGCGGAATGATTCGCCTGATAGGGAAGTGGTTGAATGCAGGCGTAATGGAGGAAGGCAACCTGACGTACTCTGAAACGGGCACTCCACAGGGAGGAGTAATTTCCCCTGTGCTCAGTAATATCTTTCTTCATTATGTTTTAGATGACTGGTACGTGAAAGAAGTGATCCCCCGGATGAAAGGGAGATGCTCCATCATACGCTGGGCGGATGATTTCATCCTCGGGTTCGAGTATGAAAAAGACGCATTGCGTGTCATGGATGTATTACCCAGGCGGTTCGAACAGTTCGAGCTGTCACTTCACCCGGAAAAGACAAAACTGATTCGATTTTCCAAACGCATTAGCGGAAAGGGAAACGGGACGTTTGATTTTTTAGGGTTTACATTTTACTGGTCAAAATCATTAAAAGGGTACATGGTAATAAAGAAAAAGACGGCAAGAAAGCGTTCAAGCCGTTTTATGAAGAGAATATGGATATGGTGCAAGGATAACCGTCATAAGCCAATGGCCGAGCAGTATGAGATTCTTTGCAGTAAACTGCGAGGTTTTTACCAGTACTTTGGAGTAATAAGTAACTACAAAGTGCTGGAAGTTGTGTTTGAATATACTGAGAAAGCATGGCGTCGATGGTTAAGCCGAAGAAGTCACAAGGGCGAAGTAATGTTCGAGGACTTGCGCACAACATACCCACTGCCATTACCCAGAATAGTCCATAATATTTGATGCCGTAAGGGCTGCAAAGTTATACGCCAAACGGGGTGTCGCCTGTTTGGTTGATAATCCGGTAAAAAGGATTTGAACCGAGGAACCGTATGAGGGAAATCTTCACGTACGGGTCTGTAGGGGGGGCGTCGGGTAACCGATGCTCCTACCTGGAACCCGACCGCCAACAGCGGTGCTTTTTTTAAACGCTCTCTTCCGCATAAATGTTGTCGTTTGCGGAACGTATTCCCACGCATGTTGGCGGCCGGTGAGTTCATCGTTAGGGAATCACAATTAAAGGGAATTAAAATGAAACCTTCTTTATTCATTGGCTCTTCAAAAGAAAGCCTTGATATTGCTTATGCACTTCAAGAAAATCTTGAATCCGTAGCTGAGGTTACTGTATGGGACCAGGGGATATTTGCTTTATCTCAACCAACTATTTCATCTCTCATAAAAGCCTTAGATAAGTCAAAGTTCGGAGCATTCATACTTTCACCGGATGACGTCACAAAAATCAGAGGAAGTGAATACCAAACTGCGAGAGACAATATAGTTTTTGAACTTGGGCTATTTATTGGCAGGCTAAGTTTAGAACGAACTTTCTTTGTTATTCCGGGAAATAGCATGGACATGCATCTTCCAACTGATTTACTTGGACTTACCCCTACCGTTTTTGATGCAAATCGCCAAGATGGAAACATTAGAGCCGCACTTGGACCCGCAAGTAACCAGATTAGAAAAGCATTATTGAATTTGGAATCTCCTCGCTTTGATAATGAATTGTATGAAAAATTTTCTAAATTACTCACTAATGCAAAAGAAACATTAATTTCTGCTATTGCTACGTCTGATAAATCAAATGAATTTCCAAACAAAAATGAGCTTTATAATGAAAATGTTTATTCCCTTAATAATATGGCTAAAGCTGCCAATATAAATACACCAGATCTTTTTATTTTAGGTATAGATGCAATCGGTGGCCTTTTATACAAGCCTGGTAAGAAAGCCATGTCTTGGGAACAGAAAAATATCGAAAATGAAATTATAAAGTTAGAAATTATGCTTAAGGAGTGGGAAAAAATATTGTAGTCATTTTTCCCTAACCCGCCATTTAACACGGACTGGCTAAAAGCGCTTTTGCGCTTCCAGCCATCCGGTTAATGGCACCGTTGTAAACCTTATCGCAGGCTTAATTTTGAGTTTTATTTTTCACTGTCTGTTTTGCTAACAGCCGTTGCCGGTATTTGCCGGTTATCGCTTTTGCCGGCGTTTCTTGTTGCTTTTTTGAACGTCAGCTTCGGCAAGATTTTACATTTTTCACTGTTTCAGCACTTGGCGACATCTCGCCTTGCTTTTTGCGGCTTTTTTGGTAAAGTCAGCATCGCATCAACAAACATTGTTGCAGAATGCCGCAAACAGCGGTTTACGCTTTGGCAATCGTTGTTTTTATTGTCATTATTCCAGCATCCGGTTGGATCTCGTCCCGCTTTCTGCAACTATTTCTCAAGGCGTTGCTTATTGTTTTAACTGGTTATGCTGCAAGCGCCGGCAAACAGCGGTGTGTTCGCCAACTTTGCATTATTTGCAAGCGTTTAATTACGCTTTCTCAAATCCGGCTGCTTTACAAAAAGCAGATTGTCGCAACCAGGCAGGGGTTTACAACAAAACACTACTCGTGCCAAGATAAATCCGAATCGTTGGGATAAGGCACAAGGTCTTTGAAATTCGATATTGTTACCAAGTGGGTGCTCGGGAAACGGTTTTGTTTCCTTCATCTCTGCAGGGCTTGCTCTGGCATTGATGTTAAAATAGTTCCACCTCAATGTCATTAACTTTAGCGCGTTGGCTGATAAGAATAATTAAAACGTCCAGTTCTATTTTTAAAGTTCCGTGGATATTTTCTTCCCGGTCTCACAGGCTCAATTGTTTCTGTGATAATTTTATGTAAATCAGAAATCAAGGATAAAACCATATCTGTGGAGCGGATGAAAAATAATGGTATAACATCCTTTATTTTTGATAGCATTTGGGCAAAATTCATTTTATATTTGTGCCGATTTTTATACGTATTGATATCTATGGCGCTTTGGGTAGGAAATGCCAGCGCTGAGGCAAGATTTTTTGAAAATACCTTTGCATGAAAATCCTGGTAAATTGAAAGAACGGACTTGCCGGAAAAATTTTCAATTTCAATCCGTTGTTTCATTGTTTTGTAATCTTCTTCCACAGGCCATCTCATATGATAAAGTTCACCAAACAGATCATGAGGATATAGGTCTTTGTCAAGAAGCGAAGTGATAAGTATCTCTGCTTCACCAGTATCCAATTCAACTCTTATCAGCCTTAATTTTAAGGGTTGAAGTTCCAGGCCCATTTCTTTGCATTGTTTGATTGAGCTTGGGAATACCGGCAAAGATATGATTTTTTCTTTCTTGCCGGAATTAAAAAATTTTCGGACGATTTTCCATCTTTTACATTGAATTCTTGCACAAAAATTAGAGCCTTGGGAGATTATAAGATTAAAAAGCCAGTATGCCGGATATCCTCTGTCCAAAAGGACAAGGTCATCTGAAAGAAGCTTTAAAAAATGATAAGCTGCCAATTCTCTCTCCCCTTCGTTTTTTGGGCTGATTATGGCATCAACTGTTATTTTGTTTAAAGGGTCAAACATTTGTGAAACCCGGGCTTTCGGGCACGCGTCTCCCTGGCGTGGATGCCAGGCCCCAAAGTAATTGGCTATTGCCGCAATCCTCGGCAATTGTACAGTTGTACCGTCAATAGCAAGGAGATTAAAACCATGCCATTTTAATGGCTTGAAATTTTGATAAAAATAATCAATCAACTGAGAATTGAGTTCAATAAATGCTTCATATTTGAGCTTCATCCTTGCTTTTGCCAAGGCAGCTTTAGAAACCATACGTTTGGCGATATCAAAGCGGTTTACAGCTTTAAAAAAGTGATCAAGTTCATCCTGGTATGAACCTTTTATAAGATTTATAAGGAAAAATAACAAAGTTGAAAACGGAAGCTTTCTTTGACGTGTGAAATCTTTCGGGTTTTTCCTGTGACGTTGGAGAAAATCATTAGAAAGAATTAAATTTTTTAAAAACTCGATCAGTCCGGCACAATTCTGGCAAAGCATTTTCCATGCCAATATTGTGTGTTTTTTCAACTTTTTGTGACATTTTTTGCTCCTATCCCTATTGTTAATGTTTGCTGAAAATATATAATTAAATATAGCATAACTAATTAAAATATCAAGAGATATTATTCAAATCTTCCTTAAGTTAATGATATTGAGATAAAATTGAGCAACGCTATATAATATGGAAATAGAACATTTTACAAAAATACATGAAGAGGCAAATGCCTAATCAAACAAAATCAGCCACGCAAAAAGCTGTGTGGCTGATTTGCGACGTTCACAAGAGAAATATCGCAATATCATCAATAGAAATTTATAATCTTAAATTAATTAATAAATAAATCATGAAGCATTTCTAACGGAATTTAATTAGAGGATGAAAAAATGTATCTAAAAACTTCATGTATACCGCGAGAAAGCGTTTTTAATAGAGATAGACGTAATGTTGTACTGGAACTTTCAGATTTTCTTAAGTCTAAAATTAATGCTGAAGATTTTTTTGAGGAAAACTTTATAACCTCAGGCATGAAAACCCTTTTGGAAAAAATATTCAGCAGGTTGGAAGGAACAATAGATCAGGCCTCTACATTTTTGCTTACCCAGGCAATGGGCGGAGGTAAGACCCATAATATGATAGCCCTTGGTTTGCTTGCCCGGGATCCCGAACTTCGCAGGAAAATACTGGGCAAAAAAAGTCCTGAAGCAAAACTTGGCAACGTGAGAGTGCTTGGATTTACCGGAAGAGAGTCGGATGCGCCCCTGGGAATATGGGGATCAATTGCAGAGCAGTTAGGTAAAAAAGAGGTGTTTAATAATTATTATTCCCCTTTGCAGCCACCTGGTGTAACTGCGTGGATAAACCTTTTAAAAGATGAGCCCACAGTAATAATGCTGGATGAACTGCCTCCTTATCTGGAATATGCCAAATCAAAGGAGATTGGAAACAGTGATCTTGCGGTAGTTACGACAACAGCTCTTTCAAATCTTTTGGTTGCGGTTAATAAAACGGAACTTTCCAATGTCTGCGTTATTATATCCGATCTTACGGCTACATATGAGGGAGGAAGCGCGCAGATAAACAAAGCCCTTGACAATCTCAAGAAAGAGACTAATCGTTCAGCCCTCAGAATAGAACCGGTTAATACTCATGGCGATGAATTGTATCACATCTTAAGAACCAGACTTTTCAAGGCGTTACCGGACGAAACAATAATAAAAAAGGTTGCTAATGAATATGCATCGGCTGTTAAAAGTGCAAAGGAGATGGATGTAACCAACGCTTCCCCTGATTCTTATGCGGCTCAGATTATTGAGTCCTATCCTTTTCATTTTGTAATCCGCGACCTTTATGCAAGATTCAAGGAAAACCCCGATTTTCAGCAAACAAGAGGGCTGATCCGGCTGATGCGCGTTATTGTATCCAGCCTGTATGAAACCGGACGAGCGGATAAAACCATGCTTGTTCATCCGTATGATCTGGATTTAAATAATGAAGAGGTTTTTTCGGAAGCAAAAAGCATTAACCCGACCTTAAGCGAGGCAATAACTCACGATATTGCCAAAGCCGGCCATTCGGTTGCGGAGGAACTTGATCAGCGACTTGGCTCCGGTACAGACGCCCAGGATGTATCAAAGCTTATTCTTGTGGCATCCCTTGCCAATATTCCCGGCGCCACTCACGGTCTTCGGGAATCTGATATTATGGGATATCTCTGTGCGCCGGGCCGTGACATCTCTAAGGTAAAAAAGGATATTGTTGATTATCTCCCCACACAGGCGTGGTATCTCCACACCAGTACAGATGGAAGGCTTTTTTATAAAAACACCCAGAACCTAGCAGCCAAACTGCACTCAATTGCTACTGGCTATAACCGGCAATCCTGTTTAAATGAACTGAGGGGATATCTAAAGTCTTTGTTTTCACCTGAACTAAAAGACTGTTATCAGAGGATTAAAATTATTCCTGCTATTGATGAGGTTGATATTGATGCAAACAGAGTCAGCCTCATTATAACAGAACCAACCGGCAACATAGCAGGCGCAACAAAGTTGAGTTCGGACTGGGATAGATTCGCAAATGATATTGAATACAAAAACAGAATTGTTTTTCTAACCGGAAATCATGAAAACATCCTGGACCGTGTTGTGGACCAGGCCGCTCAATATCGGGCAATACAGTCCATTATTGATGAATTTGACGCTGAGAGGCTTTCTGAAAAAGACCCGCAGCGCATTCAGGCTCAAACAAGCCGTGATAAAATCATTCTTGGTTTGCGAAGCGCCATCCAGGAAGCCTTTACAACACTGGTTTATCCGTCAAAAAATGGATTTCGCACAACTGACTGCAGAATTCAGTTCACCGACAATCAGTTTGATGGTGAAAAACTCATTCGTGATACCCTTGAAAAGGTTCAGAAATTTACTAACGAAATCACTGGCGACACGTTCAGGAAAAAGTGCGAGGCGCGTCTCTTTGGCGGGCAGCAAAGGTCTCAGTGGTCGGAGATAAAACGGCGGGCAGCCACGCTTACGAGCTGGCAGTTTCATCGACCGGATGCCCTGGATAGCTTAAAAGAGACATCCCTAAGCCGGAATATATGGAGGGATGAAGGGGGCATTATTAACAAGGGCCCATTTCCGCCGCCAAAAACCGAGGTAAGGATACAGAAGATATCAAGAAACGACGACACCGGTGAAGCCGCACTTAATTACTCCTGTGCATGGAGATATTGTATATTACGAGACAGGCGGCGCTGAACCTACAACATCCTCAATGAAGCTTGATTCATTTAATAATTTTAAAATCAGCGAACTAAAATGTAAATTTATATGCATTGATTCAACAGGGCAACATGAAAAAGGCAATTCAGTGCCGTGGGCAAACACAATTACCCTCAAGCATCGGGTATTCCAGCAAGGCGACAACTGGATGGTTGAACTTAAGGCCAGTCCTAATGCGGATATCCGGTACACCACAGACGGATCCGACCCTAAAATAATGGGGGTTTCATATAGCGCTCCCTTTCCGGCGCCTGAATTAAGCCCATTTGTATTAGCGTTGGCCCGGCGAGATGGTGTATCTTCTTTTCAGGAAAAGATAAATGTTAATGATTACAGGAAGAAGACCGTTAAGCTGGATCCATCAAAAAAGGCAGTATGGAAGCGAAGACACGCCAACCTGACAACAAGAGATGCCTTTGCATTCATGGAAAGGCTGAAAAAATTTGAAGGTAAAGCATATGGTGTCACAATAGATATCCAATCCAATAGTAATGATCAGGATATCAGTTATACGACGGCAGACAGTTTCGCGCTTTCAGGAGCAAATTTTGAAAATATTGTTAAGCGGCTCCAGGCAGTTATGAGCGGAAGCCAGATTTTTTTGAACATCGAACGGCTGGAATTTGACAGAGCCCAACATCTGCTTGACTGGATTGCCGATTCAAGAAGCAGTCTGTCTCCCGGGGAAGTCAGCCAATAAATAAACAAAACAATTATGACAAACAAAAAACATAATATACTCGGTTTTGGTTATAATCCTGATCTCACGGACCATTATTTTCTGGTTACCATTCCGGCCTCCCGGGCAAAAGGGGCTGAGGTTATGATTTCCGAACATTTTGAGTGGCAAAAACCTGAAAAGGGCAAAGAAATCTATATATCGTTAAATAATGAAAATGCGCATATCAAAGTAATCCTGAAAAGGTTCATGTGGGAAGATATTGCCGAAGAAACAAAGGCGGAATTTAACCGCCGCCTTCGGACTTACGGCATTAAAACGGGCAAATGGAAAAAAAAAGGTCAGGTCCACTTGGAACGAACTCTTGGTAAAGAACTTGTGCTGCTTGCCTGGGCTATTGAAGAATGCGATCCTGTGCTGATCAGTACGGCTGTCCGCAACTGGCTTGGACTGGCACCTGAAGAACGGTGGTGGCTTTATACCATGACCAATGCTTCCACAGGTCATGCGCTTAATGATCGAAACAAGGGATGGAGAAAGGCGATTCGATTCGCCTTAACGGAAAATCCGGTTTCCGACCAGTCTCTACTGAAACGGAGAGAAGCTTTCCAGCAGTCACTTTTTAGCGGAAAATTCAGATAAGGAATATTAATGAACGAGCGGGTTTTTATTGAAGAACAGTTTCCGGTATCAAAGGTTTCAAAGGAGAGTTATAAGGAAAGAAAAGCCGGTTCAAGTCAGACGTTGACAGGTCTTGGCAAATGGTGGGGAAGAAAACCGCTGATTCTAATCAGAGCATCTATTATCGGAATGCTCATGCCTGTGTCTGATGATCCTAAAAAAGATCGAGATATTTTTCTAAAGATTCTCACCATGGATGATGACGGCCTGTGGCTGCGACGGTCAAAATCCATTCCTGCCAAAGTTATTCAGGCTAATATTTCAAAAGAAGAATGGAATGAACTTATAACTGATGAGGAAGGCAATTTAAAACGTACCTGGTCAACAGGGCTTAGTCCGGAAGAAAAAAAACAGGTTCTTCGTAAGGTTTTTGGTCGGCTTTCATATGATGAGAAGCTTACATACTGCGACCGGCCGGAACAAATCGACGGACCGGGTGAAGAAGCCTGGCTGGAGATAAATACACACCTCGGGACAGATGCAAATAATCTTCAGGAACTGTTAACAGACCTTGGGGAAAAAAGATTCGGCCATACACCAAAAGTCGGCGACTGTTTTTGCGGGGGAGGTTCCATTCCATTTGAGGCAGCGAGGCTCGGATGTGAAGCGTTCGGCTCTGATCTTAATCCGGTTGCGGCCATGCTTACATGGGCTTCCATCCATCTAATCGGAGGTGGAGAAAAAGTACAAAAAGAGGTTCAGGAAGCTCAAAAAAAAGCATACGAGGCCACTGATAAACAGATCACAAAGTGGGAGATTGAACACAACGACAAAGGCTGGCGTGCGGACGCGTACCTTTACTGTGTTGAAGCCAGATGTCCGGCAACAGGTCTGCTGCTTTTACTTGCTCCTTCCTGGATTATCAGCGAAAAATACAATGTATGCGCTGTGCTGAAAAGAAATGACGCCGAAAAAAAATATGACATAGAAATAGTTACGGGCGCGGATAAAGAGACCATGGCCAGGGCAAAAAAAGGGACAGTTCGCAACAGCAGGATGGTCTGCCCTGAGACAGGAGAGGAGTTTTCCATCTCAGGGATTCGCGGGGACCGGAAAATAGACGGCAAAACCATATATGGCTTGAGACTCTGGGAAAATGACGATTTTGTGCCGAGACCTGATGACGTGTTTCAGGAGCGGCTTTACTGTGTAAGGTGGGTGGAGACGTATCTTGAGGAAAACAGGCAGGGCAAATTCGTTGAAAAGACTCGGAGGCACTACTGCCCGGCAGAAGAAGATGATCTAAAGCGTGAGAATCGGGTGTTGGAACTGTTGTTAGAGCGGTTTGGTGAGTGGCAGGAGAAGGGGTATATACCGTGTCGGAAGATTGAGCCTGGAGTTGAGACAGCCCGTCTCCAAAGAGAACGAGGCTGGACTCACTGGCATCATCTGTTTAATCCTAGGCAGTTGCTGGTGCATGGTTTAATCTTAGAAAAATATTTTGGGATAGAAAATTCATATAATATAAATACTATCGCAACTCTTTTGAATATTGGATCGTGTTCAAATTGGAACTCAAAATTATGCATTTGGAATAGTAATTTACAAAAAGGTGGTGGTATTGGGGTATCAGAACAAACATTTGCTAACCAAGCCCTTAATACCCAGTATAATTATCCTGTACGCTCTGGTCATATTTTAGCTGGTTCATTTTTGAAGCAATTTAAATGTTTTTCAACATCCTCTTTTTTATTAGCAAAAGCATCAGATGCAAGAGTGATTAACTGTTCTAACGACTTATGGATTACCGATCCACCTTATGCCGACGCCATTAACTATCACGAACTTACCGATTTTTTCCTTGCCTGGTATGAAAAACATATCCCCAAGGTATTTCCTGATTGGTACACGGATACTAAAAAGGCTTTAGCTGTCCGAGGTTCAAGCAAAGATTTCAAACGCGCCATGGTTGAAATCTATAAAAATCTTACAAACCATATGCCTGACAATGGAATACAGATGGTGCAGTTCACCCATCAGGACTCATCAGTCTGGGCAGACCTCGCCATGATTTTATGGGCAGCAGGTCTTAAAGTAACTGCGGCCTGGACCATAGCCACAGAAACATCATCCGGGCTTAAAAAAGGCAACTATGTTCAGGGAACAGTCCTTCTTATTCTCCGCAAACGCCTTTCCGGCAAAATGGCCTTTCTTGACGAAATTTACCCTGAAATCGAAGACGAGGTTCGACGTCAGCTTGATTATATGACGGAGCTTGATGACAAGGATGAGCCCAACTTTGCAGACACCGATTATCAGCTTGCGGCTTACGCGGCTGCTTTAAGGGTATTGACGCAGTACGGTGATATCGAAGGCCGGGATATTCGGCATGAGCTTTTCAGGGAGCGGGAGGCGAGCGAAAAAACAGCATTTGAAAAGGTCATTGACCGGGCGGTTGAAATTGCATCAGATCATCTTGTTCCTTCAGGAATCGACCGCCGGCACTGGAAAAACATTTCAGCGACGGAAAGACTCTATTTGAAAGGGCTGGAGCTGGAAAAACATATGGAGGCAAGATCAGGGGCATATCAGGAACTGGCCAGGGGTTTTGGTGTCCGTGATTATAAATTTTTCTATGCAGGCACAAAGGCCAATGCAGTTAGATTTAAAACCGGAACAGAGTTCAAAAAAGCAGGTTTAGGCGGAACAGGTTTTCCCGGATCACCTGTACGAAATCTGCTTTTTGCCATACATGAAACCGTTCGCACGGAAGATGCCCGCGAAGGGTTGAACTGGCTGCATACCGAAGTCAGCGGCTACTGGAACCAGCGCAAATTGATTATCGCAATACTGAAATATTTATCGAAATTGAATCATATTCCCCATATGACCCATTGGGAAAAAGACGCGGACGCGGCCCTGCGTCTTGCCGGAGCAGTTGAAAATGACCATGGGGGACGGCTGTAAACATGAATATACAATATCTAAGAAGTCTTGTCCGTGAATTTATCGCCATCCCACACGAAACGGAATGGTTGGAATTTAAATGTAATTTTGCAGATCCTCAATCTATTGGCGAATACTTATCTGCGTTGTCAAATTCAGCTGTAATCAGTAAGAAACATTTTGGATATATTGTCTGGGGCATAGAGGATGCATCGCATATTATATCCGGCACTGCATTTAAACCTTGTCAAGCTAAAAAAGGAAACCAGGAACTTGAAAGTTGGCTTGCAATGCTTCTTTCACCTCGAATTGATTTTAAAATTTATGAATTCACATATGATGAAAAACCGGTTGTGATCTTTGAAATTCCATGCGCGAGCCATCGTCCGGTAAGCTTTAAGGGGATTGAGTACGTCAGAATTGGAAGCTACAAAAAAGCATTAAAGGATTTTCCTGAAAAAGAAAGGCAACTATGGAATTTGTTTGAGCGCATCCCATTTGAATTGCAGGTGGCAAAACAAAATGCAACTTCAGATGAAGTCCTGAAGCTGCTGAATTATCCAGCCTATTTTGAACTGACCCATCAACCATTGCCAGACAATAGAGAAGGTATTTTAGAAAAATTATCGTCCGAAAAAATGATAATCAAAAAGGATGGTGGAGTATATGATATAACAAATCTTGGTGGGATAATGTTTGCCAGGGATTTGAATTCATTTGAGCGGATAGCTCGAAAAGCAATTCGTGTAATTGTGTACAAAAATAACAATCGTGTTGAAACAATCAGGGAACAAGCCGGGATTAAAGGTTATGGTTCGGGGTTTGAAGGTGCGATATCTTTTATAAACAACCTGTTGCCGGAAAATGAATTTATCGATCATGCACTGCGGAAAAGTGTTCGCATGTATCCTGAAATAGCGATTCGTGAACTGGTTGCCAATGCCGTTATTCACCAGGATTTCACTCTCAGGGGTACAGGTCCCATGGTCGAAATTTTTTCTGACCGAATAGAGATAACCAATCCGGGAATTCCTTTAATTGACACGTTGCGTTTTATTGATGAACCTCCTCAGTCAAGGAATGAAGCGTTAGCGTCATTCATGAGAAGAATTAATATTTGTGAAGAAAGAGGCAGCGGAATTGACAAGGTGATTTTTCAGGTGGAACTTTTTCAGCTTCCTGCTCCGGAATTTACCGTTACTTCTAATCATACAAAAGCCATTTTATATGCACATAAAGAATTCGCAGAAATGGATAAATCTGACCGTAATAGGGCGTGCTACCAACATGCCTGTTTACGATACGTTTCAAATGACTTTCTGACGAATTCATCCTTGCGGGAACGCTTTTCGATAGCAAAAAAAAATTATTCAATGGCCTCGAGAATCATTGCAGATACACTTGAGAAAAATTTAATTAAACGGCATGATCCTAAAAATCTGTCAAAAAAACAGTCTAAATACGTTCCCTTTTGGGCATAAATCTTATGTGACTGGTATGTGATTAAACAAAGCGAGAGAGGTTATTAAATAACTATATATAGTATAGTTTTATATAAATAGTACAGTATATAGTTATTTTTGTTATGTGACTGGTATGTGATTGATATATTCAATTATTAAAGCCGTACTGAGACATAAGGTATAATCATGATCAAACGGTTTTCATCCCGTTGTGAAAAACTTGATGCATCCTTTATAAATAAATGTTTAACCGGTGCTGTTTCTTATGACCGTATTGCCGGATATTTTCGTTCATCCATGCTGGAGGTTGCCGGGGAAAAACTTGAGGAGATGAACGGCAGGGTCCGTGTTGTCTGTAATTCCGATATTGATTCTGAAGATGCAAAAACAGCCAAAGCTGCCCAGCAGGCACTGCGCAGATCGTGGTGTGAGGGAAATCCTGAAAAAATAGGCGAGCCTTCAAAAGATCGCTTCGGCCGTTTATATCAGTTTATCAAAAGCGGCAAACTTAAAATCAGGGTTCTTCCTGACGAAGCTTTTGGACTGATCCATGGTAAGGCGGGCATTATTCAATATAATGATGGAAATCAAACCTGTTTTATGGGAAGCACCAATGAAAGCCTTTCTGCATGGAAACTAAATTACGAACTGGTATGGGAAGATGATTCCATTGAAGCGGTAAATTGGGTGCGGGATGAATTTGATGCCCTTTGGTTTCACCAGCTGGCTATTCCCTTAAGTGATTTTGTTGTCAGCGATATTAAACGTCTTGCCCATCGAAGCGAAATATCCATAGATTTTTGGAAGGATAATCCTGAAAGCGACCCTGCTTCCGGTGTAATTGAAACACCTGTTTACCGGCGAGAATATGGACTTTGGTCACACCAGAAATATTTTATAAAGCTTGCCTATGATGCCCATTTAAATGAAGGCGCAAGATTTGTCCTGGCAGATCAGGTTGGGCTGGGAAAAACCGTTCAGCTCGCGCTAAGCGCCATGCTGATGGCATTACATGGTGAAAAGCCTATCCTGATAATCGCTCCGAAACAACTTTTGATTCAATGGCAGGATGAATTGCAAAACCTTTTGGGAATACCTTCTGCAGTATGGAATGGAAAAGACTGGATAGACGAGCAGGGTATTATCCATCCTTCAAGAGGAATTGAATCCATAAAAAAATGTCCGCGTAAAATCGGCATTATATCCCAGGGGCTGATAACATCCGGATCTGAAATTATAGAATACTTAAAAACATTGAAATATGAATGTATTATCGTTGATGAAGCACACCGGGCAAGGCGCAAAAAAATAAGTGATCAAAGCATTTTTGAAAAAGTTGATCCGAACAATCTGATGCGCTTTTTATGGGAGATAAGCCCTAAAACAAAAAGTATGCTTCTCGCTACTGCAACACCTGTTCAGCTTAATCCCATTGAAGCATGGGATCTTTTAAAAATTCTTGCAGAGGGCAATGATCAGGTATTGGGCACTCAATGGTCGGAGTGGCAAAAACCGCAAAAAGCAATACCGGTTGTCATGGGAAATTCTGAAATACCTGACGAGCTTGGAGAAGCCTGGCGATGGATCAGAAACCCTATGCCTCAAGCTTCAGAAGGTTTTGTTTTCAAAAATCTTAGAAGAAATTTTGGATTGAAAAACAGCGACTTTGTTGCCGATGGAGACAGCCTTGATTATTTACGACCCACTGAAATTACCCGCTTAAAAAGTGTAATGCCGGAATTTGGAAGAAAATATAATCCGTTTATCCGCCACATCGTCAGGCGAACACGCAAATTTCTTGAACAGACCATTGATCCATCAACCGGTGAGCCCTATCTCAAACCGGTTAAAGTAAAGTTGTTTGGCGAAGACAGTACAGATTCACTTCCTCTGCCGCCTTATTTGCAGGATGCTTATAATGACGCAGAAAAATTTTGTTCTCTTCTCGGGCAAAGAGCAAGAGGGGCTGGTTTCCTGAAAACACTTTTATTAAGGAGAATCGGCAGTACTATTTATGCCGGCAGGCAGACCGCTGAAAAGCTGCTGAATGAGTGGGGCAACGAATCGAGTATTATTAATGCATCGCTCTTTGAAGAAGATGATGATTACCGAATTATCAAAAATGAAAATAGTAATATGAAAGATCTGAGCCGAGCTGAACGGTCTCTTCTGGAATGTTGCCTTAAAGCGCTTGAGAGCAATCAGGAACGCGATCCTAAATATCAGAAGGTTGTAGAATATATAGTTGACAAGGACTGGCTTGAATTCGGATGCATTGTGTTCTCACAATACTTTGACTCTATCTGGTGGCTGGCGAACCAGCTTTCCAGTGATTTTCCTGATGAACCAATTGGTATTTATGCAGGAGGTAATAATTCAGGGATTATCCTGTCCAGTGAGTATAAAAAAGTGTCAAGGGATGATCTGAAAGAAAAGGTTCGACAAGGGCAGTTGCGTCTCCTTCTTGGAACAGATGCAGCCAGCGAAGGATTGAACCTTCAGAGGTTAGGGACTCTTATTAATCTTGACTTACCCTGGAATCCAACTCGTCTTGAGCAGAGAAAAGGGCGTATTCAACGAATAGGCCAGATACGAGATAAAATATATGTTTATAATATGAGATATCGCGATTCTGTTGAAGATCGCGTTCACGAGTTATTATCGGATCGTTTAGAGGATATTTATGGTCTTTTTGGCCAGATTCCAGACGTATTAGAGGATGTTTGGATAGATGTCGCCAATGGTAAAATAGAAAATGCAAAGAAGTTGATAGGATCGGTTAAACCGCAGCACCCCTTTGATGAAAGATACAACCAGATAACCAAAATTGACTGGGATTCATGTTCGAATGTTCTTAATGCTGATGAGAAAAGAAAAATTTTATTAAATGAATGGTAGCTGGCAGATAACTTTTAAAAAAAATATAGGAAAATTAAGCATCCTTCATAAACTATAAAAAGCAGTTTACACTTTTAATGTTTTTCGTTTTTTCGTTTCTACGTAGGGGCTGGTTTGGAACCCGCCCCTACAATTGTCCTGAACAAATAAAAAGCAACATTTGAAAAGGGTAAACTAAATTTGAAGGATGCCCTTTTTAAAACAAATCAGAGTCTAAATACAGATATACATAATTGAGGTTCGTTTAAATGGTTAATTTGTTTTTTTCATATTCCCATAAAGATAAAGAATTAAGAGATGAATTAGAAATACATTTATCTGCTTTAAAACGGCAGGGAATTATTTCAACTTGGCATGACAGAAGGATATCAGCCGGTGATGAGTTTGATAGAGAAATAAGCGAATATTTAGAAAATGCCAACATTATACTTTTATTGGTAAGTCCTTATTTTATCAACTCTGATTATTGTTACGAAATTGAAATGAAACGTTCAATGGAAAGACATGATCAAGGTAAAGTTATTGTAATTCCGGTAATACTACATCCTTGTGATTGGCACGATATGCCTTTCGGGAAATTATTAGCATGTCCAGGGGATGGCAAACCGATATCAAAATTCCCCAATATTCACGATGCATTTCTTGATGTGACGAAAGCTATTAAAAATACGGTAGCCAAGTTAGATAAAAATAATTCAGCTCCCCCCCAAAAAATAGCATCGGAGTGTGCTAATCAACAAAAAATAATTAAAAAGTATCCTATAAGATCAAGTAATCTTAGGGTAAAAAAAGAATTTACTGACCGAGAAAGGGATAAGTTTTTAATAGATGCTTTTGAATATATGGCAAATTTTTTTGAAGGTTCATTGGATGAATTGAAGGCACGAAACATAGAGATTGAAACAAACTTTCGCCGTGTAGACGCTAATAGATTTACAGCAAAAATTTATAATAAAGGAAAGGAAGCAAGTCAATGTAATATATGGTTTGGAGATGGAGGTTCATTATTATCTGGAATCTTATATTCGTCAGGAAATTTCAGCGGCAACAGTTATAATGAATCTATTAATGTTGAAAATGACGGGTACACAATGTGTCTCAAGTCTATGGGAATGCAATGTCGTAGGCAAGACCGAGACCTAAAAATGACCTTTGAAGGTGGCGCAGAATATTATTGGAGTATATTCATAGAATGTTTACAGTAACAATAATATGACCAGCTTTACCCAATAATATAAACTGTCACATAATAAATTTCACTGCGGGGAATAAGGAATCAATGGTTCACTGCTGCTTCAAGGCTTTCTAAATCACCAACCTCAGCAATAACAGCAGCTCGTGCAATGGTGGAAACAGCTTGCAAAACGATATTAACAGAACTTGGTAAAGAACCCACATGCTCTATCGGGCACAACAAAAAAAATGAAAGATAATTCAGAAAATTTTGTAAGTATAAAAAGATTGATGTCGTTAAAGGAACGGCGTGTGAGGATCATATCCATATTGGTTTATCTATCCCTCCAAAGTATTCAGTCTTAACAATAGTTAAATGCAGGTAGGCAGAGGCTTTAGACAGGCTAATAAATTATGGCAGATGGTTCCCACTGCAGTACAACGCACGAATCGTTGCCTTGGCTTTACCTGGAGAAGTCATATTGTTCTTGTTCCTTAGCTATATAATCTACATGTAAATGGAGTCAATATAGAGGCAGGACTATCCAAACCTGAAGCCGCCCTTGTCGCGAAAATATTTTTTGACAAGATGGCCGATACACTTGCAAATGGTGACCGCGTAGAGGTTCGAGGTTTTTGTTCCTTTTTTGTCAAAAAACACAGAGCTTATACAGGACGCAACCCCAAGACCGGAAAAAAAGTAAAAATCAAGTCTAAAAAGTTACCGTTTTTTAAATTCGGGTCGGAATTGAAGAAACGAGTTGACGCATAAGTTTAACTCTCCGGCATGGCTCAAGCATATCCAGAAGGCCAATGCCGCCTTGAGTGAGCTGACTTCCGGAAAGATGAGCCATCTTGGAACCGGCGAGGCTTATGTCTGGTCGAGTAAGGCATCAGATGATTCTTTCACGCGGAGTGCAGTGAAAATCAAATGCCGGACCAAGGTTACCCAACATGGTGGCAGCACAAAAACTGCAGTGGCTAAATAATATGGAGCGGTAAAAAGTGGGCAATAGGTCAATAAAAATTGAAAATTGTCCATATATTGATGGTGCCAGTCCACGTTATTTGTTTCTTGCTTTTTTCTTTCCCGTAGTCGTTTTTTTCTTGACTTTTATCTTTCCCGCCTTTTATCAATGAGAGATAGTGAAAAAAACACCCCCCAGACGCTCTGAGAGGTCGCAGGGTAGACTTTCTTTATCTGGGAATATTTTTCACAAACAAAAAAAAGGAGGCAATTTTTGGCTGAATTCTTTTTATTTATTTTGATGGTTGTTGTTTTTTGCGCCTGGTTGAATCACAAGACTGGTATTTTTGAAAATCTTGAAATTGATAATACTCCTATTACAGGTGAAGAATGGCAAGAACGATTAGAAGAAGACTTGAATAACGATCCGCACGTTTCTGGTAGTTATTTTTACAGCCTTCATCATCAATTATCCCATAAACACAATCATATTGATTAAAGCTCAGGCGGTTCCTGCGGCTTTCTGTTTAGCGTTCTTTTTAGCCCATTAGCCGGTTTTGATTCTTCCTCCCCGGTCATCATATAGTTTGCTCCCGGCGTCTCTTCTGGGGTGATTGATCGATCCTCTCCAATACGTTCAGCAATCTCATGAATTTGTCTCATTTTGTCTGAATCTTTCATGTCGCTGGTTGCTATGTTATACACCATTGCATTTACAGCATCGGCATCGTAATTTTTTGTCCAAGTATTATCACTCATACTTATTTTTTGAATATTTCCAGAAACATTTCCTGAAAGAGGCATACCAGAACCGGATGCTCCTTTTCCGGAACCTAATCCCAAGTTGCCTCCAGCTCCACCTGTTAATCGCCATTGATTACCTTCTCCACTCCCTCTACTTACACTCCCCTTCCACAACTTGCTAGCCTCGTTAGAAAACGCCCTACTAAAACTCGCCGCCGCAACCTTGTCATTCAAAACTTCTTCAGGTATATTCCCACCCATCGACATAGCATATGCACCGGAATAGTTCGGTCCCTTCTTGACATCCGAACTGATGACCCTTCCCGAACCATCAGAAACCACGCTTGCGTGATGTCCTCTATCTGTCAAGCCGCTCTGCATGACCAGGCCGTTGCCAAATTCCTTCCGAGAATCCACAGAAACAAAATTGTACGGCCCCACCCGAGACTGACCAGCCGCCGGCTGACCCTGCGAGGTCTTTACATCCTTCTCCGCAATAGCCCGCCCACTCTTGGCATCCACCATAGACATCTTTAAGCCGCCGTTTTCGCCAAGATAACCTGACATCTTGACAGATTTCCCGGCTATATCACTCGGCTGTATGCCAAAATATCCGGCCACATTATTTGTTTCTCCGCCCGGCGCCGGCGTGAACTCCATTCCTTGCAGATGCCGGTTCATCATCGTATGCCCGCCCTGGGGATCTTGATCAATACGCCGCATAGCTGCCATAGTGCCGGAGCTGATGTCGCCACTGCCGGCTATCTCATCCCTTGCCTTGATCGCAGTCTGCTTGGCAGCATTATTTAACTGATTCCGGTACGCCACATTACCCACTGCCTCAATCCCATGCTCCGACTGAAAACCAGCCACAGCCTCCGACCCTGCCCCGCCTGACATACCTTCAACTCGGGAGGTCATTGGTACATTTCCGCCCTGGGCCTCAACGCCTTCTATCCAGCCGGATTGATTACTGACGCTCCTTTCGGCGTTTTTACCCACAAACCCGCTATCAATATTCTCCGCCCGGCCAACCGCATCACCATGAGCCACACTTTCCCGGTTTTTGACCACATTAGCCCCGCCCATAGTGCTTCCTGCTGAGACCGCATTGCCGCCCATTGCGCCCATAGTGCCGGTTGCCGTCCTGATTTTGCTTTCAGCGCTATAGGCTCCGGAACCGATAGAATCCCTATAATTATGATTAGCGTAGGTCATCATCGGGCCGGTTTCAACCTGCGATCTCATATACGAATTGGTTGCCTGTGGGTCCAGCCCGCCAAGACCGCCCGCGGCTGATCCGGCTGCACCGGCCGCTGTCATCCGGCCGGCGAAATGGCCAAAAGTCGCTCCGCCGAATTTTACCAGCATCATACTCATGGAACCTGCCAGCATCATAGCCGACCATCGGGCTGCGCCAAACACAGCCAGGGCTTTTTGAGCATCGCTTTTGAACAGCATGATACCGCTCAGGCCAAGCCTGTAATTCCTGATTTCATCTAAAAGATCAAGAGTCTTGTCCATGGCGAAACTGTGCACCAGGGCGTCACAAATGCCCCAGGAGGTTAAAAAAACAAAAATTCCGAATATGAAAGCAACTGCCCTGCCGCAAATAGGAGTCGGAATCAACAAACAAACAAAAGGAATCAGGCCGATAAAAATACAAAAAGAAACGCTCCGTATGATCGGTATCCATTCATTGCTCAAGATACCCATACCTATCATACTCAGCCCTGCCGATCGTCCGCCAATTCTCAAAACGGCTTCCTCTGCCGGGCTTTCGGTGATTACATCCCAGATATGATGACCGATCAAAATCTGCCGCATAATCAGCGAAGATGACATCCCGGCGCCGCCCAGGATATAGTTACTGACAAAATTAGCGGCCTTGTTTTCGCAAATCAGCCTTAAATTCTGACCCGATCCAACACTGCTGTAGTTTCCCAGGCCGGCCCGGGAGCATCTTTCTGCCCAGAATTTTTGTACACAGGCATTGGCAGGGGTCAGGGTACTCAAGAAACCGGATAGATTTGTCCATGCCTGCTGACAGGTGCAAGTTTGACCGGTTTTGTGAGCGCTGTCATAATATACCGTGTACATGGCAGGATTAGCGGCCAGGGCGTAGAGCGGCATAAAATCCGTATTATCGTTAATGTCGTTAACATCCAGAGTTGTTCCAGGGCGGCCGACTTCATAAAGAAAACAATCTTTGGTATATCTGGCAAGCGAACTGTTCATATACTTGCCGTCCGCTCCGCAGCGGGTGAGATCTACACCCCCCTGAAACGCTTTGGTAAAAATATTATAAGCCAGTCCCCCCGCGTTTTCCCGGTATGACCTTGGATCTCCGGCCGTCCAGATCATTTCGATCAGACCGGTTTCAATCTTGTTGGCAAAACCGGCTATAAAAGCCACTCCGTCCGGAATACCCGGGACAACCATCATTTCATTTAGAACCTCATCATAAATTGTAATTGTCGTGGTCGAACGAATAAAGGTTGCATAAATCATCGCTCCGGCTATAAAAACGCCGAGACACGACAACCAGACATAATAAGGATTTGCGCCCCGGAACAAACCCTTGGCAACCGCCATTAGACCACCTGCAACCAGGCCTATTACAAACATACCGAAGAACAGCCCCTGATAATTATTATCCGACATGATCAGAGCCAGTCTTTGAAACGCATTAACGGTTGCATCAAACTGATTCCAGACGGTGTAGACTTTCAGACTATTTGGAATATCCGCCCAGGCTGATGGTATAAAAAACAGGCTGAAAAATATAAAATATTTACTTATTTTTTTGATTCGCATTTTATTTTTCCCCAATTCGTTTGATTAAGGATAAATTTCCTGTCTGGGCGCTTAACATGTCATTAATAATTTTACTTGATTCCTGTACACGCCGGGAAAATTCAAGATGTCTTATCAAGCTTGCGAGTTGAGCAGAGTAGTCATTCTGGGCCATGGTTACATAATCTATTAGATCATGTTTCATCTCTTTTAAAAGATCATACGGAAGCTGGGCCAGTTCGGCCTTACAATTATCAAGCTCGGCCCCGGACTGATTGTTAATAACAGTATCAACCAGGGTTAAGGTTTCGTGAACCTGTTTATAAAAATCCTTGATTATAGCAAAAGCATAACTAATGCTGACAGTCCTGGAATATGTGCTTGCAATCAGGGTAAAGTCAGCAGCGTTGTTGCCCCCATAAATAATCAGATCATTATCAATTGCTTTTTTTACCGAAAGAGGGATGGTATTCAGCAGACTTTCCTGGCCGGCCGATAATCCGGCACCGGTAGTAATATTTTGAGCGATATTATAAAGCATTTGAAAAACCCAGTCGTCCAGGCTGTTATATGTATTGCCGTCAACAACGATATTGGTCAATGGTACACAGGTCCCGGCATTATCCCGATACTCAAGATCATTATCTAAAATAAGATCAAGAATATGCTCCGGAGGATTGCCGCAGGGACCGAAATGACGATAATCAATGCCTCCGCCAGAGATATTGATCATCACATCCCCAAGAAAACCGCGCATCAGCTTGGCGAAATCCATGGAATAATTTTTCAAAGCAGCCAGGTGATCCAGCAGATACCCATCTGCAAAAAAAACTTGTCTTAAAGTGGCAGGACAGCCGCTAACCAGGTTGTTTTCGCTGCTTCCTACCGTACCGGCAGCCTGGGAAGTAGTCTGACCATCAGTATTATTTTTGAATGTTTTATAAAGATCGGTCAGCCCTGAGCTGTTGGCAAAATCCGCCAGCGCTTCCGTTCGCATCTCACCGGCTTTAAAAGAATCTATGCCGGTTGTAATAATAGCCTTGCTCGCCTTACAGTCATCAAACTGAAGCTGATTTAACCTGTCAACTATAGCTGTAAATTCCGATAAAGTCGTAGCAAGCTGTTCAGATAAAGTTTTTAGAGCTATCTGAAAAGCAATCGCCGGTGCTGCGGAAATCATGCTTTCAAGTTTATCAACCAGATAATCCGAATTCAGAAAACTTGCTCCTCCTAAAAACAGATCAATTCCGCCGCAACCAGCCTTGATCCTCGGTTTTTGAATTGTGATCGGATAATCAACACCATGCTTCCACCGTAATGACATTGAACCGGCCGAGGCAAAGCCTCTTTTCTGACCCTCAAGATATGCCGGTCCGGAATAAGTTTTTTGTTGAATCCAGTCATCGATCCACTCAGCCCCGGCCGGCATGGTAATAAATAAAAAGACCAGTGTTAAAATTATTTTTCTAAGCACGTTCACCCGCCATAATTTCTAATGCCTGAATATAAGTTTTGCCGGAAGCAACCAGCTTTTCAAAGATCGCATTTTCACCGGCATCGGATGTATAGAGATAATAAGAAAACGGATCGAGTATCAGCCTGGCAACCCCGGTTCCGGCCGGGGTATCCATGAAAACTTCGGAATACCGTGGTTTGGGGCTTTTAACGCTTTTTAAAATCTGCAAAAGGAAAGCTTCATAATCGATGATTTTTTTTTCCGCGGCTTTTTCAAAAGCAGATGACTCCAGATAAAATTTATAAGCTGAATTTTCTTTTAAAACATTACCGATATCGCCGAACATTTCCAAATCAAGCAACGATTGAGTAATGGTTGTAAAGCTTCCCCCGTATTTTCTGGCCCGGCGGTAACCTTCTTCAATCACGTTTTTCAGCATTGACCCTTCCCGAAAAAACTGCCATGCTTCATCGAAAATAATCAGTCTTTTTCGACTCCGGTCGGAAAGGTATAAATCCTGGGTAACATAGTTGAGCAACTGCAGGGTAACTACATTAAAAAGATCATCCTGTTTTTTAAGTTCCTCAAGTTCCAGAACTACAAAATCATCCTGTGAGATATTAAGAGTAGCGGGGCCGTTAAACCATTTGCCGAAAACACCGCGACTGGTAAATTCTCTTAGATTAAAAGCCAGTTTCGATGCCAGCAGGTTAAGATCGGCAACGCATTCGGGATTATCATTGCAGTTAAAATCAAGAATTTCATCAGCGTATTTTGCAAAGTTGGTCAGGTATTCATAAATGCTATCAATATCAGCCTGGCTGCCGTAATTTTCATAAGCATAGCGGATTGCGTTTTTGATGATGGTTATTTCACTTTCGCCGGGAACCTCCCGGGTGGCAGAATAAACCATCTGAATCACGATTGCGCTGATAGAAGCAACATCCTCGTTAATATCGATGATATTAGTAAAGGGATTAAGGACTATCCCTGAATTTTTGGTAAAATTGATAAACACACCCCCCAGAATTTTACATAATTTTTTATAGGAACCACCTATGTCAATGATCCGGATCATGGACCCGGCCGCATAATAATTACTGACAAGATAATTGGTTAAAACCGATTTACCGGAACCGGATTCAGCGCAGATGAGAGCATTGTTATTGTTGGCCCGTGAATCAAAAAGATCCAGGCTGATGATTTGACCCTTTCGTCCTGTAAAAAGATTGCACGAAGCCCCGCTCCCGGCAAAATCAGCTTGAATCGGCAGGCAATAAGCAGCGGCATCTCCATCCATGATAAAATCACGATCAATATAATCGGGATTTTTGTTGATATTAAACAAACCGAACGGCAAGCTGGAAAGAAAAAGAATTTTATTGATCAATTTATCTTCCTGCATCACAAAGCCCTGAGACTCCCAGACTCTTCTAATTCTAAGCAGGCTTTCCCGGGCATTCTCTTCGCTGTCACCAACAGTCCACACTGTCGGCATAACCCTGACAAAAGGTATGCCCCGTTCAACTTCACCGGCCGCCCAGGTATATTCTTCCTTTTTTCTTAATAAACTTGGAGCAAGACTTCCTACAGATTGCTGCTGAAGAACAAAATTACACTTGGAATGGAGCTTGACCTTCATAGACTGATAAATCAGGTTAACGGTAATAAAAAACGGCCTGGTCAGTTGATTGGTATCTGACTGTGGCCCCCAAATATCACCGGTCAGCAGGTTCATCATCAGGGGTGAGGCTTGTTCCGGATATTTTTTAACCGATAAACATCTAAAAACCTGCTTGCCGAATTCTATTCGATCAAAAAGAGATTGGACCGGAGTTTCTCCGAGGATAACCTGGTTTCTAATAGTTTTAGTTGGGTCATAACCGGTGTGGTTTGAGCAATTATTATTGAATAATTTTAAAAGCATGTTGATCAAAACATCAGGTTCTGCTTTCTCCGGCTGGAGATAAGCGCCCCGGAGGATTTCTTCAACCGAATCTTTAATATCCATCCAGACAGTATCGTTTAAATCAAAATGAGTCTCTTTTTTAATCGGCGGCATTTTTAAAGAGACAAACAGCCTGAACCTCCGGAGGGGAGTGTTTTTGAGATTTTTCAGTCCTTGGTTTGCGCCCTGTTCAAGAAAATCATAAACCTGGTTAGTGGTTTTGTTGATAATTTCACTCTTGATAGACCGGATAGATTTGTATTCATCCAGTAATGGTGTGACATCCTGATCGGCATAAAGCATAAACTGCAGCACGCTCCCATCAGGAATAGAGGCGGTAAAGAGCCCGCGCAGAGTATTAAATATATCCTTACCCGCATAAACAAGCGGTTTACACTCCCATAAAAAACCGATTGTATTATCTGCGTTAAAATAAATATCTTTTTCAAAATCATAGGCGATATAGGGCAGGAAATCAGAAAATTTGTTGCGGTAGGTCATTTTGCGCAAATCTGCAAATGATAATCCGCCGCGATTACCAAAGAGTATTCTTTTAAATAAATTCATAATTTTTTCCTTAAAACGGGAATTTTGAGCAGCTCACTCAATTTCTTTTGTGGTAGAGATAATCCATTTAGGTTCAGTCGCAAAAAAATAAACATACCTGTAGCTATACAGCTCATTAGCCGAACCGGTATAAGATAAGATCAGGGTCCGCATAACCTTCGGTGGAAGAACGATCGGCGTAGTCGGTTTATTGATCAGGGACGCGAGTTTGTTGTAAAGGCCGGTGCGGTAATTATATTCCAGGTCGCCTGATAGTTTTGGAGAAAGATTTTCTAAAGAGTTATCAGAATTTTCTATGCTTTCCTTATAAGCGTGTGTAGTAGAAACGCATTTGCCTTTATATGTATCAGGACATTGAAATTCTGACTTGTAAGGATTGAAAACGCTGCAGCCGGATAAAATAAATCCTGCGTACAAAACAAGAATAATTTTTTTCATAATAAATTTTCCTTTTTTTTTAGTGAAGAATATTAGTTTCTTTAACCTCCATATTAACACCTTCACTGATTACCAGGGTGACGGTTTTGGTAGCTCCCACTTCGACAACCGGCATGGTTTGTTCTGCCAGTTGCAGATAAAATTTCTGCAAATCTTTCGATGCCCCTGAAATGGCTCCGCCAACAGCGCCGCGGGTAATATTGGTAGTATCATCCTGGGAGAATATCTGCTGGGTCCCTAAAGCAGTGGTCTGATAATCAAAAGAAGAATTCTGCATGGCTTCTCCTACACCTCCCAGAGCGCCTGCCAGCGCGCTTCGAGCTAACATTGAACCCATCTTGGCGACCACATTGCCGTCCAGTCCGATAATGCCGTCTTCATCCATGACAAAGCCCTTAATCTGCTGATCTATAACCGCGGTTCCTTTTTTAGATACACAGGAAAGGGTGAGCAGCCTCACATGTACCCGCTCATCAGCCAGGTTCCCGGTCCCTTCGCCGATTATGAAACAGCCCTTTAAGTTTCCCTTGACCTTGTTGGGCAGAATCGCCAAATCTTTGACTCTGAACAAAATCGGCAGGGGATTATTCTTTCCGGCCGATGTTGTGGGAGCCCGCACCCCGGAGAGTAAGGTCGCCTCCATAAAAGAAGGGGGTAAATAAATTTTGAGTTTTTTTTTACCATCATCGTCATCTTGCTTAACTGTTGTATTATTGCTGACCGTTGTGATTCCGCCGATTATCAAATCCTCCGGAGCTTCCGGGTTAAAATCGGATTGAGCAAATACCGGAGGCGGGGGCACAGGCGGTGATATTATTTTGGGCGATGGTTGAGATATTTTTTTTCCAGGCAGGGGTGAATGCAGCATGGGTTTATTATTTGTCTTTTGGGTTGATGCTGTATGCAAGTCATTATCTTGAGACAACAGCTTCATTTCTTCTTTAAGATCATGCAGGATTTTATCCTGCTGGTTGATCCGGTTCCTGGTTTCTGTAATCAGGCTCTCCTTGATCAGGCGGGTATTCAAGTCAATATTTTTGGTTTTTTTTGTACCCTGAACTCCTTGAACCGGTTTTTGAACCTTGTGCTTAACCCGGCTGTGCCATCCCAGGGCGCAAAAAATTAACATGAATATCCCGATGATAATGATGGTTATTTTTTTTTGTTTTTTAGGGTCGAGTTCTGCCCATTTTTTTTTAATAGTCTCTTTCAGCATCGTTTTCCTCGCCATGTTTTTCCACAATAAAAAGCCGTCCGGTTTCTCCTTTAGATATAGCTGTCTTTTCCAGGGTGATTCCGATGGGATTTTTTACAAGTTCCGGCAATAGAAAATGTTTTTCCTCCAGGATGATTTTTTCTTTGGAGCAGCCTGGTTTAAGCGAGATCAAATACTCTTTTAGCTCGATACCTTCTCCTTCCGCGATAATCGTTCTTTTTAAAAAAATGTTCAGATCCCGAAAAAGGTATTTTTGATTATTAGCCGCCTTAACTGTGAAGCTGTCCGGAATCTCGTCCTGAAAGGTATATTTTGTAATCATCAGGACTTTTTTTTCAAAGGGGATTCCCTCAAAAAGAGAAAGATTTTTTTTGATTTGTTTTTTTTTAGAAACCAGCCGGATGTTTTGTGCCGGTACTTTTTCAGGAACCCCGATGACCGTATAAACGGCCGCGTCCGATCCACAGATAAAATAGAGTTCAACCGGTTTATGAGGATAAACAAGTTCATCCCGGCCGCCGGCATGCTTTTTAGTGACCAGAAATTTTATAAAGGCATTGCTGTCGTTTATTTTAACGCTCAGCCCTTTTTCCTTGGAATAGACTACATCTTTAATCGGGCCGTCATTACAGGTGACCCTGTTTATATCCGTGCTGCTTAAAATTACTTTGGTCGTAATCTCCGGCAGAATCATAGTATCGGCCTCACTACCAAAAAATTGGTCGGGATTGTATGTAATGCTTTGTTTTGGAAGCTTTGGAAGCTGTAGTCTTTTTTGTTGAAAGCTTTTGTTTGAATTAATCTGTGGGTGGCTTATATGTTCAGCGGCCTTTATTGACTCTTTAAAAATAACCTCCGGCGCCGAACAAAGTTCCATATTACATTTAACCACCTCCGAAGTAAGGCCGCTGCTTTTAGCTGTGGCCACCAGTTGTTTTGTTTTTGCTTTGTTTTCTACCATTCCATACCTGGCAACATAAAAATTTCCGGAGCGGCAAATCAGCAGGTCTTTTTTTATTGTATCCGGAAGGTTGTCATACAGATGTTGCAATCCGGACAAACTCTTGAAGGCGCCGAGCTGGACAGACCATGCCGCATTAACCGGACTGCAATCCATTAAGCTGATTATGGCTAAAGCCAAAGCAGCGGTGATAATTTTATTTATTTTCGACTTCTTTAAAATCATTGATAAAAAACCTCCCGTTAGAAATGACATACCCAATGATATAGGTTTTGCTTTGACCTCGATCTACAACGCTGCTCCCGGTAAACTGTTTTTTCGTTCCGTTAATGGCAATTGTTTTTTTTTGTTTGTTGACATTGATCCGGAAGGGATAGAATGCGCTGGTAATCATCAGGGTATTTACCGTTGCCGTCAGATCAGCCAGGGTGTTTTCAAAAGAAGGGTAAAAAGAGGGTGTGACCAGTTTCAAGAGCTCGTCAAATTGAGCTCGGACAGAAACCGGGCTGTAGTTTTCAAGCAGGCCGATGGAATACCTGGCAAAAAGTTTAATATAATCTTCATTGGCATCATTGCCGCTGATAACTATTCGTCGATCAACGACCGGAGGCAGGATTACCGTTTTCTGGTAATGCAGCGCCCTGTAAGAAAAGATGCTGTTGATAATTACGGTGATTCCGAGAACCAGGACGACAAATTTCAGCAGCCGGTTTTCGGCATATAAATTTGATGTTTTTTGTACAAACAGATCAAGTTTCATTTTTTTTATTCATTAAAATTTTTATAAAAAATTGATGGATAATGTTTTAAATTTTTTATCCCTGTAAAATAAAACATGTGCTTTAAAAAACTTTTGGGGTACTTGAGTTTATACCGCATATAAACAAACGGTCCGGCCAGTATCAGGAACCAGAAAAAACCTTTAAAAATAGATGCAATCATAAAACTGATTATGCAGACCGCCAGATCGTCAGGCTCAAACCACAAAACCTGCAAAGGCGCTGATAAATATTGGGGAATGCGTGGGAATTTGGTTTCCAATATAATTTTTCCTTTCTTTTCCTGTTAACCGCCTGGCAAAAGATTTCGGCAACAGGAAAAGAAAAAGATTGCTCTTTCAGCCAGGATTTGTTTGGCGTCCTGCATGTTTTAGCAAGACGCCGGGAGAATATTATTTGAAAAAAAGTTAAAAAATTGCTCCAAGGGTTTGTGTCATGGTATCGGCAGTCATTATTAATGCGCCACCTAAAATACAGGGGATCGCCAAGCTAATTTTCTGCTGAATAGCCATTGCGCCGCCAAACACCATAGCTCCAACGCCGGCTGTAAAACCTATGGGACCATTCAGGAGCTGATTTACTGCTACATCGTAGACATCAAAAGCAAAAGAACCTGCGGCCGGTACCGGTATAAACGCAGCAGCTGTCCCTGCTATCAGGAGCGTTGCGCCGGCAGCAACGATACCCAGGCCAAACTTGCGTGATTTATCGGGGTCACTGAAAATTTTTGATAGTTTGGTTTTTAATTTAATTATTTTCTCCTTTATCTGTTGGATCATATTTTTTTCTCCTTTATTTGATGATTGAGACTTACGTTTGGTGCCACAATTTATCCCGGCATTGAAATATCGGGATAAATTGTGGCAGGAACTTAATTTTTCAAGTTATAGGCATCCCCCCTTTCTTTTGATAGAAACAACCGCCTTGCGGCTTAGTTTTGATTGAGGCGCTTCAATTTCTCCCTGGCCGATGACCGTTGTGACCTGAACGCCTTGATTGATCAGATACTTTTCAACGGCCATGGCACGTTTCAAAGAAAGCTGCCTGTTATGGGCTGTTGATCCGGGCGGACTGGCATAGCCGTCAATCCGGATCGGCTGCCGGTTAAGCTTTTTGATAAATTTGTTAAGCTTCACCGTCTCTTTTTGCTGAATTGCGTATGAATCAAAATCAAAATAGATGGTCAATGTTTCCGATTTTTGTTTTTTTGTTGAGACGGCTTCCTGTTTAACAACAGGTTTGTTTTTTATTTTTTCCTGCAAGGCTGCTTTAATTTTCCCCTTGAGGATTTTTGATGAAAATACCGACCTGCCTGCTTTATCAGTTTTTAAAAGGGGCACTGATCCGGCAGACAGGTCGGTAATGACGAACATCCCTGTCGGGATGGCATCAGCCGGTTTATAGTTTTGTGTAATATTTGCCGCTCTTATCCGGGCCGGCTTGCCGCCGGTGTTAAGGACAAGACGGACAGCAGGGGATGGTGTTTTTGTTGTCGGCGGCGCAGAAGCGCAGGCTGATAAAAAAATCAGCAGAGCCGCAGAAAATATCAATTCAGTTTTCAAGGATTGCTTCCTCCATTTTCCGGGCGGCATGATCGGCCATGCTCAATATTTTGGCCTGCTTCAGCCTGGGTGAATTTTTATAGGTTTTGATCGTCTGCATGGCCGTTTTTTTAAAAGGTAGGTTCTTGAGAAAATGCTCGGCCACTATTGCGCTTTTAGAAGGCAAATCGACCGGCATATCCTGGCCGGGCAGTTTGCCTAAATTATGGGCCAAGGAGACGATCAGCATTTCTCCGGCGAGCAATTCATGATCTTTGATTTTGTCCTTAATGGCATCCAGTACCTTTCCGGCAACATTCAGAGTATGTTCCACCAGGGTGATCTCTGAAAACTTTAAGTCCGTGGTTTCGGTCGGATCATTTTCTGCAACCGAAGGATAATTTCCTGCTTTATCCAGGAGGGTCATAATTTTCAGGATAGATTCAAGCGCATCCCCCAGATTGTTTTTATATGGCTGAATATAAATTTTATAAAATTTTTTTAGCTTGGGATTAGCCCATAAGTCAGCCACGGTATTTTCAGAGTCCTCTTGGGCGGTTTTAGCTTTTTTTTGATCTGCATTCGTCCAGAGGCTCGAAAGTTGATTCAGGCTGATCTCTGTTTTTTTGTGTTTGCGTTTTAGATATCGAATAAAATTTATGATCATAAAAAAAATTCTCGCTTAAAAAAAGTTTCCCTCTACCTTATATAATAGAAGGGCCGTCAAATTTTATGGTCTGCCTTCAGGCCGTAAAATCGAAAAGTTTTTGGTTTGTGGGATATGAAGTTTCATCTCGGATGTTTTGTGTCTTTTTTTTGCGAATTAGATTTGACACAAAATCAACGCCATGTCATTATGGTGTCGTAAAATATATATTATATTGTGGCACCAAATCAACGAGGTGGAGGAGATTATGTTTGTTGGAAGAGTAGAAGAGCTGAAACAGCTTTTAGATTTATTTGATTTAAAAAAAGCATCTCTTGTTGTATGCCGGGGGCGTAGGAGAATAGGTAAAAGCACACTTATTCAGCAATTTGGAAAAAATGCTTCAGCCTTTCTTGAATTTCAGGGATTACCGCCAAGAGAAGGTATTACAAACGCAGATCAACTGAACGTTTTTAGTGAGCAATTGGCCGTACAGTCGTCAATTCCAAAATTAAATCTGGAATCATGGTATCAGGCTTTTTCGCTTTTAAACAGTGTCATAAAAAATCAAAAAACGGTGGTTCTTCTTGATGAAATATCCTGGATGGGTGGAAAGGATAAAGATTTTGCAGGTCAGTTAAAAATTTTGTGGGACACTGAGCTTAAAAAAAAATCGAAACTTATACTTGTCCTATGCGGTTCCGTTACATCATGGATAGACAAAAACATCCTGAATAGTACAGGCTTTATGGGTAGAGTGTCTCTTGAAATCACACTGAAAGAATTGGGACTTTATCATTGCAATATGTTTTGGGGAAATAAATCCGGACGCATAAATGCAAAAGAAAAGTTGAAAATACTTGCTGTAACCGGAGGTGTTCCCCGATATCTTGAAGAAATTAATCCAAAATTATCAGCAGAAGAAAATATTAAAAGAATGTGTTTCAGTAAAGAAGGAATTCTTTTTTCCGAGTTTGACAGGATATTTAATGACATTTTTTTAAGGCGGGCCAGGGCTTATAAAAAGATTGCGTCAGTGCTTGCAAAAGGGCGTAGAACATTAAGTGAAATAACGAATGAATTGAAAAAAGAACGGAACGGACATATCGGTAGGTATATTGACGACATGACTGTGTCGGGCTTTATTTCAAAAGAAATTGTATATAAACCGGGGCAGAACAGAAAAAGCAGGCTGTGCAGGTTCAGGCTTAGAGATAATTACCTGAGATTTTATCTTAAATATATTGAGCCTATCAGTGATAACATCCGGGAAGGGACATTTAAGGATGTTGCACTGGAAAATATGATTGATTGGGAAATCATCATGGGTTTTCAATTTGAAAATCTTATTATGAATAACGTTAGACCTATTTGTGAGCTTTTAGATATTAATCTGTCCAGTATAAAAACAGCCGGGTATTATTTTCAAAAAAAAACAAAACGACAGAAGGCCTGTCAAATAGATTTGCTGATTCAGACAAAATATACATTATATGTCTGCGAAATAAAATTTCGGAAAACCATACCGAAATCAGTAATGAATGATGTAAAAGAAAAGATAGATAAATTAAAAGTACCAAAAAGTACATCAGTAAGACCTGTCTTAATATATAGTGGAGAATTGGAACAAAGAATTTTAAAAGAAGACTATTTTGATCGAACGATATGTTTTGAAGATGTTCTTTCAAAAAGGTGATTTGAAACGACAAGAGAACCAAAAAAAACGGCCGCTCTATTTCCTATAGCGCTCAGATAAATTGATACGGTTATGCTCACATAAATTGATACGGTTATGCTCACATAAACTGATACGACAATTTACAGTTCATACGTATGAACTGCTCAATTCATATGTGTATGAACCGTAAATATTCCTCATGATTTCAGCATGTTTTCTTTTTAACTGCTTTCAATAAACTGCTTGGAAAGAAAAAAGTGATCAATTCCTCCAATTTATGCTGTCGCAATTTAACTGAGCAAACCTGTATCAATTTATCTGAGCGCTATAGATTTTCAGACCGTCAATCAAATCCGGCAATTTTCAGCATATTCAAAGGTTTTCCCTAATCCTAACTTTGGGATAAAAGTTAGGATTGATGAAAAACCGGCATTCTTAATTATTTTACCACGTTAATTGAGGCCAACATTCATAGGGGTTGGGCCAAAACATCCAATTTTCAAATTGAGGTGGATGGTTCCTGTTGCAGCACAACGCACGAATCGTTGCCTTAGCTCTATCCTGTGCAGGCATCGGGCGGTGAGAAGTCAGGAGCTGATTTTTTTAAAGCTTCCTGAATTTCTTTCCAGTCACATCCCTTAGGGATTTTTTCTAATGTTTTTGCATCTATTAATTCACCAAAAAGATGGGCATTCATTGTTTCTTGACGCTTTTTTGATACCTTGCACTGAAAAGCGTCATACGTTCCTTCGAAAACAACCGGCTTAATGATAATCTTAGGGAATTCTTCATCTGATATTGATTTATCTTTCTTTTCCTTCTTAAATTTTTCCGCTAATTTCTGCCAATAGCTCTCAATTCTATCAACCCGACCAATCTGCTGTTCTACTACCCCGGGATTCCATTCGGAATGAAACTGGATAATGGTGCGGCAGGCTTTATGTAAATTCAATCCCTCACGACCAACCTGGCTTTGAGCGATAAGCACCCGCGGAAAAAATTTTTGGTCATTAAACTGTGTTTGAAGCATACGTCTTGTTTCCATTTTCACATCACCGTCAAGCAATCGTGCAAAAAAACTGAGACGTTCAGAAATATTTTTTGTTTCATTACAGACCAGTTCCTTTAAATTTTTCTCGTCTATATTTTCAGCAAAACGATTTAATTGTTTAAAACGGTCAATTTGATTTTCATTGCCATTAAAATAAGCAGGCTTATTCCATTCTGTTTTTGCCTGCAATTTTTTATCCTCTTCACTTTCAACATCAAAATAAGCTTCAAGATATTCAACCCAGATATTCAATGCCCTGGTTTTTATTTCGTCTGAATTTTGGCTTTCTTCTGTAACACCCTGACAAATTAGATCATTTGCCAGGCGATTTCGTAATAATTTTTTAACGTCAGATTTTATTTTCTCAATAGTGGCAGCCCCAGGCAAAGACTTTACAAAATCATCATCAAAAGTAAATCTATTACGGATTGACTTATAGGTTTTACCTCCTTTCGTAATAGCTTGTTTCAAATCCTCTTTTTTAGAAAAGACCCTTTTTATTGCTATGTCTGTTTTTAATGTTAACCTGTTATATTCGTTCCAAATACTATCCAAATTTGTTAAACATGCCTTGACTGCTGGAATTGGAGGTTCTTTTTTAGTTATCTTACGATCAAAAAAACGCAAAACTGATCGGCGATTAAGGACATCCCAAAGGGCTCGTAAGGGTTTCTTGAATGTTCCAAAAATTAACACTTTTTCTCCGGTCAAAGTGCCGTTGTTTCCCCATACAATCCTTTCAATTTCATCAGCCACGATTTGGACACGAGGATGGCCGGATAAAGCGTTTTCTGATTTTTTTAAAATTTTTCGCCAATATTGAACTCTGCGAAGTTTCCCACAATTAGATTTTAAATAAAAACCTGTTTTTACATCACTACATTTTGTTATATATTGTTTTATAGCTTTATCAATTTTATCATCATCATCATCGTCTATGTTTGATTCATCAATTTGCCCTGCCGCATACCGGCTGTCAGCAACTTTCAGCTTTCTCAACAAACTTTTTAGTTCCTTATCTTCCTTGTCTTCCGTCTTAATTCCCTTTGCTGCCTTTCCTATAGCTTCCAGAGCGAAGATTGAAGGCTTCCAGCTATTATTAATATTACTGAATTGTATTTCTATGGATTCCGGTTTGCGGTGCGGATGAGTAGCATATTCTTGTGTTTTATTTAACCCCATTAAATCTATCATTTCTTTATCTTTAATGCGACGTCTGCGGGTTACGAATGGCTTAAGCGCGTTGGTAAAACAATTACTTAAAGATATAAGGGTCTTAACTTTTTTCCGATTGTTTGGGTACTTGATAACTTCTTGACGGCTATTGGCAAATTTTTTAATTTCATCTTCTGGATATTTATCGCTCTCGCCAATTCGTTCAAATAATTTTTCCCACTGTTCCGGTTGCAGCTCCATTGGAGTTGCAGTCATTGCAATTCGCTTACTATTGCTTTTAAGATCAATAATCTTGGTAATAATGGTTTCAAGCCTGCTATTATTACCTCGACTTTTATGGGCTTCGTCTATAACAAGCAGGTCAATCGGGCCAAGAAGTTCCTTGAGCATTGTCATACCATTATCGCTATGAAACCATTCTTTAAAATATTCTTTAACATCTTTAGCTTCAAGGGCTGTTTTCGGAATATTACTAAACAAGCGCCAGCGATTATTTTTTCTTAGATATTTAGCAGCGTTATTCATCATTGCAAACCAAATATAATTGCAACTGTTTTTAGTATCACAATTGCTGCAATCAGCGCCAATACATTCATCATCTCCTTCGTAATGTTTTTTTACCAATTGCCAATAACTATTATTATGATGTACCCCTTTATCATCGTATTGAAGCGCCTTTACAAGAATCGGCAAAAGATATCGCCATGACTGGGAATTATTAGCCAAATGCGGTGGGCCAAAATTATGCGACAACAATAACCATTTCCCTTTATTCTTGGAAAGTGGAAATGCTAACTCTGCGGTTTCAAAAATGCTGTTATAGGAACGTAAAAGGACAGAAGAATTATCAGATTTATTTTTCAGGATATCAGGATTGGTTTTTTTCAGGTTATTAATAAAATCATCCCATTCTTTTTTCCATTGATAAAAAAGGCCGGGCGGCACAACCGTTGCTACAGTGCCGCCATTTTGAATAACAGACAGGATAGCCGCCATAACAACACGCGTTTTGCCCATTCCTACTTCATCAGCAACGAGAACTCCTTTCCGATTATCCTGGTCGAGCTGTTCTTCTATCCATCGGATAGAGTTTTCCTGGCCGAATTTCCAAAAGGTTTTCTCAGGATCAACTGTTTTGATATCCGCTAACTTATTCATTGTCTCAAATGCTTTTTTCCAGTTCATGCATAAATCCTTCCTTATAAAGCTTTGTAAGTATTGATGCCCCAATCCTTAATAATATCCTTTATCACTTTTTGATATTCTTCAGTTGCGTGTTCAGGCGCAAACCCATTCGTCCCGATTAATGGCTTCATAAAATTGATACCAAGACCTTCCATTTGTTTTTTTTTCTCAGTTACCATTCCATCAATCAAAGTCCGGCGCAAATGAGCTATCCAGTCAGGGAGTTGTCCTTTTGTGATTTGTTGGTTCTGTTCACTTAGAGTCTCAATAAGCGTTGTAGCAAAATGTAATGGATAATTATCAAGTTCATCCCGTAATTCAGAAAAAGTTTCTTTTACGCCCGATGCAGGAAAAGAGTCTTCTGGTTTACCCCCTTCCAAAGTACCGTTATTATTTTCATTATTATATGCGGTCGCGGGAAAGCTGATCAAAGCGTCAATAAGTTCTTGCCCAGATTTAAGCTGGATAAGCGGGGAACAGAAGGTGCCATCTTCTTTAAAAACAGGAATAATCCATTCGAAATATTTACCTTCCTTTGTCGCGCTTAGTTTTACCCCGGAACTAAAGTCAAAAGTTTCATTAATTTTCAATTCGTTATTGTCCAACTGAATACTTTGGTCATACAGGGTCACATCCTTCCAGTCAGATCCCACCCATCTCCATGCTAATTTGCCGGTTTCTTTATCTTTATCCCATCTCAAGGTACAAGAGTCTATAGGTGGAGGCACCTGTATTTCAGCATTGGATTGTTCATTTTCTTCGCTTCCTATTTCATCAGGCATATTTTCCAGAACTTTCTCCGGATCAATTCCAAAATATGCGCATAGCGTGTTTTTATCAGTGTTTTCCGTTTCAAATACTACTCCGGTCTCAATATTTCCATAAGTTCCGGGACCCAAAGCAAAACCTTGTTTGCTTAAATTACCGGACCCTATATATAACAGTCCACTCGTCACGAAATAATTTTTATTGTGATTTCCGATAAAAATATATTTTGCGTGAAATGGATATGGTGTTTTATCAAAATCAGGATGCTTCGGGTGCGAAAATTTCCAACCCTCTTTATGTGAGTGATTTCCCTTAATCCATTGTCCTGCAGCGCCGCTGGTTTCCGGATTGACAAGAAGCCATTTTTTCGGATTTTTGGTGAGGATTTTATTTTTAATAAAATGAGTAACTAATTTTTCAAGAACTTCCGGTTCTTTTTCTGTTTTATTAACAGCAGGGTCTGATTCTTCAAAGAATCCAGATCCGCAAATAATAAAATTACGTTTTGTTTTACTGTCACAAAATTTTTTAATAACCTGAGCTCCCATGGAATTTGTTTCAAATAAAGTGGCAACTTTATGTGCATTACTATTAAGCAAATTAGAGATAAAACGAGGTCTATACCCCCTTTGTGGTGGTTTAACAGTTTTGGATATCTGATTTAAAAAATTATCAATTTTTTTCTTCACAGGATTATCTATTTGATAATAGCCATTATTGTCGTTTCCTGTACCCAGCAAGGTATTCCAGAAAGTAACAGCTTCGGCCATATCTTTAGCATTTTGTTTTTGATTTTCATTTATGCTTGTGTCAAAATCACAATACCAGACCAGATTAATACTGTTATTAACAGCTTCTCTTGTCCAATTTCCGGTTGATACTATAAGCCGGTAATAGTCGGGAACACCTTCTCTGGATTCTCCGAACCCGAGTAATGCTACTTTTGCATGCATCAATTTGATTTTTGACCAATTTTTTTTCTCTTTTGGGAAAGGATTATAAAGCCAGGGCAATGCCTGGATTGGCTTATTATGTGCGTCCTGAAAAAGCGCGATAAAACCGCTGAATCGTTCTAATACGCAATCCATAAATGCTTGTTCAGCCGAAAGACCACATACCAACCCCATAACACCTTTAAGGTTCTTCTTTGGCGGAGAAAAAATATTAAGCAATGATTCTCTATAGTTGTCGTGATCAGTCAATTGCAATCCCTCCATAATTCAAAAAGTTGATGGATTTTTCTTTCGGTTGAAAATTCCTCAGGATTATCTTGGGTAGTAGAATCTTCATTGTTTATTTTAATTTCTTTATGACGACCAAACAGATGACCTTTTATAATATTGTCGTTTGAAAGCGTAAGAATATTTCCATCTCGTGCTATAATATTTTTTAATAATTTTGCGTTGTCCTTTTCTTGTATTAAATTCGTAAACGCATCAGCATCAGTATGCTTTTCACCTTTTGTATTTTGATATGCTTTTATTTTGGTACATAATTCTTTCAATTTGTTGTTTAATTCATCATTACCGGCAAGCTTTGATTTAGAACCAATCAGCTCTGCACATTTATGAATAATTCTTCGCCCGCATTCTATCATTTCATCAAACGCTAATGCTGTTTCAATATCATTTACATAATCTTTGTGTTCATTGAGTTTCTTTTTAATGACACTTAATTCAGGCATATTTACTTTATAGCGGCTAAATGTGTTTATTAAAAATTGCCGCCGCTGTGGATTCCCCAGTTTGCCGGCAGAGTCTGCCATAAGGCAATTGCGGATAATTTCCTTTTCTTTATTAAGCGCGTCTGTTTTATTAAGCCGCTGGATGATATTTCCTGTTTTGGGAAAGGATTTGCCTTTTCCGATCCAATTTTCGAGAGTGTTTTTTAAGCTATTACTGCCATTTTTTTGATTGAGAAATGTTTCAGACAATGCATTTCCAGCCTCTGTCAGTTCCATCGAATTAAAACGCATACCTGTTGTTAATCCCAACCCAGCCAAGGCACGGACAGTAGACATCCGATATGTTACTTGCACGTAATGCTGTTCGCTGGAAAGGTCTTTGAAGCTCCATATGTTCTTGCCATCATCTTTGCTAAATGCCAGTTTCCCCTTTCCATTATATTCCTCTTTTTTGTGTTTCCATTCCAGTTTACAAGCAAGGGCTTCAATACTGTTTGCGATTTTGGCAGAATTGTATTTTTTTTTGTTTTCAGATAAAGTAAGACCAGCCACAGCCCATGAAAATTGTCGAACGAACTGAGTCCCGCCAATTCCCGGAACAATCAATTCACGATAGTAGCGAACCGCTTTATTAAGTCCAAGGTGTAATAAAGCACGCTGTGATGGAAACTCTTCCGGTTTAGGGATAAACCATGTATTCATATTGGAACCTCCAATTTATTTCTTATCCTTTTCCCACTGCCACAACAGATATAGCAATACCCATGCCACTATTTATGACTCATCAGCCCGTTCATCCGGTCTGACAGCTTGTCACCAATAACCGCCCTTTCTCTGACATCCTAAAATCCAACAACCTTCCTGCCGGATTGCAGATTCTTGATATGAGTTTCTTCTTCGAGTGCATCAAGAAATTGAATGTGGCTCAGTCTCTTTTTTGGATAAAATGCAAGCCGGTCGCGCACGGTTTTGAAATCTCCGGGGGCCAGATTTTCGATCCGCCTGATCTGTTTTTCTATTGCTGGCTCAGGCGAGCTTTTAAGCAGCGGCTGTAGGAATTTATTGTAAAAGATTATATTCCCGTCCTGGGTCAGATATTTAAACTCAATTTTGCAGTTAAAGCGCCGGATTGATGCCTGATCCAAATCTTCAAGCTGATTAGTGGTGCAGATCAGGATGCCACGGAATCTTTCCATGCAGGTCAGAAATTCATTGGTCTGACTTGCTTCCCAGGAACGGACAGCCCGTTTGCGGCTGAAAAGGAGGGAATCGGCTTCATCAATAATCAGGATTGCATCTTCGGCCTCGGCCTCTTCAAAGGCCAGGCGGATGTTTTTTTCCGATTCGCCGACATATTTATCAAGAATATCGCTGAATCTTTTGCAGATAACCTCACGGTCAAGCCGCTTTCCGATATAACGGGCCAGTTCACTTTTCCCGACGCCCGGAGGTCCGTAAAAAAGCAGGTTTATATTGCTGATATTTTCTCCACCTGTGCTTCGCAGGTGTTGATCGAATGCTTCAAGCCGAAGCATAAGGGAATCAGGGTCATCTGAAATATTAAGGCCCTCCAGGGAATAACTTTTTTCAATCCGTTCATTGTTGACCGGAGGCTGCCCGTCATTAAGCAGGCTCTGGTAGGCCTCCAAGCCAAGCCTGACGGCCTTGTGAAATTCATTTTTCGGGCCGTATGCTGTTTCCCCGGCTTTTTTTACAGCAAGGTCAATTACCCCGGCATTGACATTGTACTTTTGGGCATAAGCATTTATTTCTTCGGCATTGAAAAAACGTTTGCACTTGTTGTTTTTTATAATATTGCCCCAGAGCTGTACACGCTGGCGTTTGTTAAAGGGCTTGAAATGCAGGCTGAAAGCAAACCTCCGCAGCACGGATTTATCAATACCGTCGATGCTGTTTGTTATCCAGATTAAACGCAGCCCAGGCTGTTCCAGGAGTTCGTTCAACCAGCCCTTGTCCTGGGTTTCACCCCGTGAGAACCATGCATTATAAGTGTTCAAAAGATTATCTGCTTCATCAACAATAATCAGCGAGCCTTCCCCGGAATTGGTCATATTGATGCAGGCCATAATGGAGGAACGTCTTGATTCCGCTTTATTGTTATCTTTCCTGGCGATTTCGTAGGCCGGAATATCTAGCTCCTGCGCTAATCGTTTGGCAAAGCTTGTTTTTCCGGTGCCGGGAGCTCCATATAAAAGCAGGTGGGTCGATGATTTCGGTTTTTGATTCATGATATTGAGGATATGTTTCATTTTGGCATCCTCAATCATAAAATGATTTAAAGGAACAGGCGCGCGTGATACTGATGAATAAAAATTTTCTCTAAGGGGCCGCTGATTCGGATTTTGGAGAAAACAGATAAAATCATCATTAAGATTTATGCTGTATTTGTCGGTTTCAAGTATTCCGGATTTGTTTAACTGCCCGTTTAAGACGCTATTTAAAATGGATCGATCCAGGTTGAGAATATTGTTCAAATATTTTTTGCCGGCAAACTTGATGCAGTTTAAGTGAGAATCAAAAAAGGCTTCCGGCGCTTCATAATTTTCGATGGCAAAAAGGAATATGCAAAGTTCGATATCGGCCTTGTTCAGCTTGAACATTTCCTGTAATTTACAGATATTTTTTTCGATTTCGGATTCTCCCCTGTATTTTAAATCCTTATTTCTTTGATTGATCAAAGCACAGATAAAATCTTTGAATTTCCGGAGCCCGGCCACAGAGAGTCTTTTCAGCATTTCCATGGCAACCCTGGCGTAATCGTCATGGTCTCCCGCTGTTTCGGCAAGCTCTTCAAGATATTCGGCATGCCGCTGGTCATCAAAAAAATCGATCAGGAAATCTCCCATAGCTTCCATTTTCGGGCCAGCTATCCAGCAGATTATTGCCATTGTCTCCAGATTAAGTATGAAATAACGCTTCAGGTGGCGTTTGAGGTATGTCAGGCACCTTCGAATTATAAAACAGTCGGTTTTATCGTAATCCGGATTAATCCCGATGATTGCCAAATTGATGCTTCCGCTGCCACCCAGCCATTGTTTTTGTAAAGAGTTTCTATTCATTTTTTGCCCTCCTTTTTTTATTGTTTAAAACTATTATAACATGCTACCATTCCATATAGCGGAACGGCTTTGCAGTTTTTTTAAAGGGTATAATATGCTGAAAAAACAAAAAGTTGAACGAGATCAGGCTGGCAGGGCGATCAAACTTTTTGCAAAACTCCTGTTTGCCGGCCGGCCGCATTCACTGACCGAACTGGCAAAAACGCTGGACTGCTCGAAACAGACTATCCTGAGGCTGGTCGATGTTATTGAAAGTTCATACAGCGTCTATGTTGAGCTGTCTAAAAAGGGAACCCGAAATTATTATCAGATAAAGAAAAACCAGCGGCTGCCGACCCTGAATTTGACGGAGAGTGAGCTCCGGACCCTGTTTATGTGCTCTGTCTTTTCCAGGCATTTGCTGGGAAATGATTTTTTTGGCGAGGCAACTCGGGCGCTGGAAAAAAGCATTGCTCAATTGCCGCTGCAAAAAGAATTTTCAGCGGAGCTTTATGGTGTCTTTGCTCCCGGAAGCATTGATTATACGCCCTACCAGAAGACGATGCGGCTCCTTGCTACGGCTATGGAGACCCAAAAAGTATGCAAGCTGACCTATAAAAATTTAGTGGAGGCCGATTCAAAAACATTTTACATAAAACCGCTAAAAATTTTTTCAAGCAGGGATACGGTTTATCTCCATGCTCAAATGGCAAAGGCTCCCGGGAAAAAATATATAGAACCTGAATTTGACCCGCTCCTTGCGATTCACAGGATCAAGAAAATCGAAGTTACGGATCGTGTTTTTGAATTTCCTGGAGACTATAATTTTGAAAAAGTATTTAACCGGAATTTCGGGATAATCAAGAAAGAAATCTTTAAGGTGACGGTTGAATTTTCAGGATCAGCCGGGGCCTATGTTTCAGAACGGATATGGAGTCCTGACCAGAAAATTGTCAGAAAAAGAAACGGCATCCTTCAACTGACATTCAGTGCATCATCAGAGCCTGAAACAATCGCCTGGATTCTCTCTTTTGGGAAAAGCGCTGAATTGATTAAGCCCCGCAAGCTTGTGGAAAAAATTAAAATAGAGCTTAACAGGATGGTTGACTTATATTTTAAAAACAAGTGAAATTATCTGATCACGTCTCAAAAAGAGTCACTGCTATTTACGGAATTAAACGGCTATTGGGGAAAGCACACAACCATTCACTGGTGCGGACGTAAAAAGCTGCACCAGTTTTTTCCTTAGCCGTTAATCAGTATCAACACAGGAATATACAATGTATAGTTGTTTTTTTGATAATTATGATTCATCGAAAAAATATTCACATTCACAAATTCAGGAAATAATTGAATCCAGAAGAAACGTTCTGTGTTTTTATGCGAAAAAAATCGGAAAGAAACGATGTGCATTAGGCTTAAATTTTGATGAATATGATCAGAGCGATGGTGCCGTACCTTTGCATATATTATTGGATGATGACGTGCGGGCATTATCTCTTACACAAGGTAAAAAAATCCTGAAGACTTTCAAAAAATCTCAAGTTGGGAAAGATGTAATCGTTATTTATGCTGCACAAAATTGCAAAGGATGGTTTAAAATGAGATTCGAATTAGGGCCCAATTAAAACATAGCTGCGTTTTGACGCAATAAAAATTCCTAAAAGCAGAATAGCGCTGGGACAAAACGCTCACTGAATCGGAAAGTCCTTCATTACATCGGGTCATCTTGCATAAAGGTACGAAACGCAACATAGGAATTAGGGTACCACGGACATTTATGCGTAAACCTGAATCTTCCACATAGCCCTTTTTTATAGTTATAACCAATTGAAAACAAACTATTTTACTATTTTATTTGTGTAGTGACAACTGGTTTTTATTTTTTCCAATGCAAAGATTTTCCAAAGCTTTTTTTGAACAGCAATCCTTTCAGTAATTTTACGTTCCGCATCTGTAGAACTATAAACCCTTATAACTTCCTGGATATCTGTTAATTCATCTTTCAGGACAGTTGTACTCTTTTTTATATCCTTTCTGTTCGGTCATCCATTGCAGATATACTGCTATTCAACTGAAATTATAAAATTTTATGCCTTTAATTCCAGAGCAACACTACTTACTCATGACACTTTAAGCAGCTGATCCCAATTTGTTGTATATAAAGGTGAACGTCTCTTAAATACGGTTTTCCACCTTTGGTTGAGGGTTATACCTGCTGCTGCGTATTTTAAAGTATCTGAGCCCATTTTTTTATTTATCTCGTCCAAAGTCTGCATGAGCTGTTTTGAACGTTTGAAATCTATGCAATGAAAAAGATTTGTTTGTATTGGGCTTTCAGGGACTAAATGTCTGAACATGACACCTGCCTTTTTGTACAAGCGCCCTTTTCTGAAAATCGCTTCAATGCCCTTATGTGCATAATGGATAAGCTCAGAAGTATCGTTGCTTGCAACAGGAAGCTTTATAGTTTCAACATTGACATAATAATTTTCTTTTTTAAAACGATTGGTCATAAGGAAAACCATTAGTGCTCCCGCAACAGAATGTTCTTTTCTCAACTTTTCACCCCCAAGAGACGCATAAGCAGCGACAGCCTCTTTCAGGTCACTCAAGGACTCTATTGAATTTTTGAATGTTCTGGATACAGTTATGCCTTTCTTTGGGGGTGGAAAGTGTTCCAAAGTATAACAGGAAATCCCTCTTAGTTCCTGAAGCAGCCGGATTCCCGTAATGCCCATTTTTTTCTTTATAAAGTTGTCATCAGAATCACGCAGTTGCAGGGCATTATGAATGCCATAATTGTTCAAAAACTTGGAATAACTGCGTCCTATACCCCAAACATCTCCAACGTCTGTTATCTCAAGCGCCCTGTTTTGATAATGTGAAGCGGTTAAATTCAAAACACCCTCTGCCTTTACAGATTTTTTAGCGATCTTGTTTGCGATTTTAGCAAGGGTTTTGGTTTCAGCAATGCCAATAGAAACAGGAATGCCTGTCCATTGTTTTATTGTAGATCGAACTTTGTGTCCATAATCAGTCAAATCGTATCGTTTGAACTGAGACATGTCCAGGAATGCTTCATCAATGGAATAAATTTCAATATCAGTGGTAAATCCGGAAAGGGTGTTCATTATTCTTTGTGACATGTTGGGTATTTTTGACCAACGCCGCAAAAAGGTAAAATAAGGAATTTCAGTTCAAATATCTGGAGCCTTCTGTCAGATGAATCCCCATTGATTTCTCATCAAGATTGTTAATGATTTCTGATATATTTATAAAACTCGCTTTCCTGTGAAATTCATATACTCCGTATAGGTTTATATGCCTCCATGCTACCGGCGAGATTGCTTTTATAAAATCGGTCTCAGCCATATCATTCGCTTCTTTCTTCTTGAGTAATTCCGAAAGAATATATGCATTATAGAAAATGATAGCATTGGTGATAAGCCGGGTACATTCACTCCATATCTGCTGTTCCAGTTCTGTTTTCACACGGAATTTTCCAAAGAATGCGTAAAAGACAGCCTTCCTGAGCTTGTTGTAGGCTTCGCCTCGGTTCAGGGCCTTTTGAACATTGCGTCTAAGCTCTATAGAATCAACGTACTTAAGGATATAAAGTGTTTTTACAATATTATCCAGTTCCCAAAGAGCTTTTTTGGTTCTGTTCTTTCGTGCATAAGAACTTAGTTTCCTGATAATGGTACTTTGTGTCGAAGATTTGAAACCGAGAGAGACAAAGATTTTCAAAATGTTTTCCCACTCTTCCTTGATGAGCTTGGCGTTAATTTTACGAATGGGTTTGAGCAGATAATCTCCGTACTGCTTTGGATTCTTAAAGCCATATATCATTTTGGACCTACTACCGAGTTTGGCGTAACGTGGTGCGAACATATGCCCGAAAACATGGAGAAGGATAAAATTTACTTGATTCGTACCATGGGTATCTGTTGAATGCCGGTCGGAAATGATTTCTGATGAGTTATTGAAGAGTAGATCAAAAACGTAATGGCTTTCGTGTTCGTTGGCCCCAATAATTTTGGCATTCACGGGAATATGATTTGCTACCATAGTGTAAGCTGATATTCCTTTCTTCAGGCCAAAGTATTTGGGGGAGTACCGGGAGTTGATGGTGTTAAATTGAGTTTCATATTTTTGTCCATCACTGCTGGAATGAATGGTTTCTTCTCTGATATTGAAATATTTAAAAACTGGCAACGTGGCCATAACATTACTAATTTTGTCATTGGCCTTTTTAAGAGTTTCGAGCCTTATGAAGTTGTTAGCAGTGGGCACAATCTCTTGATAGTTCATATCAGAAATTTCAGCCATTTTGGAAAGACCAATATTGGTACCAAAGGCGACAATGCCGGCAATAATCCTGTGATCTTCGATCTCATTTTTAACATATCTGTCCAAGATATGAGTGAAAGAAGATATAAAGTCGCAGTGCTCATCAACAAAATAAAGCAAATCGTTAACTCCTATTTGGCGAAATTGCTCATAGATAAGATTGTTTACGGACTCTTCTTCCTTTTTGTACGGAAGGCTCCACTTGATATTATCCCCCTTCCCGGTGATCTTGATGTCCTTATTTTTCCCTTCCTTTATTCGTACGTTGACGGCTTCCAGGGAGCTCTCAAGTTCTTCTTCAAAAGAAGCCAATATGTCATCAATCGACATCTGCAAAAAGGGAATATCGAGATCCTTAATCAATTGTTCCTTGTTCTTCTCCCAGTATTCATTATCAACGAGATCATCCTCAAAACTCTTAAAATTCAGACTGTTCCTTATGAATATCTCTCCTGCATCAAGACGATTTTTTAAGAGGCGATAAACCAAAAACTCATACTTGTCGCCATTTATCGCTTTTATCTTACGTTTCTTTCCTTTTCTTTTAACTTCCCGTGATTCGAAGATGTAGCGTTTTATTTTTTTGGGGATAAACTCCTGTGGAAAATTTTGCTTTTTGATCTGGCTTAAACTTTTCTTCTTAAGAAATGAATCTTTGAGAAAAGTTGCAGCTTCAAGAAGTGGATCTTCTTCGATCTGGCTCTTAAATTCAAGATTTAGAAAGAGTGGTCTAATATTCTTCTTAAATTTCGAAGATTCGGCCACATAATGATTCCATTCATAGTCGGCGACATCAATCTTTGTTTTGGAGATGAATTTGGAAAGAAAAGGTATTTTGTCTTTTTCCAGAATGGAGAAGGCTATTTCCTGTATGTCTTCAAATGTCGTATCCTTCGGGATATTATCATTTATGTATAATTCTATGAGCCGCCCTGCCTCTTTGACATATTTGTTCCCCTCAACTGTGTATTCATATACTTTTTTTTTGGCGATCTGCTTTGCGTTGGCAAGAAATTGGCTCACGTAATAGAGGAAGGTTTTGGTCAAATTGTCATTAATTTTCTGGTACCGGATAAATATGAAGCAGAGCAGATATAAGTAAGCCGTCTCCCTGTTGATTCGCTTCATCTTTTGAACGGTATAATACTCTACCAATGAGGCATAATATTTGATGTTTTCGTTTGAGATCCTGACATTAGGCAAAAACTCTTCTGCTAGATTATAGACAGACTTGAGGACTTCTAATTTCTTGATTTCTTGAGATATTTCTTTATAGCTGAAGTCCTTCGGCTCTTTTTTCAATAGAGTAAGTTCATAAAGCCCACCTTCCTCAGCACTTAGAATTTTTTCAAAGGCTTCGTAATTCTCTTCAGAAATATATTGAGAAATCGCCGTTACAAGGCGGGTCATTTCGGTCGTAAGCGCTTTCCCAACAATATTCTGCATAACACTGTAGCCGGGAATGACGACACGATGAGTTTCCAAGTAACTAAGCAATTCACGAAAAATATAGATAGGTTTAGAGTGAATGGACACAAAAAAATTGGCTTTCTCCTCCAATTTCTCTCTGGTCTCTTCTGTCGCAACACGATATCTATGCAGTTCTAAAATTTGCCTCTGTTGACTCAAGCGAGTGGGCTTTGACACTTCGATGTCCCTTAACTCATGACCATGGCGATAGAAATATTTGTGCGGGATATACTCAATGTCCTCTTCAACCTCACGGTAAGAGAAAACAAAAAACATTTTCTTTGCCTTGAAATACCCTAACTGCAATATGAAGTAAATTTTTGACCGGATTGATCGTAGAGAACTTAATACATTTTCTTCTGCCCGACTGAGTGCAAAATACTTTGCCCTTTCCTCAACATTAAATTCGGGTAGGCCATACAACTCTTTAATCTCACTATCGGTGAGTATTTTTAGCCTTTTCCCGGGATCAGCCATAGGTGGTCCTGTTTTCTTAAAAACGGTCGTTTTTGATAAAAGATTTATCTTTGGCCAAGAACACCTTCAAAATGTCCATTTTTATTCTCAAAAAGGTTTCTTGAAATATATTTCTCAATTTACTATAATAAAAACGAGTTTTGAGAAAGGATAAAATTCCATGTTGATAGGTTATGCCCGTGTCTCTTCAGAAGATCAAAATCTGGATTTGCAATTTGATGCCTTAAAAAAAGCAGGCTGTTCGAGAATGTTTTCAGACAAATTATCGGGTATACACAAAATGAGACCCGGGCTAGACGATGCGCTTTCCCATCTGCGATCAAGCGATACGTTTGTGATCTGGAAGCTTGATCGATTGGGGCGCAATTTAAAGGGACTAATAGACTTGGTGGGAAAGCTTGAGGAGGACGGTATTCACTTTCAGAGCATTACCGATGGAATTGATACCACCTCGCCAGCGGGCAGGTTTTTTTTTCACGTAATGGCCTCCCTTGCTCAGATGGAGCGGGAGCTGCTAATAGAGCGGACCAAAGCAGGGTTAATGGCTGCAAAGAAACGAGGCCGGGTGGGGGGACGCCGACGCACAATGACTCCAAGTAAAGTCGAAGCGGCTAAAAAGCTTTTGGCTGAAAGAATGCCACCTCGGGAGGTTGCACAAAATTTAGGGGTATCAATTCCCACCCTTTACCGGTGGTGTCCAGCTTCAGAAAGAGCTTAGCTGGATTATAGTGCCAGTCATATGACCGGAACGATAGCAAGGACTTACCAACTATCAATTAGGGAATTTTGACCATAAATTCCTTATTTTACCTTTTTGCGGCGTTGGTCAAAAATTCCCAAGTTGAGTTTTCATATTAACCAGGTCTTTATAAGAAATCCTCTCCTTGATGATATTAAAATTAAAGATCGGTTTTTCATTTTTAATTTTTGCAAATTCAATTAAAGCCAGGATCACGATCAGGGTGGTCTCGTAGGCGATATTAATAAAAAATTCTTCTTTAGCCTTGATGCCCGAAATAACATGGGAAACAATCTCTTCCGGCATGTAATAATGTGATAAAGGGTCTATTTGAGCGGAACATTCCGGAAAAATCGGAGTGACCAGGCTGAGAGCTTTTTGGCATTTTTCTTCATTAACGACCTGGACTATTTTTGAAAAAATATCCGGATCACCCTTGGGGTCGAAAAAAACAACTGAATATCCTTTGCGGATATCCTGTTCGATCATCTGTTCAATCAGTTTGGTTTTACCTATTCGGGTTGTTCCGAAACAAAAAAGATGCCCTTTCCTGGCAGAATCAGGCAAGCTTATTTTTTTAATTTTGCCTTGATTTTCAAGACTCCAGCCATGGCCTAAAAAAGTTGACGGTTTTCGAAACATTATCTTTCCATAATTTCCCTGTTTTTAAGTTCAATAAATTTTCTATACCAATCCACCCCCCAAATCGTTAGAAAGGGCATAACCATGGCAACTCCGAATATGGCCAGGGTTTCAAAAGCTCTTTTTACAAGCAGGGGTTTCAGGTACAGGATGATGTCATACAGCTTTACGGCCAGATGATATTTTTTAAGCATCACATATTTTGAAAAGTTCCAGGTGGATTCAGGGGTGATATGGTTTGATATGAACATTAAAACAAAAAATAAAAGCAGCCCCTTAACGCAAAGCGAGCAGAAACGACCGAATAAAAGCATATCTACTGCTCTTTTGGTGATTTTGCCGATATGGTAACGGCCCATATAGCAGCATAATCCCCCGGAAATAAGAACCGGTATCAGGTTGATCAACCAGATAAAAACATCATATTCAAGAGGTGGAAAATATCCGGCAATCCAGGCACGGATATTTTGATCCGAGATCATAGGTAAAGTCAGACACATTAGAAAAGCAAAAATAAGCGCCTCGAAAAAACCGGCGCCAAAACCTACGAAAAAAATTAAGCTTGCCCCGGATGGTTAAAAAATCATCCGGTATTTCTTTGCCTTTTGATTCAATAATGTAAAATTGCTGAATTTGTGAAATTGCATCCAGTAAATGCGGAAAAATCCTGTTACTGCTGCCGGCATCGGATGACCCCATCGGGATAATAGTGCCTGATCCGGAATCTTCGTATTTGCTTGTATATGTTTTTGTCATGAAATCATCGCCATCCCGATATTGTAAGCGCCATGCACAAACAGTGTGCTTTCCATGCCGTATTTTTTGAAAAAAAAGCCTAACATGATGCCCACCGGAAAAACCTGAACGAATTTAACCCATGCCGGATCGAGCGTGCCAAGGTGTGATACCGCCCAGAAAAAAGATGTTATCAATATTGCAATCCAGTATTGACGATTTTCAAGATTAAAAACCTTTACTATGAAATTTTGTATTCCCAGCCTGAAAATAATTTCTTCAACAATTGCAAGTTCGAGCATTACAAGCGCTGTGACAAAAGGGGAGAGCGCCTGTTTTTGAATTTTCAGCGTTGCCGGAATTTGAGGATCTGTTATTTTGAAAAGAAGGTATGAATATGTGAAAGCCGCCATAAATCCTAATGTCAATATTTTCACATATCTCGGAGAGATTGTTTTTTGGCCGCTCATTATCGGGAGTGGACAAAAATTATGTAAAGAGCAATAGTATAATCCAGCCGTAACAAAAATCATAATTTTGGCTATGCCCACCAGGTTTCCAAAAATCAAAAACCCGAGCGGGACCTGTCGGAATACTGCAGGGTTGGAAATCAATACCACCGCATCCAGGCCAAAAACAATTCCCACAAAGATCAGGCCGAATTTGAGGAACAGGAACGTTTTTGTCCTGAACCTTAAGGTACTCCCCATTGTCAAGACAAAAAACAAGGTTTTTTAAGGTGCGCTTTTGAGCTATAAATAATCCTGAAAATTAAAAAAATAATAGTAAATAAAAAAAATATGTTTCTGTTTATCATAAAAATGTTCATAAACAACTTAACTAATTGATTTAATAAATAATAATACCATTCTAAAATGTTCATAACTTATTGATAAAATGTTTATAACTTTTTTGTATCTCATTAACATACTGTTAAAATTCAATATTAATATGTTTATAACTTATGCCGCACGTTGAATAGGGCATTCACCAAAATATATTATTTTTACAACCTCACATTGATCACCATTGCTGATAAATCTTGCCTGTTACTTCCTTTAATTTGTCCGATCTTAACTATCAATTTCGTAATCATCCGGCAAATTCAAAAAATCTTTTTTCGCCAATTGACTCTCAATTAAATAACCAATTTGACCATTCCTCTTGAGCTGTGAAATCATCCACTGTGGTAATCTAATTGTCACAAGCTCTCGTTTCAAATGGTCTGGTTTCTTTTTTCGACCAGCCCCTGCACGTTTTCCTCCTCTCATTTTTTTACCTCCAAAACATATAGCATGTTGAATTAAGTGTAACGCTATTCAAAAAATCATCCTAAAAATACGCTATATATTTGATTAGCGTTATGCAATATTCAAATAAACTCTACTACCAACTGATTATGTGTTGGATAGTACGCTTTTATCTTGTTTGCAGCAGGAAACATTTTTTATAATATCAATACGACTTAATGGTATTCTAATTAATTATACAAAGTGGTTCTGAAATTACCCTGGAAAAGTTTTAAAATATATCTCTGCCGGGGTCTGGTAATCCAAAGATTGATGGAGTCGTTCATTATTGTAAAAGCCAAAATATTCTCCAATGTTTTGAATAGCCTCCCTGACGGTCTCATAATTGTGAAGATAAACACGTTCATATTTCACGGTACGCCAAAGGCGCTCTACGAAAATGTTATCCAGAGCACGGCCCCGGCCGTCCATGCTGATCTTCACATCGGCTTTTTTTAAAACGCCGGTAAAGGCATCACTGGTAAACTGACTGCCTTGATCCGTGTTAAAAATCTTAGGTTTTGCAATTTTTAAGGCACCCTGTAAGGCTTTTATACAAAAATCCTTATCCAATGTGGTTGAAAATTCGTAGCTCAGGACATACCGACTAAACCAGTCTATCACTGCTACAAGATAGATAAAACCTGAATTCAAACGGATATAGGTAATATCCGTTGACCACACCTGGTCAACTTGCTCAATGGAAACGCCTCGCAGCAAGTATGGATAAATTTTATGCTCTTTTGATGCTTTGCTCAAATTTGGTTTTGGATATATAGCTTCAAGTCCCATAAGCCGCATCAAACGTCTTATTCGTTTAGGATTAACAGTGTGCCCTTGTCGCTTTAATACGGCCGTCATTTTTTCAACACCGTAGAACGGATATCGGGTATATTCTTCGTCTATCAATCGCATGAGAGCCAGGTTATAGCTCTCATCTTTGCAGGATTGATAGTAATAGGTTGATCTGTTTATTCCCAAAAGATCACACTGGCGCATTACCGGTATCAAAGAATGATTCGGCTCAATGTATTGACGCTTTATATCAATTGAGAAGGTTAGATTTTTTTTTTAGCCAGTCCAATTCGACCTTTAATTGGCCGATTTGCTGGTAAAGCTCCGCCTGGAATTCTTCAGCGTCTTTTTCTTTTTTTTGACGCTTTTTTGAAAATATATCGGGCAATTCTTCTAATAGACGCTTTCGCCATTGATTTATTTGATTTGAATGAACTCCATATTCACTAGATAGTTGAGAAATCGTCTTTTCCTTTTTAACCGTTTCAAGCGCTACTTTAGCTTTGAATGATGCACTGTAATTTTTTCGAATTTTACCCATTGATGAGCCTCCTTTTTGTTGATCAGGATATACTCATTTTACACCTTAAACAACTGTCCAGTTTTTGGGGAGTATTATAGGTTGAGGCTCAAGGCTTTTGATATACGGTGCAGAGAATAGGCAGGGTATAACGAGGCAGCGGCTTCCCATAATGCTTCCGGAATGGCTTTACCTCTATCCCGGCTGTTACGCCATTGTTTAAATTTTTCCCGTACTTCATCCAGACTGTACTCGCCTGAAGGCTGCATAAGATTCATCGGTCATCCTCCTTATATAATATTACGTGATTTGAATGACCGATACTACCTTATTTGAATTTGTTTTTCATGCACGCTTGCCGAAAGGACACGGTACAGTTTACCTTCAGACATATAAAGGAATAGAAAACAATATTTTTAAAGTAACCGGACAGAATAGTTTTACAGTAACAAATATTGGTTTGAACACTTTTACTATAGCAGATAGTGATAAGATTCACTACAGTGTTGGCGATTATGTAGGCTGGACATTCACTAATCCCGCAATTATCCCCTTTGACTTCGGTGGTGAGGAAGTAAGATGGACTCTACAAAACCAAATGGTTATAGGCGTTGGAAGTACATTAACTTTTCCCACTACAGGGCCTGGATCTCCATACAATCGTAATCGTATCTATTCTATATCAGCCGAAACATCTCCTATTCCAGTACCAGCAACTATCTGGTTATTTTGTTCTGGCTTATTGGGCTTAGGCTTTTGGAGGAGAAAAAATACCAAGAATAGTTGATTGCATGAATCGACTCGACAGTAGAGTTGGGATCAGGCCAAGCTAACCGACTGAGACTACACGATCAAATCGGTAAAATGCCCTATTTGCTGCCCAATAACGTCGTTTTTGGTATCAAAATGGGCAATATTCAAATCAACTGGCGAAATCGCCGAACAAAGGCATGGAGGTGGACTGGGAAAAGCAGGCGACTTTTTTTCTTTTGCGTAGGCCGTCTAAAAGTCATTTTTGCTATTGTTTCCAAGGCTGTAGCAAGCCTTTTTCCAGCCCCTCATGCCAGCCGTTCGCTGTGGAAATGCGCAAAAAAATCCTTGACAAAGTTAACCGACATGTTAACCATATAAAATATGCGCGAAATACTGTTTTATAAAACTGTATCAGGCAAGTGTCCTGTCGAGGAATTTTTAGAGTCACTGACATCAAAACAGGCCCAAAAAGTCACGTGGATATTAGGATTAATTGAAGAGCTTCCTTCTATTCCATCAAAATATTTTAAAAAGTTAATCAACACAGACAATATTTGGGAAGTTCGGATAAAATTTGGAAGTGATATATTCCGTTTACTTGGTTTTTTTGATGGCTCTCAACTTGTAGTGCTGAATCATGCCTTTCAAAAGAAAACCCAAAAAATTCCTCGCCAGATTATTCAAATTGCTGAAAAACGAAAACGTGATTATTTCACGAGGAGGAATTCAAAATGAGTGATTTGCAAAAATACATAGCCAAGCGTAAGGCGCGTGACCCTGAATTTACAAAGGATTATGATGGAGGATACGAAGAATTCAAAATTGGGGTTATGTTAAAAATGGCCCGTGAAGAAGCAGGATTAACCCAGGAAGAGCTAGCCGAAAAGCTTCAAACTAAAAAATCTGCTATTTCTCGTATCGAAAATCATGCGAAGGACATCAAACTATCTACCCTTGAAAATTTTGTTCAGGCATTAGGTAAAAAACTACGACTTGAAGTTGCGTAACTTATCGTAAACAGCGAACAAAGCCATGGAGGTGGACTGGGAAAAGCGGACGACTTTTTCTTTTTTGCGCAAGTCGTCTAAAAGTCATCTTTTTTATAATTTCCAAGGCCATAGCAAGCTTTTCCCAGCCCCTCATAGCAGGCGTTATGCGCCAAGGCAACTATGCTCCCAGGCATACAATCAACGACAACCAAAAGGAGAAAATTATGTACAAAGGAAATGCGTTGAATCACTTGCGGCTTATATCGGCAATTTTATTGACAGCGTTTTTGGCAGCATGCGCTTCTACTGGAAGTAGTAATCTGTCAAAATCTACTGTTAATGCATTCGAGGAAGGAAAAACCACAAAAGATGAAATTGCATCAGCACTTGGTCACCCTGAACAGATGATGAATTTCGATAAAAAAGGATTAGAAAACTATATGTATAGAGTCTTTCTTAAAAAACCTCCTGAAGATATGTTTGCAGAAGATAAATATGAGGTGTGGACTTATAGCAAATGGAGTTATGTGGCAAGTCCTATTCCTTTCACGAGTCATGAATCTCACAAAAATAGTATTTTCATTATTAACAGCAATGGAGTTCTCGTAAAAAAATTCTTTGGCGAAAAAGGGAAATTAAGCTTTTAATTTATGTCCTGGGAGCCTATTTACTTCAAATCGCATAACAATGCAAATTCACTCGGACTGCCAAAAGCTGCGCCGCTTCGCTCTGCACCTTTTGGCAGCCGGTGATTTGCGACGTTATGGCTTGATATTATCAGGTATTACACCCTTTATAACTCCTGAGGTCAAAAAAGTTAAAATTTCGTTGGAGGATCATAAAAAACGTCTATGGTAGGCAATACAATAAGCCAGAAAACTGTGAAGGTACATCAGGACGTCGAAGAAGCTCCGTCCGGTTATGCTGAAAAAGTCATACAAAAGACCAGAGGAGAAATTCATACCTTCCTAGATGAATTGGCCAACGGTACATCTAACTATAAAAGCCTGCACAATCTCACTGAACAGGTGGAGCACCAATACCATGGTCGGTTCTTGATCGAGCTTATCCAAAACGCACATGACGCTCTTTTTGACATTGAGAAACAAAAGGCCGATGAAGACACACCTGAAGATGAGGGACGTATTGAGGTTGTGATCACCAATGATCTACCATTTGGCGCTCTATATATGGCCAATGACGGATTGCCTTTCATGGAACCAAACTTCAACAGCTTATCTCGTTTTGGCCAGAGCGACAAAGACCCGGAGAAAGACATAGGAAACAAGGGCATAGGATTCCGAAGCGTCTTGGAGATCACGCACACGCCGGAAATCTTCTCACTCAAAGAAAAAACTTCATCATTCTTCAACGGTTTCAATTTCCGGTTCGACCCTGGGATCATTCAATCATTTGAAAAACCCATCCAGGCACTTTTAAACGGCAACGATAATCCTGATCTGAATATTGGTTGCCAAGTGCCTTTGGTGGACTGGCGAAAAGGCAAATTAGATGCTTTCCGAGGCCGGTGGCAGGCTTTAGGCTTTGAAGGAATCGCTTCAGAACTCAGGTTCCTATCACCTTACCTTCTTCCGGAGCCTATAAGTGATCAAGATAAAACCCCATTAGTGCGAAAATTCGAGAAAAAAGGTTTCGCCACGGTGGTTCGCCTGCCTTTCACAAGCGAAAAGGCAAGGGATCTGGCCCTGCAAATAATCGAAGAGTTGGATGAAAATACCATTCTTTTTTTAAACAAGGCCAAAAGCCTTTGGATAGAAACCCCACGTACCAAGCGTTTTGTCACGAGAAAAAGCCACCTGTTGCCAGACTTAGGCAATGCCCAGCAAATCGACATAGATGTTCTCGTGGATGAAACAGAGTATGCCGATACAAAAAGATATTGGCTTTGGAAATGGATGATTGGTGGCGAAGAAAAACCCGAAGAAGCTGAAGAGATTCGCCGGGCCGTGTCCAGCCTTCCCGGGAAGTGGCCCAAAATCAGGAGGGCTGAGGTATCTCTGGCCGTCCGTGTGGGCGAAAGCCCGGAAAAAGGTTTGATCAGTATTTTTCTGCCCACCGAACAGTCAAGCGGCGCGGCCTGCCACTTGAATGCCCCATTCTATGGAGATATTAGACGTACGAAAGTTGTTTTTGATGATGAAAAATTTAAATTTAACAAGATTTTGATCGAAAAAATGGCTAAAAGAGCCGCTCACATCGTCACTAAGCACCTTGGTGGAAAAGGGCTTGATGAAGCCCGAGCAATCTTGGACATCCTTGTTCCAATATCCTCGCAAGAGACGAATGGAGAAGATTGGTTTTCTTTAATCGAAAAAGAGTTTTCAGAGCTCGGACTCGACATAAAAGAAGAACCTCTCATTCAGACATCCGACTCCTGGAAAAGCGTCAAGTCAGCCAGCCTCCCACCGCGCTTGGATGAACCCAAAGTTTTTACCGAGGAATTATTTTACAGAAACGCCACTTTTGATATCATTAACGAAGGGCTTGGCTCAAGAAATTCTCAGATTATAAATTTTTTTAAATTTGTGACCATAGAAGCTGATCCTTTAGATGATTGGGTCGCATCAACCATTGAGGTTGTAGCCCAAGAAATTGCCCGAGAGAATAAAGTTGACTGGAATGATTTCTGGCATGATGTCATGCTGTTGTTACCTGGAAAGTCCGAGTGCCTTAAAGGGAAGAAAGTTCTTCTCGGCACCGATAACGAACTACATGCTAGCAGCGATAGCATGTCCGTGTTTTTCCGGCCGCGAAGCTCGGGCGATGATGAAGAAGTCCTCCCGGATCAATCAGTTGATGAAATCCCGCGAGAACTTAGATCTCACATTGCTTTTCTCAATGAGGGAATCACTGTCCATATAGCGGGAGAACGCGGGGGTATAAAAAAACATCCCCTGCATGGGTATCTTTCTTCTTCCCTGGTTCAGCCTTTTGGTGTTGAATCCATTCTTCGTAATGTACTTATTCCTGTCACACCGGACCTGCCTATACGCCTTGATGAAGAAAAAGATCAACTTTGCCGAGCCATAAGCAGCTGGGGTTTCCAACTCGTGGCTGGATTGGTGGCCAAAGACAAGGGAGAGAAAACACTCAAATATTTGGGGAAACTACCCGTTCCCTGCCATGGCGGATGGTATCCATTGAATGAAACCAGTTTTGGCCCTGGTTGGCATCATACCTTCGGTCTAAAATTAAAATCTTACCTGTATGCAGCAAATACCACTGAAACAAAGGAAGCTACAAAGAAGCTTCTGTTACCTCCCAATGATGACCATTGGAGCCAGAACATCTCGGACAATTTGGATTTACTAAAAAAGGCCGGTGTCTTTGATGGAATACGATTAATAAAAATCGAACATGGTGATTGGGAAGCTAACTTTTCCGTTCCTGGTTATTCTGAAGGCATAAAACTTCCGGAGGAACCTCCGCCGACGTTTGATAAAGATATATGGGAAGAATACACATCTATTGTCTATAAGAATGTACAACCCAGCTTTACAGGTACATTTGAATACAGTATTCAAGATCTGTTTATTATCCCGGGTATAGACCAATATTCAACGTTAAACCAAAATGTCCCTAAAGATTTCATGGATGTTTTATTACGGTCTATTTCAAAATGGGAAGGAAAATGGAATTCTATTAATATTTCAAAGATTGGAGGGCAGAGTGATTCCAAATCTCATAAATCACCTTTAAAGTATTGGCTTGAAGAAACTCCGTGGTTAATCGATTTGGGAAATGTATCATCTGATTTTTGCCCCAGGGATAAATGGTTCATTCCCCCTGCTGTGATTGCTGGCAGAGCACATCAATTCAAGCATCTCAATCCTATTCCACCAGAAATTTCACAAGTTCTTGTTAGTGATAATGACCTTTCAGAAATACTAGAAAAACTTGGAATGCCCCGCTATCAACCCGAAAATAAAACAAGCAGCACGCGCTTGCTGGATGACTTGGCCAACGCTTTGGAAAATCCAGAGACAATAGCAAATAGAGACATTTTCATGGGACATGTTCGAGCGGCATGGAGCCTCTTTGAACCGGACACAGAAGATCCATTTCCCCATAAACTTATTGTGAAAAGCGGTTCCGAACTTAAAGCCTTGGTTCCATCTCTGGATAATCCCATATTCCTTCCTGATGATACGTCTTCCTTTCATCATGGCTTGGAGAATTATGTAAAAAATATTTTGGCAATAGAGGCCAAAGATACGAAGCGACTTGGCATGGGATTTAAAAGGGTTTTCGGCCATGGTATCCGCTTCATTTCCGATTTGAGAGTGCAGCCCGTTGTAGATGGTGAGCCTTGGGAAGAAACCCAGAGCGGAGATTTTTTCTGCGAGGGAAAGTTTGCATGGGTCATCCCTGTCCTAATGTGTTGCCATGCACACGCTGGCATTCAGGTCAGGGGGGCTTATACCAAAGCTTTTTCCAATGCTATGGACACCATAAGAAAGGCGAGGCTCTACTTTGCCGACATTTTGGAAGTTGGTATTTGGGAAGAAGATCGGTACGTTCCAGTCACCAAAATAGATGGCGTTTGGTTGGCCAAGTCGTCCACGCTTCTTGCAACACGCAAAGCCATAGAAAGGCTAAGTTCTTTAGGTGAGGCTTTTTCCTCCATGATGGACCGCGCGGACTTGGAGGTGCCTCTAAAACTTGTCCTCAATAAGCTTGATGGGCAAGACGAGCCAGCCCGAGAAATTATAGAGGGAGCACTGAAGGAGCTCAAAATAAGTTCGGAACATCTTGCAGAAATTGAACAGTTGTGGATGGGTGACTTGAGCTGGGCAATTCGTATGCTAAGGCCCCTTCTTTTGGCCTTGCATCCAGATGCCGATCTTTCTATTTTAACGGGGATAACGACTGAAGACGCCCTCAAACGGTTATTGAATGGCTTTGACCTATCTCCATTGAGCCAGAGGCAGGCCATTTCGATAGTGAGAAAAGAAAAAGGGTTTTTTGATCTCGGCCTCTATTTGTATGAAAGTTTTGGGGAAATATTCCAGTTGGGCAAATGGAATTTGGCTGTGAAAAGGGCAGGAGAATCACCAGTAAAAAACAAAGAGGCTGCAGAGCAATTTCAAGATCACATGGAATCTGCTCAAGTTCCCTTAATGTCCATTGTGAGGAAATTGCTCAAAGATAATAAAGAAATAGGACCCTATACGGATTTGGTAGAACAATTGGAGTCTCTCGGAATTCCGGATAACTACCATGACCTATATTGGAACGTGACTTTCCAGCAAACGATGGATGTGGTTAAGCCACTACTGGTCTCATGGCAGGCCCCGCTCGGAGGGATAGAGTCAGTCACTACTGCCCAGAATGTTGATGAACTTGTCACAAAGCTTGAGGTTTTGAATTTTGAGCCAACTGTGGACCCCTTGGAAATATTTACGACAAATTCCAGGTAGGAGCATCGGTTACCCGACGCCCCCCCTACAGACCCGTACGTGAAGATTTCCCTCATACGGTTCCTCGGTTCAAATCCTTTTTACCGGATTATCAACCAAACAGGCGACACCCCGTTTGGCGTATAACTTTGCAGCCCTTACGGCATCAAATATTATGGACTATTCTGGGTAATGGCAGTGGGTATGTTGTGCGCAAGTCCTCGAACATTACTTCGCCCTTGTGACTTCTTCGGCTTAACCATCGACGCCATGCTTTCTCAGTATATTCAAACACAACTTCCAGCACTTTGTAGTTACTTATTACTCCAAAGTACTGGTAAAAACCTCGCAGTTTACTGCAAAGAATCTCATACTGCTCGGCCATTGGCTTATGACGGTTATCCTTGCACCATATCCATATTCTCTTCATAAAACGGCTTGAACGCTTTCTTGCCGTCTTTTTCTTTATTACCATGTACCCTTTTAATGATTTTGACCAGTAAAATGTAAACCCTAAAAAATCAAACGTCCCGTTTCCCTTTCCGCTAATGCGTTTGGAAAATCGAATCAGTTTTGTCTTTTCCGGGTGAAGTGACAGCTCGAACTGTTCGAACCGCCTGGGTAATACATCCATGACACGCAATGCGTCTTTTTCATACTCGAACCCGAGGATGAAATCATCCGCCCAGCGTATGATGGAGCATCTCCCTTTCATCCGGGGGATCACTTCTTTCACGTACCAGTCATCTAAAACATAATGAAGAAAGATATTACTGAGCACAGGGGAAATTACTCCTCCCTGTGGAGTGCCCGTTTCAGAGTACGTCAGGTTGCCTTCCTCCATTACGCCTGCATTCAACCACTTCCCTATCAGGCGAATCATTCCGCCGTCACTTACTCTCCGACGTATCATGTCTTTAAGTAACTCGTGATTAATATTGTCAAATAGTCCTGTAATATCTGCGCTTACTATCCAGCTGATATTCTGCTTCAAGCATTGCTCACGTAAATCTTTGATTGCCATGTGTTGGCTCCGACCTTTTCTGAATGCATGGGAAAAATTGTAAAAATTCCTGTCAAATATGACATTCAATATGGCTGCTGCTGCTTTCTGGACAATTTTATCCTCAAGTACAGGTATGCCAATTGGACGCTTTTCCCCTCCTTCCTTGTCTATCCAGATACGCTTTACAGGAGACGCAACGTACTGTCCTCTCCGCAGTCGTTCATACAGATTATAGAGGTTTTGATCAAGATTTTCGGCATACTCCTTTGCCGTAACCTTGTCCACTCCTGCAGATTCGCTTTTCCGAATTTTACGAAAGGATTGTTTCAGTAAATCAAAGTCTATCCGATGGACTACTGATGTAAATACCAGTTCATGATTATTTTGAGCAAGCAGCTCGATTTTGATAAGGGATGACCCACCTGTTAATACCGGTGGTTGTCCCCATTCTATCGGTCTGGAATTGCAAGCGACCGTTCTTGCAATTTCTCGGCTTTTTGTTGATATGGTTTGTGACCTCTGTGTATCTCCCATAATTCCTGCCAAAAAAAACGTTATACCCTGCTTCACCTTCCCTGCAGTGGGTCGCTTGGGCATCACTTCCCCACCTTTCCGATCAAGATAGTTCAATTCTTAATCATCGGTACTATGATCTGCTAAGACTTCCGAATGTTTATCTCAGGTTCGTTCGCTCTTCGCTATCCTCCCCTGATACCTTGTATCGCCCGTCTTTTAATGTTTGTGTTTCTGCCAATGGCAGACTCGTTGCAAGGCGGGACATTCCTATGCAACGCCGGGATTTCGCTTGCGCTGGATTTCCTGTTACCGTTCTTTTTACCCAAGGAAACATCCGGGTCTCCCAAGTTCCCGAGCTACCCCTTTGAGTACATGCCCTGGTCTAAGACCCCGGTGGTGTCCTGAATACTTGCCTTAGCATATTCAGGACTGCTGCCTTCCGCTGTCTCCAAAGCGTCGGCTTTTTCCTGCAAGCAGGATTATCACAATGACCACAACCATACATTTTTCGGGGCTCAATACAGAGCCTGCAATCTTGCTCCGTCCAGCTCCAGACTCCCGTTACCGGGTTTACCTGTGGACTTCGCTACTGACCTGCTGGTTAGTCTTTAGTCAGGTGGGACTATCTTAACATCAATGCCAGAGCAAGCCCTGCAGAGATGAAGGAAACAAACCGTTTCCCGAGCACCCACTTGGTAACAATATCGAGTTTCAAAGACCTTGTGTCTTATCCCAACGATTCGGATTTATCTTGGCACGAAGAGCGTCTTGTTTAAAAACATTACAAACCATACAAAAGGCTGGGATTATTTGGTGCAACAGAAACAACGTTTCGTTTTCGTTCTGGGACCGTAATGCGGCTGATCTTCTTGAATTTATAGATGCTTTCTTAGAGAAAGAAGGATATCTGGATATTTGGGATGATGGAAAGATTTTTACAATATCCAAGAGTCTTCCTCATGATGAAAAACTGAATCCTTTCTGGGATGTTTTGGATAATTCAAGTAACCTAAAAATCTTTTTGCGTTCAATAGATATTAAAGATGAAGATCTTAATGGCACCGAAGAGAAGCTCGAAGAGATGAAAAATAGGGCTGAAAAGAGAAAAAGAGTTGTTAGTGTATGCGGAAAAGATTTTGATAATACCGAAGATAACTTATCGCAACTATACAATCATATTGGGAATTTTTGACCAACGCCGCAAAAAGGTAAAATAAGGAATTTATGGTCAAAATTCCCTAATTGATAGTTGGTAAGTCCTTGCTATCGTTCCGGTCATATGACTGGCACTATAATCCAGCTAAGCTCTTTCTGAAGCTGGACACCACCGGTAAAGGGTGGGAATTGATACCCCTAAATTTTGTGCAACCTCCCGAGGTGGCATTCTTTCAGCCAAAAGCTTTTTAGCCGCTTCGACTTTACTTGGAGTCATTGTGCGTCGGCGTCCCCCCACCCGGCCTCGTTTCTTTGCAGCCATTAACCCTGCTTTGGTCCGCTCTATTAGCAGCTCCCGCTCCATCTGAGCAAGGGAGGCCATTACGTGAAAAAAAAACCTGCCCGCTGGCGAGGTGGTATCAATTCCATCGGTAATGCTCTGAAAGTGAATACCGTCCTCCTCAAGCTTTCCCACCAAGTCTATTAGTCCCTTTAAATTGCGCCCCAATCGATCAAGCTTCCAGATCACAAACGTATCGCTTGATCGCAGATGGGAAAGCGCATCGTCTAGCCCGGGTCTCATTTTGTGTATACCCGATAATTTGTCTGAAAACATTCTCGAACAGCCTGCTTTTTTTAAGGCATCAAATTGCAAATCCAGATTTTGATCTTCTGAAGAGACACGGGCATAACCTATCAACATGGAATTTTATCCTTTCTCAAAACTCGTTTTTATTATAGTAAATTGAGAAATATATTTCAAGAAACCTTTTTGAGAATAAAAATGGACATTTTGAAGGTGTTCTTGGCCAAAGATAAATCTTTTATCAAAAACGACCGTTTTTAAGAAAACAGGACCACCTATGGCTGATCCCGGGAAAAGGCTAAAAATACTCACCGATAGTGAGATTAAAGAGTTGTATGGCCTACCCGAATTTAATGTTGAGGAAAGGGCAAAGTATTTTGCACTCAGTCGGGCAGAAGAAAATGTATTAAGTTCTCTACGATCAATCCGGTCAAAAATTTACTTCATATTGCAGTTAGGGTATTTCAAGGCAAAGAAAATGTTTTTTGTTTTCTCTTACCGTGAGGTTGAAGAGGACATTGAGTATATCCCGCACAAATATTTCTATCGCCATGGTCATGAGTTAAGGGACATCGAAGTGTCAAAGCCCACTCGCTTGAGTCAACAGAGGCAAATTTTAGAACTGCATAGATATCGTGTTGCGACAGAAGAGACCAGAGAGAAATTGGAGGAGAAAGCCAATTTTTTTGTGTCCATTCACTCTAAACCTATCTATATTTTTCGTGAATTGCTTAGTTACTTGGAAACTCATCGTGTCGTCATTCCCGGCTACAGTGTTATGCAGAATATTGTTGGGAAAGCGCTTACGACCGAAATGACCCGCCTTGTAACGGCGATTTCTCAATATATTTCTGAAGAGAATTACGAAGCCTTTGAAAAAATTCTAAGTGCTGAGGAAGGTGGGCTTTATGAACTTACTCTATTGAAAAAAGAGCCGAAGGACTTCAGCTATAAAGAAATATCTCAAGAAATCAAGAAATTAGAAGTCCTCAAGTCTGTCTATAATCTAGCAGAAGAGTTTTTGCCTAATGTCAGGATCTCAAACGAAAACATCAAATATTATGCCTCATTGGTAGAGTATTATACCGTTCAAAAGATGAAGCGAATCAACAGGGAGACGGCTTACTTATATCTGCTCTGCTTCATATTTATCCGGTACCAGAAAATTAATGACAATTTGACCAAAACCTTCCTCTATTACGTGAGCCAATTTCTTGCCAACGCAAAGCAGATCGCCAAAAAAAAAGTATATGAATACACAGTTGAGGGGAACAAATATGTCAAAGAGGCAGGGCGGCTCATAGAATTATACATAAATGATAATATCCCGAAGGATACGACATTTGAAGACATACAGGAAATAGCCTTCTCCATTCTGGAAAAAGACAAAATACCTTTTCTTTCCAAATTCATCTCCAAAACAAAGATTGATGTCGCCGACTATGAATGGAATCATTATGTGGCCGAATCTTCGAAATTTAAGAAGAATATTAGACCACTCTTTCTAAATCTTGAATTTAAGAGCCAGATCGAAGAAGATCCACTTCTTGAAGCTGCAACTTTTCTCAAAGATTCATTTCTTAAGAAGAAAAGTTTAAGCCAGATCAAAAAGCAAAATTTTCCACAGGAGTTTATCCCCAAAAAAATAAAACGCTACATCTTCGAATCACGGGAAGTTAAAAGAAAAGGAAAGAAACGTAAGATAAAAGCGATAAATGGCGACAAGTATGAGTTTTTGGTTTATCGCCTCTTAAAAAATCGTCTTGATGCAGGAGAGATATTCATAAGGAACAGTCTGAATTTTAAGAGTTTTGAGGATGATCTCGTTGATAATGAATACTGGGAGAAGAACAAGGAACAATTGATTAAGGATCTCGATATTCCCTTTTTGCAGATGTCGATTGATGACATATTGGCTTCTTTTGAAGAAGAACTTGAGAGCTCCCTGGAAGCCGTCAACGTACGAATAAAGGAAGGGAAAAATAAGGACATCAAGATCACCGGGAAGGGGGATAATATCAAGTGGAGCCTTCCGTACAAAAAGGAAGAAGAGTCCGTAAACAATCTTATCTATGAGCAATTTCGCCAAATAGGAGTTAACGATTTGCTTTATTTTGTTGATGAGCACTGCGACTTTATATCTTCTTTCACTCATATCTTGGACAGATATGTTAAAAATGAGATCGAAGATCACAGGATTATTGCCGGCATTGTCGCCTTTGGTACCAATATTGGTCTTTCCAAAATGGCTGAAATTTCTGATATGAACTATCAAGAGATTGTGCCCACTGCTAACAACTTCATAAGGCTCGAAACTCTTAAAAAGGCCAATGACAAAATTAGTAATGTTATGGCCACGTTGCCAGTTTTTAAATATTTCAATATCAGAGAAGAAACCATTCATTCCAGCAGTGATGGACAAAAATATGAAACTCAATTTAACACCATCAACTCCCGGTACTCCCCCAAATACTTTGGCCTGAAGAAAGGAATATCAGCTTACACTATGGTAGCAAATCATATTCCCGTGAATGCCAAAATTATTGGGGCCAACGAACACGAAAGCCATTACGTTTTTGATCTACTCTTCAATAACTCATCAGAAATCATTTCCGACCGGCATTCAACAGATACCCATGGTACGAATCAAGTAAATTTTATCCTTCTCCATGTTTTCGGGCATATGTTCGCACCACGTTACGCCAAACTCGGTAGTAGGTCCAAAATGATATATGGCTTTAAGAATCCAAAGCAGTACGGAGATTATCTGCTCAAACCCATTCGTAAAATTAACGCCAAGCTCATCAAGGAAGAGTGGGAAAACATTTTGAAAATCTTTGTCTCTCTCGGTTTCAAATCTTCGACACAAAGTACCATTATCAGGAAACTAAGTTCTTATGCACGAAAGAACAGAACCAAAAAAGCTCTTTGGGAACTGGATAATATTGTAAAAACACTTTATATCCTTAAGTACGTTGATTCTATAGAGCTTAGACGCAATGTTCAAAAGGCCCTGAACCGAGGCGAAGCCTACAACAAGCTCAGGAAGGCTGTCTTTTACGCATTCTTTGGAAAATTCCGTGTGAAAACAGAACTGGAACAGCAGATATGGAGTGAATGTACCCGGCTTATCACCAATGCTATCATTTTCTATAATGCATATATTCTTTCGGAATTACTCAAGAAGAAAGAAGCGAATGATATGGCTGAGACCGATTTTATAAAAGCAATCTCGCCGGTAGCATGGAGGCATATAAACCTATACGGAGTATATGAATTTCACAGGAAAGCGAGTTTTATAAATATATCAGAAATCATTAACAATCTTGATGAGAAATCAATGGGGATTCATCTGACAGAAGGCTCCAGATATTTGAACTGAAATTCCTTATTTTACCTTTTTGCGGCGTTGGTCAAAAATACCCACATTATCATAAGGAGGATTGAGCCAGAGTAAGCCAAAAGCTTTTTCAGATGCCCGGAACTCATACAGCGCATCGCCCCAAACAATCTGTTGCAAAACTTCTTGCGCTTTTTTAGACCGTTGCCGGTCGAGTTCCACACCGAAAGTCTCTGTCTCAGTTCCTTTTGCGATAATACTTAATGCTTGACCTTCACCACAGCAGGTGTCGAGCAGTCTGGCTTTAGGCTGAATATTTATTATTTTTTTTAAATCCTCGACCACATTGATGGGTGTGGGGTAATAGCCCATTTTTTCCTGACTGGCTAATCTTGCCATGGTCAACTCCTTTCTCGTTGCTGAATCAATCTGTTTACATAGACTACAGACTGTCTCAATAGTTCGGTTATTGGAGTATCCGTTTTTTTTCTCCACTCGGTCAGAATCGCCATTTCGTTTACTGTTAATGCCGATGCCGGCCAGGGATAGCCTTTTTTTTCGTTTTCCATTTTTTATTTTCTCCTTCACAACAAAAAAAGGAGTGAACCAGTATGGTTGACACTCCTTTTTTTATTATGATTGACTTGCTGTTTTTATTTATTTATTTGTTATTTGATTATGTATGATAATCGTAAATTTCTGTTATATACCAAGATGCAGGTTCGTTTTTATTTAACCAATCAACCGTCCCCATCTCATTTTCGAAGCTCATATCGGGCGTGAATGCAAAATAGAAGCAACTGTCATTATAAGCTGTGTGTGCAATTTGCCACATATCCGGGTTTTCTTTGTTTATCTCGTCACGGACAGTCTGCAATCGCTGCTGTTTCTCTTTTGCAAGAGCATTAGTCAGTGCATTTTTAAACTCATTGTCAAATACACCGGTTAATATCTCTTCACCATTAACTGTTAAACTTACAGTCTTTATCTTTGTATTAGCCGATTTTGCCAGCCATTCCAGGTCATTTTTAAAATCATCAAGATTATCCTGACGACAAACATAGTCGCAACCCGAAATCCAATCTTTCATGGTCACTTCATCGAAAGGGCAACAATGGTTGTCCTCTTGCAAACTATCTCTATCTGCTATTATAAAAATTCTTCCGTGAGACATTTTAAAACTCCTTTAATTTTTTAAGACCTTTTTCTTTGTATTCTTTCAAAATATTATTTTCAGCATAACTATAAAACTCTTTGTTTTCAGTGCTTATTATCAGGTGGTCGTGTAACGTTAAGCCTAATAGATGCGCTCCAATAAAAATCCATTTAGTGATATTGTTATCCTCATTCGATGGTTGAAGATCACCTGATGGATGATTATGCGCTACAATCAAAGCAACGCTGTTTGCCAAAATAACAGGCTTGAATAATTCTCTCAGGCAAACGATAGAGGATGATACCGAGCCGATAGACACTATATTGGTGCCTATAATTCGGTTTTTGATATCAAGCATCAACACAATCATTTGTTCCCTATCGCTTTGACCGCATTCTGTTATAGTTTTTCTTATAATTTCAGCAGCCTGTTCAGCCGTTGAAACATTAGCCTGATATTTAATGCTTTTTTCTCTAATCAAGCTAATTCTATAAACATTACAATTTTCCATTCTATTGCCTCCTTAATATAATAAAGGGAGGCGTCTACCCAGTAGGGGAGAAAACCTCCCTTTGCCGGGGTTTTGTTGCATAAAAAAAGGGAGCAAGCCGGCTGGCTTAAATCTCCCCTTTTTTATTGCTAATTTTTTTTTATTTTACGTTAGTGCCGCATTTTATTTATATTTTTTTCTATCAACAGGGTCCGTTAAAAAACAGCTTCCACTTTCTCCTGCATACGTAAATTGATATAAATCAAGACACTCAGCGCACACTGAATGAAATTTTTTACAGCGAAAACATGCTACAATATTAACCGCTTTTTCCCCGCATCTTTCACATTTTTCTTTTTTTGTTAACATTCGCTTTCCTTAATTTTTTACCAGTTAAATAATCGTTAGGATCTTTGTATTGGTTGTAATTAAAACCTACAACCCTTTCAGCTTTGGTTTTACATGCCGGAAGCAGCATATCCGCAGCTTTTTTCCCTGCCTTGTCGTTATCAGTTGCGATGACGATTTTACTGTAACTTTTTAAATCACTTAAAAAATCTACAGCCCGATTTATCATTTCAACCGAGTTCAACACAAGCAGATCAAAAATTTCTTCTTTAATCTGTTCGCAGGAAATTGCGTCAATCAGAGATTCAGCTATAACCAACGTATTTTTACCGCGTGATATATAGGTAATATCCTTTCCTGTTGACGATTTGAAGTCGCCCTGAACATTATAAAGCTCCCATGTGCCGGACATATTTTGATGCCCGCAAAGTGAAAACTTTTTTTTATTTAAAAGCAGTAAAAGCTGTTTGATTCCGGCATTTTTTACATATTTTGGCCTTAATCTTCTATACGATTTAAAAAGCTGCAATGTTTTTGCATTTAAATCGTATTCATCGAGGATTTTCCAATCAGGTTTTTTCTTTTTTTTTGTTGCCGTATAACCAAACCTGGTTTCGGCAACCGGAAAAGAAAAAGTTTGCTCTCCCAAGGTTTGCTTTCTTAGTGCTTTAACGGCTTGCACGTAAGAGACGTTATAAAGCTTCATAAAAAGATCAATATTGGTTCCTTTTTCATTAGCACCATGATCTTTCCATACCCAGACGCCATCACCAGCCTGCAGGATAGAAACGCTCGGTCTCCGATCATCTCTCCAGACTGCCTTGAAATGACCGTTTTTAACCTGAACCCCTGCGGATTCTACTAAAGCTGTCATATCCAGCCGTTTGATGGTATTCAGTTCAGCGTTTCTCTGATCAGTAAACATAATTATCTCCGTTTTAATTCTTTCATTTTTTCGGTCAAGGTCCACAACGCCCGATTCAGCTTTACGTTACGATCTATAGCTTTCACCGGCCGGGTTTTGATTCTTTTCCCTGTTTTTGTACTGCGCCCCCTCAAACCGCCTTTAATGATATTTTCCTGAACAGTATTAAAGGTTGTCCAGAGATCAGGTTCACAATCTCGTGCTCTGCGTGGTGAAAGAAGCTGCCAGGTGTCAATAGGAGCTTCTTCCGGATCATCATAAACAAGCTGCAATGCACTTTTCGCATATACTTCACGTTCAGCCTCCTGCAGGTGTGTTGTTTTCATCTCTTCGAGAGACTTGGCCACGACCGGAGCTGTTTCAAGCACTTTGTATGAGGCTTTGATTACGTCCTGCTGATCGAAGTTGATGTGTTTGATACTGATACTGTCAAAAGTATCGCCCAATATCATGCCGTTCATGCAGATAAACCGGTAAACGCCTGTCATTAGTTTATAAGCGCAGCTGCGATTGTGAGAGTTGATCAGAACCGCTTCGATTGCTTCGTTTTTCAGGATTAGATCCGGATGTTGAAACCTGATCATATGTTTTTGAAAACCTTCGTTGTCAGGTTTCCTAAAACCGGCTTCCGTAACTCTTGTCGGCATCCAGCCCTCTTTACGCAAAATATTTATGACTTCAATAGTTGGAATGAATGTGTATTTATCAGAAACTTCTTCGTGTGGATGTAATGCTCCGATGGATGGGGCAATGTTTAATATTTCTTGATTTTGCAGCATTTGAACACCTCCTGTGTTTTCTAAAGGGAGGTATCCACCCGGCACGGGAGAAAACCTCCCCTTGCTGGGATTTTATTTAATTTTTATTTATGTATCCAAGATACAGGGTTGATGCATCAAGCAGTCGTGTGTGGGTAATTATTTTATACCCGCTGCCTGTACTGCGACCCCTGGTATGCAAAACATCCAGACCGTAGCTCTGAGCAATATACCAGGCATAAACCATAACGTTGGTTAAGCCGCCGATTATAATGCCCTTGTAACCCTGATTTTGTACTTTACATATTTCATTTTCAATTGATTTAACAATATCCCGTTCTTGCCAGGTTAAGTCGAATGTTGGAATCCTGGGCGTTGCATCAACGCTGAACCCTTTTTTTTTCCAATATTTTACTTCTCCGGAGCGTGGATAATGCCGTGTAAAATTGGCCAGTTTATCCATAAATAACCTCCTTTGAAACTTTCCAGGTTATAGAAAGAGGCAGGATTGTGTTTATTTCCTTTCCCTTTACAGCCAGGATATTTCTTTTATCCGGTTGTTTGCTGTATGAGTCCCACAGTTTCCTAAAATTCCGAAACGCTCTAACTTCTTTGGTTACAACGTTAACCATATAATATTTTTTCTTGAACATCATGCCTCCTTTGCCCAGGCTTTTTCTTCGGGATTCCAGTTAAAGCCGCTTGATTTAAGCAGCCCCTTTGACTGAAATGTTTTTCCTTCAGCGATTATAAGGTTTTTCCTTTTTGTGTAGGTAATTCCACTAATCGTAGGCCCGAATTCAAACTTAGGCTTATTTTTTCCTTTTGTTTCTGCTTGCTGTTGTGGCGGCTTAGGCTTATTTTTCTGCCCGTTCACTATTTTGAGTTCAGCCGCTTTGATTTGTTTTTGTTGGGCTAAAGCGTTTTGTAATTCCTCGGCCGAACAAAATTCTCCGCCTCCAAAGCCGGCTGCAAACAAGCAGCGGCCTATAGCGGATGTTTCTGCATTTTCAACAGCGCTGGTTTTATTTATATAACCAGCATTACGGTTTTCTTCTGCCGTTCCGGTGGCGATTAAACCTCCATCAGGCGATTTGATAGTTGCCTGAGCCAATACTTTGTCTTTGTCCGGAAACGTGATTTCCGTCAGCAATGCCCAGCCATCCTGGATCGGACAAACTTCCCGGAATTTCCTGACTCTTTCGGCTACGGTTTCGTATGCCTTTTTTTCAACTTTGTCGGTTTTTTTATTTTTTCTTTCTATAAATATAGTCATTATAAACCTCCATACCCTCAACTCATACCCTTAAAACTTCATAAGAGGCTGTTTTTAAACAATCCTCGTAGACATCAGGATATTCTGTTTGAAGTTTTTGAGAATTAATGCTGCTTCTCTTCCATATACCTATTTTTATTTCTTCCTCTCCGACTCGAACCTTTTTGTCGTCAGGATTGGCATTTTTAATGCCGCTCTTTAAAAATGCTTTAAGCTTTTTTATCTCAGCTTCAAGCATTTTCCCTTGTTCTTTTAAGCCGCGATATTCGTTAAGCTCTTTTTCAAAAGGCATCTCGGGGATTGTCTCATCTGCTTTATAAGCAGGACAATCCGGCCTATAATGACACCAAGCGCATAAAGGGCCTTTTTCGGTGTCATAGTTTGGATTTGCCTGGTCATTAAGAGCCGTCCAAATAGACTCTGCTTTTTGAAGCAGACCCTCATAAATTTGTCCGTCATACTGATAGCCATTAAAGAGCCTGGCTTCGCCCTGATTTAGATCAATAGCAAAGATTGCTCCCTTAACTGCTTTGTCCGGGTACTCTTCTTTTACAAGTCCCATTTGCATATGGACTTGCTGTACCCAACCTTCATACGGGTCGGCAGGAATGCCGTCTACTGATTTAACTTCTAAAACAGCCAGGACATTTTTGCTTGTAAACAAAAAGTCCAGGTGCGCCTTGATGTGTTTTCTCATTTTACTTTTTGCTTCGTATTGGTGTTTCCATTTTGGAAGCGATTTGCTGTGCTTTTTTAATCCGGCTATCAGCATCAGTTCGGTTAGATGACCCCTGGCAAACTTTATTAAAGTACCAAGGTCATGTTCCGGCGCATCAAGCTTGGTTAACACAGCTTTTCTGGGGCATCCTGCAACATCTGATGCTCCAATGTATTGACTGCGATCTCCCAAACTATCACTGAACGGCGAATCTGATAGACCGTCTTTTAATATTTGCATTAAGTCCATTTTTCCCTCTTTTCTTAGGCATAAAAAAAGGGAGCTAAGTCAGTGACTTAAATCTCCCTTAATTTGTTTGGTCTGTTTTTTTTGTTCTAAAACGGAATGTCATCATCCGGCGGTATATCCGGTGACTGAATTTCATTCGCTGCTGGTTCGGATTTGCCGTTATTGCCCAGCATTTTCATCTGATTGGCGACAACCTCGGTAGTATAGCGGTTATTGCCATCATCATCCTGCCACTTTCGTGTTTGGATGCGGCCTTCAATGTAGACCTGTTTACCTTTTTTTAAATATTTTTCGCATATTTCGGCAAGGTTGCCGAAAACAACTATTCTATGCCACTCTACCTGTTCTTGTTGATCTCCTTCCTTATTTTTCCATTTCATGTTTGTGGCAAGAGAAAAATTACTAACTGCCCTGCCGTCTTGAGTATAACGAGTTTCCGGGTCTTGTCCCAGGTTTCCAATTAACATTACTTTGTTCAACATTTTTACTACCTCCTTTTTCATTAAAAATTTAAAAATTTGAGTTTTCCCGGTTCCTGTCAAAACTCCAATAAAAAAATCAGCGCAAATCGTTCGCAAGCAGGATTGCCTTTGCCTGTTATTTGGTATTTTTGTCGCTAAAGCGGCGCAAATCGTTCACAAGCTGCAATTACCCTGTTTGTTACTTGGTATTTTTGTTGATTTTTTACGTTGATGTTTTTGCCGGGTTCCGGCTTTTAAGATGAACGGAAGTGCAGGCGCACTTCTGGATTTTAGCTTTTCTACACTGAAAGCCACGGGTGCCTGCATGGTTTGAACCATGAGATAATATCTCTTTCCGGCGATTGTTTTGTGGAAAAGCTCACAAAATAATCAACACCGTGCAATCTATCTTTTATCGGGCCTGCGCAAGGATATTCTTACGGGTCCGTTGTCTGACTCCAATAAAAAAAGTCAGATACACACAACAAAATGCTGTGGTAAAAACTGGTAACAGACGCTAATTGAGCGTGTTGTTGTCTGATTCTGATGCACTAACTGATGCGTCAACGGAATTGTTTCCGTTGCCGTTGTTCCCCTGAATCTGATTGATGCCTCTGGGAGTTCGGTATTTTATTTTGGCTGTCTTGCATATTTTTTTCACCGTTTCATGCAGAGCCAATACCTTCTCTGTGTATTCTTCAATTAGGGGGATAACTTCTTCAGGGGGCAGGCTGATCAGTAATCGGCTTCGTAGGGCTTTTAATCCTCTATCGGCAGATTTGGCTATATCCAGCAAAACATAAGTATCAGCTGTGTTGCACAAAATCACCCTGGCGTTTCTTTCCCGAGAGAGAATTTCCCATCGGGACGGTTCTGTTTGTTCTGTTTGTTCTGTGTTTGACATGTTGCCTCCTGATTATTTTTTTCGTGTCTTTCTATTATATATAATAGAAAGGCCGTCAAATTTTCGGCTTCAGGTTTTCGGCTTCAGGAAAGAAAAAGGAGATTTTTATGCAAAAAGAACTTCAACAAATAGGCAGGGCAGCCGGTTTAGACAAGTCCCGGGTGGAATATACTTTAAAAATCGCCTTACAGCAGGCTTTTTGCGAGTATTTTAATATTAGGGAATGCGAAATAGACGATATGGACAGCAGGCTGATAAAGGCTGTTTTCCGGGTACCGGAAGATATGCCGGTTGCTGAGGCTGAAGTGTTCCAGGGGATGGTCTGTGAAGATGATATCATAACCGTTGAGTTTGATTTTGATGCGCTGCCTGTCAGTGTTCAGCATACGACTCATGATTTATTCGTCCGGTATGTTGATAAGGTTCGTCTCGATGAAGCTTATCTGAAATGGAAAAAACTGGTTCACGGAGCGGTTGAGGGCGTTATTGCGGAAAAACATGGCGACCGGATAACGGTTAGCCTGGGAGATGATAATGTGACCGGTATAATGTTGCGGCAGCACTGGATTCCAGGGGAAATCGCTTTATATATTGAAGGCCGGGCATTCCTTTTTTACTTGCTCAAGGTAATCAGAAACAAGCATATTGTGGAAATTCATCTTTCCCGCACAAGTAAAAACTTTCCCTGCGCTGTTTTGTCCTGCATAGCCCCCTGGATAAGAGCTAAAAGCATTAAACGAATAGCCGGTAAAAAAAGCTGGCTTGTTGCGGATTCTCCTGTGGAAATGGACGTAATCAATGCTTTGAGACGAGAGTTGAAAGGGGAAGCTGTCGAAGTTTCTTAGCCGCTCAAAACAGCTCACTGATTCGCAGCTCCCGTCAGGAAAGAAGCTATGTTGTCAGGAGTTACAACTCCGGTGGACGCATTTGGATAGGCGTTTAAAAATGTTTTTGAAAATTTCACCTTCGCTTTAGGATTCCATTTGAATTCCCACGCAAAAAGCCGCCCATCGCGCTCTTCAAGATAATCGATTTCCTGCTGCTGTGTTGTGCGCCAGAAAAAACTGTTTGCGGCAAATCCGGAATTTGCCATCATTTTCATACGCTCACTGACCAAAAAATTTTCCCAGAGAGCTCCGATATCATCACGCATACCTGCCGCGCTGAAGTGTTTTATAACGGCATTGCGGATACCATTGTCATAAAAATAGATTTTTCGGCTTTTCCTGAGTTCATTGCGAAGATTACGGCTAAAAGATTTCAGCCTGAACACAATGAATGCCTTTTCCAGAATAGCAATGTATTTTTCAACAGTCTCATTGTTCAACCCGGACATCCTCCCCAGCTCGTTATAAGAAACCTGGCTGCCGATTTGAAATGCCAGCGCCTGCACCAGTCTTTCCAGTCTTTCCGGTTTCTGGATACGTTCCCAGGTAAGGATATCTTTGTAAAGATAGCTGTCTGAAAGTTCGAGGAGCAACCCGGATTCATTGCCTGGTTGCTTGACAACCTCAGGGTAGGAACCGTATACCAGCCGATGTTCCAACACGCGGCGCTCATCGAGAAAGCCATGATGGTTCAGCAGTTCCTGCCATGCCAGAGGATAGAGATGGTATTCCCACTTTCGGCCTGTGAGTGGTTCATTGATGCGGTTTGCCAGTTCAAAGGAGGACGAGCCCGAAGCCAGTACCTTGACGCCAGGCAAATTATCCACTATCAGTTTCAGACAGAGACCGATATTTTCAATTCTCTGGGCTTCGTCTATAACCAGGAATGAATGTTGTCCTACGAGATTTTTCAAATATGTCGAGGTAATCCCGGACAATATCTGCCGAATATCAGGTTCATCCCCGTTCCACCAGAGTACCGGTTTATCCAGCTCTCCGGTTATCTGCTGCAAAAGAGTCGTCTTGCCGGACTGACGGGGGCCCACAACAATAATCGCCTTTGGATCAGCTAACCTTTTTTTTATACTGGAGGATAATAGACGTTCAAACATAATATTTTGCTATTATTATCGTAAATTATTATAATAATACGCCGACAATAACGCAAATAATCTAAAAATGCAAGAAGGTTCATCTAAAATACCAGGGTAACCGCATTTGGAAAATGTCAGAATAGCTATTTCCCTAAAGCCGCAATGATTTTCTGAGCTTTTTTTTGCATCTGGTGTACCCGTTGTCTGGATATACATGGCTTCAGGCCTTGCCCTGAAAACATGATTTTCATTAGCCGATGATAGGTAGTTATTTGAGATACATTATTAAGCCGCTCTTGTCTTTCGCTTATTGCGACTGTATGAAAATTATTCGTGGTGAAAGGTTGAGTTGTAATCGGCAGTAATTCATCATTAAAGGAAACTGTAATTATAGTTTCCTTTTTATTCAAATCCCTAATCCGGCCTGAAACAAAAATCCAGACCCAGGAAAAAAGAGAAGCTTTTTTGTCCGACTCCTCCCATTTTTCTGCCCCTGCCAAGGCTGACAGATAGCATTCAGATAAGATATCATCGTATTCGATGATATCCTTTGAAATTTTGTTTTTGTATTTTGTTAATATTTTATTAACAACCGGCAATATTGCTTCTTTTGTATTAATCTTTTTGTGAGTATCTCCTTTTGCTGTATTTTCGCACACTTCAAATTGCCCCCTTTTGTTCTTTTCACAAAACTTTTTTGCCATTTTCAATCAGAAAATCCCGAAATTTGTTTTCTATCCCAACCACTTGGTTGTAATAGTTAGACAATTCTTGGAATGGTTCTTTTTGCAATTGTTTATAGGTGAACATCTCAGATAGCGCATTAAACCTGTCGGCACATTCCTGGAGATAATCTTTCGCTTCCGGCGGTAATTTTTCCAAAATATCATATTTCTTTTTTTCGGTAAGCTGATCGGGTGTTTCTACACCCTCCTGGATACAAAGCTGATTTAATGTTTCTATTCTCATTAATTCTTTTACGACTACGTCAGAGTTATGCTGGAGGCTTTCCCGAAGCCAGCGCAAAAGTTGAAACCTGTCAGGCAGGGCTGTTTTGAAATGCCGTAACGACCATATAAAATCCACCTCTTTCCAGTCTATTTGCAGTTCATTGGCGATCCAGCGCCTTCCTTTCTCGTAAAACAATTTTTTGTCATACTGTGTCATCATAACCACCCCTGCTTTTCTGATTTCAACCAGACCCAATCCGGTATCCTTATGGATTTCTTGTATCGACCAATCAGCCTTGATAAGTTCCAGTGTTCTAATTATGTTCAAATCCCAATCAGACAGCCTGACACCTTTCTTCATGCAGTCTTTAAGCGGCATTCTCGATAAGGCAAATTTTTGCTCATAACTCATATCGTTGTAACGTATTTCCGGTTTTGTGTTTTTATCCTGTGTCGTATTCTCAGGATACGCTTTTTTGTTCTCCATTGCTGCAAGATGATTGCCAGAGACAAAATCTTGATTGTTATTTGTAATAATTTTCAAGGGTTTAGCAGAATGACAATTGTCGTTTTGTTGTAAAACCTGGGGTGTATATGTAATAGACTTGGGTGGTTGGAAGGGTTCAACTTTAAACAATGATAAATTTTGATTATTTTTTTGAGTATCTTCAAAATTTATTATTTTACCAACATCTGGTTTAGTAATGCCGAGCATTTCAGCTATTTCGCTCTGAGTGTATTCCTGTTCATACAATCCCCTGTTTTTTTCGCTACACTCCTGTTTTTCGTTCTCGGTAATTTGATCATTATTTGCAGTATCTTCAGGTAATGCGCAAAAACGACAAGTGTCGTTTTTGCATATTCTTCCAACCGTTGTTCGTGTAACACCTATTTCTTTTGCAATTTCTTCCTGCGTATATCCCTGCTCATACAACTGTTTGACCTTTTTATAGCGCTCCTGTTTTTTCTCATCAGCCAAATCTTTTACCCATCTTTGTAGCGTTCTTTCCTGAATATCGGTTTTTTCAGCGATCTCCTGAACAGAATGTCCGCTCTGATACAGGGTTCGTGTTACCTCGACTTTTTCCCGGCGCTTTAATGGCAATCCGTGTTTCAGGTTGGCTGAAAATGCCTGCAATAAAAACTCATTTTCCGGAAATTCATACACCTCGCAATCAATTGTCTTTATGCCTGCAGCCTTGGCGGCGCTTAATCTATGTACGCCGTCCCAGACCAGCCATTGCGGACCGCCGTTTTTCCAGACCTTGATAGGTGGAAAATTAATTCCATCCGCCATCTCTTCGGCATAGTTTTCTACTATTTTGCTTTTAGTACCGGTTATAACTCTGGGAAGATTATTTTGGGGTATATCGATTTCTTTTACCGGAAGAATCAGTTTTTTCTTCATAGTCCATCTCCTTATTGATTTTTTTGGACTTTGGGTTTAACCTTAAAAAGTTAACTCTTGTGTGAGTGTAGTGTTCTAGAACTTAACCTTAACGTTTTTACAAAGATTTTTTTTGAAACAACATGAAAGACTGTTTTTTTTGCGCCTGGTTACAGGCACAGATCAAACAACATTAGCCGATATAGCTAAAATCACGCAACGAGCCATAACATCCATTGAAAAGGGTAAATATGGCCTTCGAGGTAATAGGCCGGAACTTTTCAGTAATTTTTTCGGTTGCCGCAAAGAATGGTTTTCACACGGCGAACCACCGATATTCGAACAATGGGGATACTGGCAATTCCCATCGAAAAGCATTATGCATAAAGAAAAAAGCATCAGGGTACGCCAAACGCGCAAACAGAAAAAATTTATCAGAGCAGAATTTGGCGAGTTTTTTGACGAAAACAAAGCAACCGGATATGCTGTCGCAAGTGTAAAAAACAGAGAAAATACTCTGTTTTTTCTTGAACTGGCGGGTGATAGCTTTCTTTTGATTAATACAGACATTGTTATGCTCGATGCTGTGAAAGAAGCTTTACAAAAAATATCTTTCAAAAAAAGTTTTGTAGTTGACGCTGACGTTCTAAATCTCATCGGCTCACCTCATGATGACATTGCCAATCCAGATATTATCGCCGACTTGTTTAAAAAAGCCGGATTTACCGTAAAAAAACAATTTGTAAAAAATACCACCAGAAAAAAATTGAGGCTCCTCGTTATTTGCTTGTTGAAAAAATAGCCCGCATGATCATAAAAAAAAACTAAACATTGCCGAGATTGATGCCTGCGCTCAAAAATTAAAAAAAGTTAATTCCGGGCATGATTAGTTCCCCGCTCATTTTGCAACATCGCTAAAAAAGGTCGTAACGCCTTAACCAGCTTGTCTCCTGTCTTTTCCAGAACTTCGATATCCATGCCGGCCGTGACTGGCTGCCCCAAATTGACAATTCCGTTGTTTTTCCTGTTTTCTTTATCCACAATTTCTCCTTTCCTGTTCAGCAGTAAATTGCTGCCAGTCTTTGATTATTTTAGCGACCGATGAAGCTGCCGCCTTATTTGTGATAAACTCGTCAATCAATATCCATTGTGTCATCAGGGGCACAGGTAACTGATATGCCTCGCTCCAAATATCTATTTTTTTCTGAGTCGATTTATATTTTCTGGACACTTTCTTCCGTGCAGCTATTATCTTCTGCCTGAATTTAGCCGCAATTTTTGGATTGCCAACAGGGATAAAATAATAGGATTTCAACTCACCCAACAGTTGATTTGTGTTGGGTAATTTTGTTCCCGGATTCTGTTTTTTGCAGTTCCACAAACGGGTTTCCAGATACCTTTCAATTTTACTCATAAAAAATTCCCCATTTACCCTTAAAAAATTCCCCTTTTTTGAAAAGGTAACAAAGTTAACAAAGCGTTCCTTTTTATCCTCAAAAAATTCCCCAATATTTTTTCCCAGACTGTTTTTTTAAAAATATCCCATTTTTTTATTGCCAATATTATCAGTAGGTTGCAAAATAGAACAAAAAAATTCCCATCCCCCCCTTCAGAAATTCCCCTTTTTTGAAAACATAACAAATAACAAATAACAAAATACATTATATCCGAATCGTGTAAAAATTTCCTGAAGGCTCCCTAAAATTTTACAGGGTTTCTATTATATTTAATAGAAACCCTGTAAAATTTTAGAAAAGGAGACGTCTATGAAAGTCTATAATTTTTGCAAAACCTGTAACAAAAAAACAGAACAATATCTTTTTGAAATTATCAGCCGACAAACTATCGATCTAACAAATTTTAGTGAAAACGATTTTTCTATTCTGCCGGATCGAATTTTAAGTGAACTCGGATTTTCAAAATTTGATGGACAATTCACAAAAAAAACCTGCGACATCGGCACTCTGTTCTATTTTTTGCGAAACAAAAACAAAGACTTTATTCAAGAGGAATTAAACAACACAATCTGTGCATTCGGCATAAGCTGTGAACTCGAAAAGCTGAAGCGCAAAAAAAAGATACGATGCTGGGAAAGCAGAGATCCTCTGGACCTGAAAGCCTTGATTAAAATTGAGCAATCTCTCGACTTTGAAAAACCTGGGCTTCTATAGCCAGGAGGAGGTTGCAATGCGTTTCAAATTAATATTTATTTCAATTTTTTTTTTTGATATCCGGCTGCGCGGCTACACAGATGGCAATCAAGCATCGGAACCTGGCTGTTCAGTCACAAATGTCCGACACGATCTTTCTCGATCCTGAACAATTCAAAAGATACCGCACAAGAATAGTTTCTACGGCAAACAAGGTTAATCTTAAATACGAAACCGCCCTACCCTCTTTGCAAGCTTCTCTAAGCAAATGCATAGCGGGTATTCTTTGAAAAAAGGAAAATTTATCATGAAACGTTTATTATTTACGCTTTTATTCATATTTGCTGTATCGCCGGCCCATGCAAAAAATCCATGCGCCAAAATCACCCCGGACAGTATAACCCGTCATGTTCCGGTTTCGGGAGCGATTATATCCAAACGAAACGTCAATGGAATCTGCGAGGTAATCCTGAAAATCCGCCAGGAATACGTGCCGGTTTATGTAACTCCTGATTTCGTGATTGCCGGAGAAATGTTTCAGGATAAAAAACAGATCACAAAAAATATAATCGACAAGCTCAAGGAAAAAAATTTTATCCTTTACAGAAAACGTCTGGACCAATGCGTCTCCATGAAATACAAGCCCCAAGGCGATATAAAGCAAACTATCTATATGATCACAGATCCCGAATGCACCTATTGTGACCGGGCCGCAAAAAAAATTAAAAAAATCGCCGGGAATTACCAGGCGGAAGTAAAAATTATTTTACACAGCGTGCATGGTAAGGCCGGCCGGGGGAAAGTAATTGAGGCAATCTGCCGCAATCTCGATTTTGATCAGTACACAAATAAAAACTGGATTGAAGAAGATAAAACAAATGAATATCAATGCGGCGCCGGGACCGAACGGCTGAAACAAACCGAAAAAATAATAAAAAAACTCGGTATTACCGGTGTGCCGATATTTTATCTGGGAGGCGGCAAAAAAATAGTCGGAGCCAATATGCCGGCCCTGATTAAGGCGTTGAATTCAGAAAAGCTGGGAGTTGCCGATGCCGATTAAAATTATTTTGCTGATATTACTGACCACGCCTTATGCCCCTTATGCCCGGGCTTTCTGCTTTGACCAGGCCGGAGAAAAATACGACATCCCACCTGCCCTGCTCCGGGCTATCGCAACAGTGGAAAGCAGTCTTGACCCACAGGCAGTAAATTACAACAAAAACGGCTCTTACGATTTTGGCCTGATGCAGATCAACACCTGCTGGCAGGAAACGCTCGGCGATTATTGGAACAATCTTGCAGACCCTTGCTGCAACGTCATTGTCGGAGCCTGGATATTGCGGCAGTGTTTTGATCGATACGGATACAGTTGGGACTCCGTAGCCTGTTACAACACAGGAAAGCCTGCAAGCCGGATAAAGGGCAGAAAAAAAGAAAGGGCTTTGCTTTATATTAAGAAAATTCAAAGGGCGGCTGGGGGCGATAAATGAGGGCGGCATGGTATGTTTAAAATAATATTTCGGATATTGGTTGTAATCTTTTTGACAGGCTCTGCTGTCGCTATCTTTTTTTTCCCGGATGCCGTGAGAGAATATTATCCAAATTTTTCTTTGATTAAATTTTCTACCGTCATTGTATTTTTCTGCGGCTGTTTTTACGCAATCCTGGAAAGAAATATTTTTATAGGCATAACAACCTTACTGCTTACAATGGCAATTCCCTGGGTTGTCCGCTGGTTCAGGATGTATTGGTTTTGGACATATTAGCCATGGGGATATTTATCTTGAAATACGCATCACCCTGGAAAAGGCTGGCAGCCTTCGGAGTTAATATTCTTATAAATTTTTATCTGTTTTATCCGTTTTATCTTAAAATGCATCAAAGAATTAACCCGGATTTTGAAATAACAACCCTTAAACTGAATTTAGTTTGGTTTTTGCCTTTAACGGCTTTACTAACCTGCGGGTTATGCCGGACAACCGCTCCCGGCAAATTTATATTAAAAACAAAAATAGTGGATGCCGAAACAGGTAAAAAACCAACCAAGGGACAAAGATTGTCGAGGATTATCGGATATAATTTGTCATTTCTGGTTTTCGGGCTCGGTTTTCTCTGGATGTTTGTAGATCATAGAAAACAAACATGGCATGACAAGATCGCAGAAACGGTTGTGATCGATGGGGAATCATTTTGAAAATTTATGTTTTGACGGGACTGATTTTATTTATTTTGGGATTATTGTTTTTAGTCGATGTTGTCAGGTTCAGGACAAAAACGTTCCTGTTCCTCAAATTCGGTCTGATCTTTGTGGGAATTGTTTTTGGCCTGGATGCGGTGGTATTGATTTCAAACCCTGCAGTATTCCGGCAGGTCCCGCTCGGGTTTTTGATTTTTGGAAACCTGGTGGGCATAGCCAAAATTATGATTTTTGTTACGGCTGGATTATACTATTGCTCTTTACATAATTTTTGTCCGCTCCCGATAATGAGCGGCCAAAAAACAATCTCTCCGAGATATGTAAAAATATTGACATTAGGATTTATGGCAGCTTTCACATATTCATACCTTCTTTTCAAAATAACAGATCCTCAAATTCCGGCAACGCTGAAAATTCAAAAACAGGCGCTATCCCCTTTTGTCACAGCGCTTGTAATGCTCGAACTTGCAATTGTTGAAGAAATTATTTTCAGGCTGGGAATACAAAATTTCATAGTAAAGGTTTTTAATCTTGAAAATCGTCAATACTGGATTGCAATATTGATAACATCTTTTTTCTGGGCGGCATCACACCTTGGCACGCTCGATCCGGCATGGGTTAAATTCGTTCAGGTTTTTCCGGTGGGCATCATGTTAGGCTTTTTTTTCAAAAAATACGGCATGGAAAGCACACTGTTTGTGCATGGCGCTTACAATATCGGGATGGCGATGATTTCATGACAAAAACATATACAAGCAAATACGAAGATTCCGGATCAGGCACTATTATCCCGATGGGGTCATCCGATGCCGGCAGCAGTAACAGGATTTTTCCGCATTTACTGGATGCAATTTCACAAATTCAGCAATTTTACATTATTGAATCAAAAGGCAAAGAAATACCGGATGATTTTTTAACCATCCGGGGCAAGCTTAATTTTTTTCGTAGGTTTTGGCGCCGGTTTTTTCGAGGCGCTTATTTTTGCTTTTCTAATGTGTCTGACTTTACCTATGATCTCGGATCAAAATATCCGTGCCTGGATTGCCGGATATTTTCCACCTCTTGAATATGATGTTTTTATCTGGTTGATCAACCTGATACCGGTTCTTATTTCCGGGGGATTATGCTGCTATATGGGCCGTTACCATATCGGCAAAATCACCAAAAGAGCAGTAGATATGCTTTTATTCGGTCGTTTCTGCTCGCTTTGCGTTAAGGGGCTGCTTTTATTTTTTGTTTTAATGTTCATATCAAACCATATCACCCCTGAATCCACCTGGAACTTTTCAAAATATGTGATGCTTAAAAAATATCATCTGGCCGTAAAGCTGTATGACATCATCCTGTACCTGAAACCCCTGCTTGTAAAAAGAGCTTTTGAAACCCTGGCCATATTCGGAGTTGCCATGGTTATGCCCTTTCTAACGATTTGGGGGGTGGATTGGTATAGAAAATTTATTGAACTTAAAAACAGGGAAATTATGGAAAGATAATGTTTCGAAAACCGTCAACTTTTTTAGGCCATGGCTGGAGTCTTGAAAATCAAGGCAAAATTAAAAAAATAAGCTTGCCTGATTCTGCCAGGAAAGGGCATCTTTTTTGTTTCGGAACAACCCGAATCGGTAAAACCAAGCTGATTGAACAAATGATCGAACAGGATATCCGCAAAGGATATTCAGTTGTTTTTTTCGACCCCAAAGGTGATCCGGATATTTTTTCAAAAATAGTCCAGGTCGTTAATGAAGAAAAATGCCAGGAGGCTCTCAGTCTGGTCACCCCGATTTTTCCGGAATGTTCCGCTCAAATAGACCCTTTGTCACATTATTACATGCCGGAAGAAATTGTTTCCCATGTTATTTCGGGCATCAAGGCTAAAGAAGAATTTTTTATTAATATCGCCTACGAGACCACCCTGATCGTGATCCTGGCTTTAATTGAATTCGCGAAAGTTAAAAATGAAAAACCGGTCTTTAATTTTAATATCATCAAGGAGCGGATTTCTTATAAAGACCTGGTTAATATGAAAACACAGCTTGAAAGCCTGCCCAAAAGCCCGGGGGTGGAAGATGTTTTGGTCAGTTTACGGCAAATCGTGGATTCTCCCCAGGATTATTTCGCCAAGGTCTCGGCATCTTTACGAACCGTCCTGACATCTCTTTCAACCGGCAGCGCCGGGTCTATCATCGGCAAAAGCACGGCCAACCAATTTATTCAACGCCTGGAAGCCGGAAAGCAGGTGATCATGGTAGTGCAGACCGGCAGTCTGCTGACCCGGAAAACAGCCCATATGATCGCAAGGGTCCTGCTCTCCATGATTCAAAGCTTTGTGGGAAGAAAATATGCCTCCGGAAAAAAGGTTGATCCGCCTATGTGTCTCTATCTGGATGAGGCCGGCAGCCTGCTATATATGGGAATCGAAGACTTGTTTAACAAGTCAGGAGGAGCCGATGTCTGGATACATGCCTTTACCCAGTCGATTGCCGATCCGGAGGCGGAAATAGGCAAACCTCAAGCCAGAAAAATACTCGACAACACTAATACAAAAATTTTCATGCGGGTCAATGATCCCGGCACAGCCGAATATATTGCGGCCTATTCCGGGATGCAGAAAAAATACTCTCCTATTCTCTCGCTGGGCGGAGGGATTACCATCAGGGAAATCGAAGAACCTGCTGTAAGACCGGAAGATGTTATGAACCTCCAGCAACGGGAATTTTTTATGTTCTCGGCTGAAGGGGCATTCCGGGGCAAAACAGCTTTTACTAAAGAGCCTTACTTAAAAATTGTTTATCCGCAAACCAAATCAACGTGAGCTACCCAATATTATGAATACACTTTTTTATTATATTCTGTTACCATTAACGGTCATTATAACAGGATTTATTATTTACCTGCGGATACCGGAAAAAAATCCAAAACGAAAAGCGGCTCTAAAAAATATAACAGAGACCATAAATCCGGAACTTATCGAAAACGATCCGTCCGCAGCGGTTGCGCCAGGCCGGACTACCTGGGACAATCAACGGATCGGGCTTTTTTATGAAAAATATATATTGCCGATAGAGACCGTCCTGATATCCAGCGGTTATCAAGAAAAAATAGTTTCAATTCTCTCATTACTCGATAAATTCGGAAACTGTCCGTCTGTAGTGCAGGATAACCATTCTGAAAAAACAGATCAAAATATCTATGATATCCTGGCTAAGGTCACCCTGGCTGATCATTCCATGAATGTTGCCGAAAAAATGATCGAAAATATTAAATCAAGCGTCCAGGATTATGAATTTATGGCCGGAGCAGCATTGATCGCGGCCCTGGCGCATGATCTGGGCAAGGCCCCTTCCCTGCGCGGAAAAAAAGTATATTCAAAAGGAGATCATCCGTATGTTGCGTATGAGTTTCTCAAACAAGAAGTTTTGACTGACAAGTTTTCCGGAAAAGATAAAATCCTGAAAGCTGTCCGGGATCATCATTTTGATCATACGGATAAAAACTCGTTATCTTACAAACTCTGCGAAGCCGATCACGAGGCCAGGGGACAAGAGGTTGAAAGTTTTTCGTTGACTAACCCGAAGGCAAAGAGTGCGAGCAAGACGAACGAGGCAAATAATCAAAAGAAAATCAGCCGACAACCAAAATCTAAAGACAAAACAGCCAGACCCAAAGCCGTGGATCTGACCTGGCTTGATATAAACAAATTTCTGAGCCTGATAGAAAAAGAGATTAATCTGGTTGACAGAGGGTATTTCAGAAGCTTATTCCATGAATAACGGACTGGTTTATGTCATGCTTCAACTGGTATCCGATACGGTGCTGTCGATGGCAAAAGAAAACGGGGAAAATAAACTGCTTGTCAGAGGAACAGGCCGCAATCAAAGAAGAAATATTGAATACTCAATAACGAGCATATTGCGGCAGAAAGATCTGATCCCCGATTTTATTGCCGAGGGGTATCCGGGGGCTCCTTTTTCCCTGAAAAATATACACAAAAAACAGATACTGACCGGGTATTATACTCCAATTAAAGCCGAGGCATTCAAAACGACCCTGGCAGAGCTTGAAAAAAGAAAAAAAGAATCGAAGCTGTTATCAAAAATTATCAAAGTTGAGGCATTAATTCGTCAGAGGTAAAGGAGACCGACCAATGCGGACCGGTAAACCCATAGCAATCATCTCAAACCTCAAAACTATCACGGAATCGATTGAGACAGCACAACAAAACAACCAGGTGATCGACAAAACATCAGGCTGCAAACCCAAATCAGCAGTTTTTACAGACAAAAATCTGATTATTTTATATCCCGAAAAAAACCCGCCTGTTTGACACTCGTTCTATTACGCCATTACGGCATTATCTCTAATATTTTTAGCGGCATTCTGAAACCGAAAATTTGACGGCCTTTCTATTACATACAATAGAAAGGCACGAAAAAATAATGCTAAATAAGGAGAGTAGCTGTTTGGTCATGCGAAAAGCAAAAATAACCTTGATATTGTCATGTTTTCTCTTTGCCCTGGGCATGGGATTTTCAGATCTCGGCAGCTTTAAAAATATCTGCGGAACTGCCTCATGCATAAAAGTTCACGCCTCATCTTTTGCATGGTTGTTCGGCATTCCAATCGGTTTTTTTGGAGCGGCAGGGCTTTTTATTGCTCTATCTTTAGAGTATTTAAAAAAACATAAAATGGCCATTTTAATTTTATCTGCCCTGTGTGGATTTGAGGCTTATTTTACATTCATCGAAGCGGTTTATATTAAATCTTGGTGTATTTTGTGTATCATTTTTTTTTGTTTTTTGCTTGCAGTTACCATCGTTACCGAAATTAAAACCGTCAAGGCCCCGGTTGCAGCTCTACGCAGCTTTTTCCCGGTATTCTCTCTGGCATTTTTTATAGCCCATTTTATCTTTTTTTATCCTGACATAACATTAAACCCTGCCCTTATGTACGACAATCCGCAAAAAAATATGCAAATCGAAATTTTTGCTTCTCCATCCTGCGATCACTGTCATGAAGCCATCGAAGATTTACGAACAATCTGTCTGCTGATGGATGGCAACCTGATTATCAGACCGGTTTGCATCTCAAATAGCGATAATAAAGAATCTGTAACCTGGGTCTGCAGTAACCTGTTTAAAAACGAAACCGGGACATCCAGGAGACTGGCTGAAAAAATAATTTGGGAAAACGAGCAGGAGGTTGAAAATCTATGTGGTTCTGTAGCTGTACCTTTAATCTGCATTAAATATGCAGGTAAACAGCATATATACCGTGGCTGGAACGATGATATTCAACAATCAATATATAGCGCTATTGCTGGTGATTTCAGCAATTCAACAAAAAAAGGTGATATATGCACTGCCAAAAACTGCGGATAAACAAATTTCTGCCAAATATATTTTTTATTTTGTTGATAGCCCAAATTCCTGATGTATGGGCCGCAACGCTGATATATCAGCATAGTAATGCACAATATTCAATATCGGTTTTTAAAAGCGAAGCCCCCACGTTCTATACGGAGCATAGCATTACTTTAGACTCAATAACCGGGGATCAGGCCATATTTATTTATAATGGCAGCTCTTACCCTGTAACCTGTAATGGTAATTGGCACAATCTCGATCCGGCGCCGGGCACTGAAATACAAAACACAATTTCCTGTTTGCCTGATACTGGAATGTATATTGCCGAAGGCTCAAAAATCAATGTAACCATAAGGTTATTTGATCAAAATTTATATAAAACCGATAACATTCATTTAATGGCCCCGGAATATAATGATTCAACATTAAATAACACAAATATAGCCTCTCCCTGGTCTATTAGTGATGACAAATATACAGCAACTGCCTGTAAGTGGGAAACACAAAACCTGGGCAACGATTTGCTCAATAGCAGGGGAGTACCGCCTGGATATTGGGTGGTATATGCCAAAACAGATGTTATTGATTTAAGTTTTGCTATAGATGTCCCTCCTCAATATCCATATTCGGAGAGCAATATAATCTGTTTGGCTGATCTAAATACAGATGGTGATATATCTGAAAATGAAGTGGCCATCTGTTATTTATGCCCATTCTGTTTTAATGTTGAGGATAAATATTTATGCCCATTAGGCGCGATAGATTGTATCGGAGATACACCAGTCTGCCCTTTGGGTGATTATGCCTGTATTCCCAATTCAGATGGTGTTTTGCAATGCTCACCCTATTCCTGTTCAGCCTTTAACCCGGGTAATTTTAGTGATGAAGACACCGAGGAAGGAGAAAATGATAAAACAGATAACGGCCCGGTAGATGAAGACGGCGGCTGTCTCGGAACTCTGTATATTTTTTCAGGTAATGACAAGCGTTGCCGTCCCAGGGGTTTTGATACAAATTTCCATAATTGCTGCAAAGAACAGGCCGGTTTTTATACTCTTCCTGATCCTAACGATCCGACACCTGATCAAGTCGGTATTTGTACCGGCAGTGAGGTTCAATTGACAGTTATGAAAGAAAAAAAACTTTGTCATTATATAGGGGATTATTGTTCTAAAAAAGCTCCTCTCGCAGGTTGTATCCAAAAAAAAGAAACCTATTGCTGTTTTCACTCCATGTTAAGCCGTATCATCAACGAACAAGGCCGGACGCAATTGCAAAATTTTGGGAATGACGGGGGCTGGGGCTCTCCCAAAGCTCCTAATTGCCGCGGTTTTACTATAGAAGAGTTTCAGATGATTGATTTTGATTTAATAGATTTGTCAGAATGGTTTGATGAAATAGTCACTAAATCGGTAGAAGGTATTCAAAATGATATGGATCAAAAATTACAGCGTTTTTACGACAATACTAATTAATTTACTTTTTGTACCTGCTTCGTATGCTGTAGTTACTATAGGCACTTTCGGTGCAACCTGGCAGATTGCTGAACAGGATAATTTGATCGAAATTAAAAAACGAGCCGCACAGGTAAATTGGGATAAATATTTTAATCCTGACAATATCGAATCTATGCTTAGCAACTATAGGCCGGATTTAATAAAACTTCCACGGGCCAAAAAAAATCAAACCTATCTGGTAGATATAAGCTATACACTCAAAATGGATATACCTGACGGCAAAGGCGGGATTTTATATCCCAAAGGATATACGTTTAACCCTTTAGACTACAGCGTTTTTACAAAAACCTTGATCGTTTTTGACGGCACTGATCCCGAACAAATTGAATGGGCTGAAAAATATATAAAATCTATTTATGTCATTCCGTTAATTACAGATGGTTCTTTTTATGATTTGAGCGCAAAACTGCAAAGGCCGGTTTTTTATGCCACGGTTGATATTATCCAACGATTTCAGATTAAAAAAGTTCCCTGTATTATCAAACAAAACGGTAAATATATGGAGATTCGTCAAATTGAGATTCAAAAAACTGCTGTTCATCGTTTTACTCATTAGCCAGTTACTTATCAGCCAGTTATTTATCAATTATACTGCCTGTTATGCCCTCTGTAAAAATAAACGGCTCAACCCAATGAAAGATACCTGCTGGGACTGTATTTACCCTATAAAAATAGCCGATATGACTATTAAGGGCGGGACCGGTGGCGATCCTCACAGCGGGGGCAATAAAATGAAAGGCGGTTCATCAATGGGCGGCAGTACCAATACTAAAAAATCAACCTGTAAATGCAAGTACGGAAAATTTTATCGCTACGGCATAACCTTCAGCATGTGGGAGCCAAACAGGTATATAGAAGTTGTTAAAGACCCGTATTGTTTGCCGTCCCAGGGAGGAAAACAAACAAAAAAAACATCTAACAAGGGTAAATTAAAAAAAGGGTATTTACACGGTGGTATTAACACCGGAGGGGCTAGTCAGGAAGGAACTAATACTTTTTTCCAGGTTCATTATTTTATCTGGCCGATCTGGAAAATGATGGAAACCATGGTAGATTCCAATTGTATCGAATCCAGCTCCGGGTATGATCTTTATTATATGACTGAATCTGATCCAACCTGGAACGATGACGAACTAGCCTTAAAGGTGTATCCCGAAGCAACCCTGTTTGCCAATATGCCGTCTCAATTATCATGTATTGCCGATAGCATAACAGCTCAATTCGGTTATCCGCTTTGGCCCCTTTTTTGGTGCATGGGTTCCTGGGGCAGTACTTATCCCATGTCAGGTCATATGAACGAAGACGAAACTATCGAGGGGGCCGCAGGAGCAGGAGCCAGAATTATTTATAAACTTGCCCGAATGGGAGCTATCTGTGATGTCGCTATTAATCTTTGCTACTGTATTTCTTCTTTAATCTGGATCAAAAGTCATTACCGCTTTACGAATGTTAAGCCCGTAAAGGGATCTTCATGTATTCCAATCGGCAGATCTTCTATGCTCTGGGGTATTAACAAAAATCCTGGGCTTTCTGATGGACAGGATTCTCCGGATAATTTCATGTTTATTATTTTTAGGTATCGAAAGTGCTGCTTATGGTAAAATTTATTTTTTTATTAAGTTTTTGTTTATTTTTGCCAGGTTTTTATCAAGCATCGGGGCAGGATCAGGTATCGAATCAAGACGAAAGTATAAATATAATCAATAATGCTCTTGATCAATCGGAAAAATATGAACAAATAATATCAGCTCCGAATTATCTACCTGATTACAAACAAGAAGCTGCTGAAAAACTAAAAAAACTTTCTAAACTGGTTCAATCATCGGCTCTACAAAAACGAATAGACCAATATAAAAATATTTTAGCCGATAAACTAATTGACCCAATTTATCAAGCTGATCTGAATAATAAAAAAAATTATTCAGATTTTCTGCTGAATCCTTCTGAAAGAATTTATATTTTCATATCTTCCTCTATGCCGGTCAGTACCTTGAGAAACTATGCCGGCGATATTCATGTTTTGGGTGATCCGAACATCAGCCTTGTGATGAGAGGCTTTGTAAACAGCATGAAATATATCGCACCGACCGCCGATTTTGTAAAATCTATAATTTTTGATGATCCCGACTGTATCCCAAGCGAAAAAAATGAGTGTCCGGCTTTTAATACAAGCGTTGTGATAGACCCCTTACTGTTCAGAAGATATAAAATTACAGCAGTTCCGGCCATTGTTTATGCCAGGGGAATAGAAGTTATGGATTCTCAAGGGAGCGAAGGCAAAGAGGAAAACGCAAAGCTCAGCGAGGCATATCTGTTATACGGGGATGTTTCTTTAGGATATGCCCTGGAACAGATTTATAAAAAAACTAATTATAAAAAAATAAATAAAATTATCAAAAAATTAAGGGGAGACTTTTATTGATGCGCACAATAACTATTTTGATGCTTTGTATAATTATCAGTGCGGCGATATCAGCTGCATCTCTTTGGTATTATGACAGCCATTACGTGGTTCATATAGCCGCTTTTGATTTGCGGTCGTATATTGATACGCTCAAAAAAAATTACGCTGATAAAAAAATTGATAAAGCCGAATTGAAGGCCAAAATTGATAATTTAGAAACCGTGTTGAAAAACGAGTCTGATCGAAAAGTTATTTTTCTTAAAGAGGTAATTGTCCATGGAAATATTGAAACGATTCAGATGTCTGATTAATGGTTTTGGGGCTGATTTTTTAAACAGAACTAAACAATTAAAAACAAACCACCTATTTTGTTTTGTTATCGGTATAGCCTCCATAACTTATGCCGGAGCGTCTATTCCGGCAAAACTTTCAATCTCTCCGACAAATTCGGTTGGATATCACCTGTTTTTTTATAAAAAAAACTTCCGAAAATCCGACTTGAAGAAAGATACCATGGTCGTTGTACCGCTCTATACCAGGTTGATAGATAACTGCTGGCCTTGCCTTGCTGTAAAATATATCAAGTGTGATGCAAACGATAAACTGCTGGCTGAAACAGGCTCTTTTTTCTGCAATAATATTTATTTGGGAGCGGCTAAATCGCACTCACAAAAAGGAGTGCTGGTTAAGGCTTTTACCTACGATGGAACGATACCGGAAAATTATTTTTTCGATATGGGAACCAACATTGACAGTTATGATTCAAGATATACGGGACTGGTGAGTAAAGATGATGTCAAGGCTGTGGCAATACCTCTTTTTTAGCTTTTTGATAAGCATATTGGCTGTTTTTCCTGTTTTTGCAAATCAGACGAGGAAAAGTATACAAAATTCTTTAAGTCCGAAAAAACGGCCGGATAGCGCCTTTTATGAGGATAAAAAACATGGATGGTACTGGTATGAAATAGAACCTGAACAGTTAGAAAAAAAAGAAATCCCAAAATCTGACAGAAGCGTTAATCTTAAAGCTTACACTTATGATGATTTGTGGAACATGTACCCGGATGATTTTCAGGAGTTGGTGGAACTGATTAAAAAAAAAGCTGTACAATATCCCACAAAAGATAATGTCAAAGATTTTATGTTCCTGCAGGATATTGCCCGGCGTAAAGCAGTGGCTTTTGCCGGTGTTTTTACCTATGTGGCTCAAAATAGCCATGAGCTGACCACAAAAGATGTTTATCCGATCACCAAGCCCGGCCAGAGGGCGCGGGTTTCAAATATAATGCAGGAAAAAAACGGCACTATTATGGCTTCAAAAAAGGATTTTGCTTTGATTATGTTTTTTTCTGAGGATTGCAGTTACTGCCAGGCACAGCTTCCTATCCTGCAATATTTTACAGAAAATTTTCAGTGGCCTGTCAGAATGGTCAATATTGATACCAATCCCGCTGCCGCCGACAGGTTCAATATTTCTATAACGCCGCAGGTAATCCTTGTTTACAAAAAAACCGGAGATTATATGCCCATCTCCAGCGGAGTTATATCTTTATCAGAGCTTAAAACAAAATTATATCGATCTATTAAGCTGATGCGTGGAGAAATAACCCCACAGCAATGGTTCTTGTATGAGTTTGAAAAAAACAAAAGCGCCGATCCTTTAAAATATGTGGGACAAAATGTTCAAATTAAATAGTTTTTTAATAACAGCGATAATTTTAATACCTTTAACAGCCGCCGGATGGGACGATACGGATTGGAACAACGGTTATAACAGAGGCAATGCAGCCGGAACAGCTTTTGGTAAAAAAGTCGATGAACCGGAAGAAATCAACACCCGTTTTATCCAGCCGCTTACTTCCAGCGGAACCTTGATGCAAAGCCTTGATGGCTCGGTTTCTTTTGATGGACAGCTTTCTGCACCGTCATCGGATGCTTTTCTGGAAATCATGGTTGCTCCAGCCGGAACCGGTGATTTGACAACGGTTCTTTTGAGGCAGGATACAAATTTTGATGGTACTCCGGATTATGCTTACAACGTGCCGGTCCGGATTTCCGGTGTATGCGCCAATGGGTTTATTTCTGCGGATGCCGGTTCCTGGAACAATCTGCATTATTATACCTGGAAAACCAATCCGGCCGGCGAAGTGACAATTGCCGAACAAACTTCCATTCTGGAATTAACAGCCTGTTACTGCATTAATGCCAGTTGCGGAAGCAACCTGGTTTGGTCCAGTTTAGGGGTAGTTTTGCGGGACATTGGCGCTGGAGTTGTAAGCGCTATCCATAAAACCAATCCTGATTATGCAATTACAGATGTCGATATTGCCGATACAACCATAACCTATTATGGGCAGGACTCTCAAAATATGGGAGCTGCCGGCAATGTATATGCCGGAGGAACGACACACCCGGAGGTTTATGCTAATACCCCTGAAGATATAACAGGGGCCGGAGAAGCTGAATACAATAGCCAGATGAGCGATGCAGACAGTTATGCTTACCTGGTTTCGAGTGCATCGGACAAAACGACCAGCACTATAAACTGTGTAATATGGAATGATATTCAGTTTACCCAGGATATTCTTCATCTTACAGATAATGGCACTGCTCATTGGCCTACGGATCATTTTATTGATATGCGCATTATCCGTAATTCTAATATTATTCAGTTTCAATGGAGGGGACGGGATTTCGGCGGCGGTAGTAATGCCTGCGGCCCTGATGGCTGGCAGAATACAGCAGTAGTTGATCTGTTTTCATCCGGTTTAAGTTTTTTTAGTAATATCAATTATTATTATCATTCGCATTTGAGTGGTTGGGGTTGTGTTTCTGGAAACGGGACTGTGACGGGAATAAATTATACTGTTGCATCAAACGGTTATTGTCCTGAAGGTGATCCTCCTTGTCAAAATCCTTCAGCCGACTGGAACTATTCATTAGATGTAACCAGAGATAATCCTCAGCTTATTTCTAACAATACATGCGGAGGTATTGATGATTCTTGCAGTCTGATGGAAGAGAAAATTTGCAGCAAGGATGGTGGAAATTGTGTTTATACAGTAAAAAATTTCACTCCCACCGGTTTTACGCCTTACCCTTTTTGTGAGTCTATCAGTACATCAATAGATTTTTATACTGTTTGTATGGATGGTTCTGCAGCCACGATTGTTAACAGCTCAAATACTTCGATAACACTTGGTTCCGGGAATAATGTATGGTGGCGCATTGAAAAAACTTATTTGTGTGAAAATTTAAATACTTTTAATTTTGATAATGCTGAAAAACGGTTAAATCAAATTAATAATACTATTACAGATAATGGTCTTACTTTCAATTATCAGGATCTCAATACTGATACAGGCGAAGTCACACCGTATAATATTGATTTACCTCCAAGAATAACTCCAGAAACATGTGAAAAAGCATGCAAACTAAGAGTCCCTATTCAGGATACACAGGCTGCAGAACCAGGGCATACCGCTCAATATAGAATTTCAATTAACAGTTATAAAGAAATTGTCAGGCGGTGCTGGGATGATGTTTGTACTGTAAAAGCTGGTGAAACTTTAATCCAGGATTGCACATGCCTTGATTATTTTGTTGAGGCTGTTTCTCTTATGCAGGCTATTGATGAGGCTGGATCTGATATGATTTGTAGTGAATCAGCACCGTAATAAAAAATAATTGACAATAAATTAATTATATTTTATTCAATATATAATAAAAATTTTTAATAGTTTTCTAAATAAGTTATAAACTATATATTTAAAAAAAATATTGGATGATTTTTAAATGAAAAATAGTATTATAAGTATAGTTAATGCAAAGGGTGGAGTCGGGAAAAGTACCGCTACCTGCAACTTAGGAATAGCGCTATCTCGACAAAATAAAAATGTTCTTGTGATAGATTTAGATCCTCAAGCAAACACTACAAGTATTTTAATCCCACCAAATATTAATTGTCCTAATACTTTTTATGAATATATAGACGAAAGTGCTCCAATTGAAAAATGTATCTATCCAACGTTTGAAAAAAATCTATGGTGTCTGCCTAATGTTAGCGAGGCTAATAATTTAGAGCCAAATTTGATAAAAAAACAAAATTTTGAAGGTATTAGAAAAAGTCGTTCCTTTTTAAAAAAAACATATAATTTTATACTATGTGATTGTCCCCCGAACATGGGAACATGGGTTATGACAGCTCTATTTGGATCGGATTTTGTAATTATTCCGAATTTAGCAAACAGTACTTTTAGTATTGATGGTTTGTTAAAAGCTATTAAATTAATAGAGCAAATAAAACAAAAAGAAAATCCTAGTCTAAAATTTTTAAGACTCTTAATCAACCAAGTTGATAAAAGAAAATCGATAAGCAAGTTTAATATTGCTCAAATTTTTCAGTATTTTCCGAAAAATAAGGTATTTGAAACGATGATACCTACAAACGCTCCATTTGAAACAGCAGAAGCCCACAGGACAACTATATTTCATGAGGCTCCTGCTTCTAATGGTTGTAAAGCATATCGTTATTTAGCAAAAGAAATAATTAGTATTTTGGAAGATAAGAAAAATCGAAAGGATCAGACAGAAGAATAAAAATGCTAAAACAAGGCTCATAATTCAAGTCTAAAAAAATATAGGTTTTGCGGTCTTAAGGCACGATCATGAGTAAACAAAAATTTGATATATCACCTTTCTTATTAGAAGCTTCGGATATAGTTGAGGCTTTTGAAGATTCACAAAAGCCTCAATCTAAACCAAAACGAAAAAACACAATAGAAGCTTTCACAAAAACACCATCCCAACACCATTCCAATGGTATTCCAACGGTGTCCCAACACCATCAAAAAAAAATAATTTTATCGGAAAAGCAATCTATTGTATATGATTTTTTAATTCAAAATCAAAATAAAGGTATTTTTAATAAACCTTTTATTGAAAAAAATACAGGTGTTTCGTATGGAACGATAAGTGATATTATAAGAAAATTCAAAAAGTTAAACATATTGTCAATTACTTATAATAAATTTGCAAAAGTTTATTATTATAAGATTAATGAAAATATTAAAATTAATAAATTTGATTTTAAATTCAAAATAAATGCCACAAGCCCCCAATATGAGTCCAATGGGATTCCAACTGGTTTTCAATACCATTCCAACAGTATTCCAATACCATCCCTCTATAATAATAGTTGTATAAAAAATATTAATAAAACAAATGATATAATAAATTTGATCCTTTCTGAAAATTTTGAAATGGGTTATTGGCGCCAAAAAAAATTAACCGCCAAACAAATAATCAAATGGATGGAAATAGCGAAATGCAACATAGATAATATCATTCAATATCTTTGCTATTGCCGTTTTGAAATGGTTGATCTTGATTTTGAAAAATCTAAACCGATTGAAAATGTGTTTAATTGGTTTTTTCGGATACTTGAAAAAACAGGCGGATATCCAAAACCAAAAGGTTACAAATCATTTCAAGAAAAAAAAATTGAAGAAGAACGTCAAATTGTTGAACAGAAAGAAAAAGAAGCGCAAGAAATACGTAAACTTCACCAGCGCAAAATTAAAGCCGAACAAGATAAAAAATTTTGGAATATGATGAATGAACCGGAAGGGGAACTTTTTAAAAAATGTTTTGAAAAAATAAATTCGTTTCAGAAAAAAAAACCGACAGGGAAGGGGTTTGAAATATCAATGCGAAGTATTTTTGATAAAATGACTTTGGAAACCTAAAATAAGAAAAACTATACAATTTTAAAGAGTTGTTTGTTAGTAACCAGAGTCTATGAAACGGGAAATCCAAAAGCGTTAGATAGCTTAGGGTTCGCACAAAAATAAATTAGCAATTTTAAGTGTTGAGGCGCCTGGCTGGCAAGGCGCGAAAGCGTAGGAATATCAAGATATTTCTACGCTTTCGTAACGCAGCCAGGCGGGATGCATCGACGCTTAAAATGTAAAGTTATTTTTGCGCGAGCCCTTACTGTTCTGCTCTATTTGGAAGATCAGGAAAATTGAAATAATCAAACATAATAATAAACAAGCTAAAACAAGGCTCATAAACTCATAGTCCAAGTTTAAAAAATATAGATTTTACGGCCTTAAGGCACGACCATGAATAAACAAAAATTCAATATATCACCTTTCTTATTAGAAGCTTTTACAAAAATACCACTCCAATACCATCCCAACGGTATTACAACGGTATTACAACGGTATTCCAACGGTATTCCAACGGTATTCCAACAGTATTCCAACAGTATTTCAACGGTATTAAAAAGCCCAACGGTATTCCAACACCATTCCAATGGTATTCCAATACCATTAGGGAAAAACAATATTATCGACAAAAAAATCTATTTTATATAATTTTTTAATTCAAAATCAAAAAATTTTTAATAAAAAAAATATAGTTATTTCATATGGTTAAACTTTATTATTAAAATTAATAAATCTGATTTTAATTTTAAATTAAACATTGCAATTCCAAATATAAGTCCAATGGTATTCCAACACCATTCCAACAGTATTTAAAAGTGTTGGAATGGTGTTGGAATACCATTGGAATGGTAACGCCTTTAATAGTAGTAGTAGTTTATATAACTACTACTACTACTAAATTTGAGGTATCTAAAAATTCGAGTTTGTGTCTCTTTTTTTGCTTAGTTTTTTGGCCTGGCAATATTGAAGGTTACAAATCATTTCAAGAAAAAAAATTGAAGAAGAACGTCAAATTGTTGAACAGAAAGAAAAAGAAGCGCAAGAAATACGTAAACTTCACCAGCGCAAAATTAAAGCCGAACAAGATAAAAAATTTTGGGATATGATGAATGATCCGGAAGGGAAGGGGGTTGAAATATTAATGCGAAGCATCTTTGATAAAATTACTCTTGAGGGCTGAAAGTGGAAGAGCTATACGAGAGCAAATCATACATAAAACAGTACCAATATTTCAAGATTTTAAATTTTGTTGGAAAAATAGCGAAAAAGAGCAGAGATAAAAACTATGACCAAAATAATTAAGTTAGAAAAAGTCCCGTCGGAAAGGGCTAAGGAACGAGGACGAAATAACTTCCCCAACTTTGATTAATGATTATGCAATTTAGTCCACAAATTTGTCTGAAGTAAAAAAACGTTAATATTTTATATTTTACATCAGGAGGTTTATAATGGATGTTATATCTTTTGCTGATATTGCTGTTGTTTCATGCGGTACGTTAACTATGGAACTTACACATTTAAAGAAACAGGGTTTCCTGAATGCTAAACACATTTTTTTCACAACTCCGGGTCTTCATGAAAATATTAAAGAGCTGGAAATTCAACTTGTTCGTCAGATTAAAAAAGCAAAGAAAATTGTAGACAGGGTACTTGTGGTTTACGGCGGAAAATTCTGTTATGTCAATGCTGACGAGCCTTTAAGAACTATGGATACAATTATTAAAGAACAGGGTTGGGGTGTTGTAAGAATTAATGCTACCCATTGCATGGATATGATGGCAAGCGAAGAAGAACGGGAAAAAATTGCACAGGAAGTTGCAGGAGGAGAAAAGGTATGGTGGATGACCCCCGGCTGGGTAAGATTCCGCAAGCAGGTATTTAAGGGATGGGATAAAGGGCTTGCCAATGAAAATTTTCCAAGGCATACCGGCGGTGCCATTGTGCTTGACGCTATAGGATTTCTTGACAAATACATGGAAAAAAATCCTGAAGAATTTTTGGAATACTGTGATTGGATGGGAATTCCAATGCAGGCATATCCTGTTTCCCTTGACAGGTTTAAATATTTGCTTACAGCACAGGCAAAAATATTAATGTCAAACTAAAATCAGGTATATTAAAGTTTTATTTTGTTAAAATTTTTGTTTTTTGTTTACCATGAATCTTAATAGATGTCCGCATATGACCTGAAGCTATGCGCATAGTTGGGGAAATTATTTTGTCCTCATTTCTAATTCCATATATCTTACATTTCGCATCTTTAAAAGCACAATATATTGTGATGTTGACTGAAAACTTTACTATATAAAGTACAAACTAATTAATAAACTTTTCTAATAAAAAAGTGCTAATGTTTAACATATCTATATATCGATATAACCCTTAAACCAAGACACAATATATAGTATTGTTAATTCAAAAAACATATGATTTAGGTGCGAAATGTAGAATATATACCGGAAGATAAAAAAAATAATGAAGTGATCATATATGCTCTATTTTTTGAGGTGTATCCAAACCACAGAATTCAGCCAAATAGAAAATAACGTGTACTAATTTTGAATTATTGTCCCGCGTTAAGTTTGTATTTTTTCAATATATATTTTCACTGGGGGTTTTTAATGTCTTATCCTGCACAAAATAGAACACATCCTGGTGAAATTCAAACAATGAAATTTTTGAAATAAAAAGAAGCGAAGGCATTGTATCGCGAAAAGAATAGGGAATCCCAGGATATCAGATAACCGCTATTTTGGATGAATTAGAACAAAAAGATCTTGTGTTTGCTAATGATGAAAGTAGGAGTAAAAAAAATATCTGTATGTCGTAAACGGCTCATAATTTGGCTTATACTGACACTTATTTCTATTGTTGTAGGAATATTCATAGATATAATTCTAAAAACCAAAGCTTTTCCTATATTTGTACGTTTATCAGGTCTTATTGGCATGCTATTGGCCCATTTTCCGCTAAAAAGAACGGGTAGGTTGCTTAAATTTGTAGAAAATCCAAAAGAATGGGGATGTACAAGCCGTTTGTTAACTACAGATATTTATAAATGTGTTAGACATCCTCACCACCTATGCATTGGTATTTTTATGACTTTTCTTGGCTTATTCATTGGGCATATGGGATCATTTTTAGTTATTACGATTAGTCAATGGGCATGGATTATTATGTTCCTTTTTTTGGTGGAAGAGAAGGAACTGACAGAAAAATTTGGTGAGGAATATAAAATATATCGCCAAGAAGTACCTATGTTATTTCCAAAACTACTTTGTGTTTTTAGAGTTATGGGTAACTTTAAAGAAGTTTCTCTATGAAACCATCATCTCTTTAAAACATTTTTGAGATCATTCAAAAAATATTTTCCAAAATCCACGATTTATTGCCTAAATCTTTAACTATCAATATATTTGGGGCTTAACTGAATAAATACCGATACTAAAAAGAGGATTATCATGAGGATATTGAATATTTATCATACAACAACCGGCAACACGCTTAAGGTGGCAGAAAAAATTAACCAAACCCTGCTCGATCTGGGACATAATCTTGATTCCTTTAAAGCCGGCAAAGAAACAAAAATCGATATCCTTGGTTATGATTGGGTCTTCGCCGGCTCAGGGGTGTATGGTTGGCTGCCAGGCATACCCATGCAAAAATTGTTTGGAAAATTACGCGGTGAATACGCTGAAAAAGGGTTGATCAAACCCGGGGCCCCTCGCATAGAGAAAAAGGCAGTTATCTACTGTACCTATGGAGGGGTGCATACCGGGATAAACGAAGCAATCCCCGCTGTTAAGTATATGGGACAGCTTTTTGATCACCTTGGATTTGAAATCTTGGATGAGTGGTATTTTGTTGGCGAGTACCTGTCGGAGAAAATGCGGGAGATGAGCCTCAGTGGAAGGCTGGGAAACATAACCGGCAGACCGAATGAAGGAGACCTGCAAGAGATTGAGCAGAAAGTACGAGGCATTATGCGGGTCTGAGTGCGGCGTAAATAAACCTTCCCCCATATCATAGTCATAAAACTATTTCATTAAAAACGGAGGGAGATTTGCCTTATGAGTTGATATGTAAAATCAAACTATTCGATAGGATTATAAGCCAAAATGGATCTTATCCGCAACCCGACTACTGTATTTACGAAATATTAAGTTGGCCATCTATAAAAATTTGTAGCTAATTTTTCATCATAATTTTTTTGTTTTTTATGACAAAAAATTAAGCAATAAGGCACTAACTGCGTAAAACATACATTATAATACAAAGGATGATTATTATGGCAGCATTACCAGAAAAAGTGAGTAAAGCATGGGAAAACCGGGAAGGTCCCATTGTTTTATCAACCGTAAATGAAGATGGAATTCCGAATGCTATATATGCTACCTGTGTATCAAAATTCAGCGAAGATACTATAGTGATTGCAAATAATTATTTTTCTAAAACACTGAAAAATATACTTGCAGGCAGCAAAGGATCGATTCTTTTTATAACAAAAGAAGGGAAATCTTATCAAATTACAGACCTCGGTATTTGAGTTCGACAATGTTTTTATAAATTTTACCACTAACTTATTGAATTAATTTAAACAAAACGATGGCATGAAAATTGCCGTGTCCAATTTTTATACAGCTTTACACTATAGCTTTAATTATAAATATATTCAAATTATTAGATGTCATAGCGTCTAATTAATATTGATAAAAGTACGAGGTCTGAATTAAGGGGAGTATTGAATACCACAAAGAAGGTAGTCTCTTCGAGGACATGAAAAAATGGAATCCAAAAAAAGCATCCAGGTCATGCTGCAGCAGCATTGAAAGTGGAAGAAATTTATATGGGAGCAGAGAAACTTCTATAGTATCGTATTCTTTTTATGTTTTTTATGGTAGAAATTTTCTACGATCCTTATGTATCAAGGCTTGGAATGACAACCAATTTATTCACTCCATTCAGAAAGAGCTATTCACTCCATTCAGAAAGAGCTTAAGTATCTTACATCAACATATGAAGGTTTTTATAAATTTGCTCTGCGTTTAAAATATTTTGCATCAGCAATTCAGTCAGGGCAAGGGCTTTAAACGGGCTAATAAATTATGGCAGATGGTTCCCATTGAAGCACAACGCACGAATCGTTGCCTTGGCTTTACCTGGAGAAGTCATATTGTTTTCGTTTCTTAGCCATATAATCTAAAGATAAATGGAGTCAACATACATGAATAAGCTTTCCTTGATAAAAACGCTCAAAATAGAGGCAGGACTATCCAAACCTGAAGCCGCCCTTGTCGTGAAAATATTTTTTGACGAGATGGCCGATACACTTGCAAGTGGTAACCGCGTAGAGGTTCGAGGTTTTTGTTCCTTTTTTGTCAAAAAATACAGAGCTTATACAGGACGCAACCCCAAGACCGGGAAAAAGGTAAAAATCAAGTCTAAAAAATTACCGTTCTTTAAATGCGGGACGGAATTGAAGAAACGAGTTGATCCTTAATCAATGACAAGAAGTTGCCCCTTCTGCAAGAAAGCAACCATATCAGTCGAACCAGGTCTGGCTTTTTGCCCTGTTTGCATGGCTAATTTTTATATTGATGACCGGTCTGAATGCATCTTTGTCAACTTGGACAATCCCCGAATTCCATTAAAATGACCGACATTAATCAAAAAAGATTCTTCAACCTTTCGGATATAACCAAAAGGGTTCAGGAAATCCTTCAGCCCCATATTGGCAAGCTGTTTTGGGTGAAAGCCGAGATTTCATCCGGACGGGAACGTGGGGGATCATTTTATTGCGATTTAGTCGAGACAGTCGGGAAGGGGAAAATCACTGCCCGGATGCGATGCACCATTTGGAGCCGGGATCTTGCCAATATCAGACAGAGGTTCAAGAAATATGACCTTAATCTGAATCTTGATGACGGGACAGCTATCGGATTGCAATGCTCGCTTCAATTCCACCCACAATTCGGCTTGTCCCTGAAGGCAGTTGGTGCTGACCTATCTTTTGCCCTCGGTGAACTGGAACTTAAAAAAAAGGAAATCCTGAATCGCCTTACTAAAGAAGGATTGCTGGAGCCGAATAAACGCTTGTATGTTCCTATGCTTCCCCAAAAAATTGGCTTGATTACCAGCAAGGATAGTGCCGCCTATAACGATATCTTGAAAACTTTCAGTGCATCGACCTTCGGCTTTAAAATTTATCTACCCGCCGAGAAGACCCCTTCCTGAGCGATAGCGAAGGTGGAGGATGAATCGGCATATTTTTGTTGACAATACATTAAGATCTACCTATATATTTTTGTATGAAATACAAAATAGACAAGGGTTGTCATTCTGTATATTGTATTCAGTTCCACTTGGTTTTTTGCGTTAAATACAGACGCAATGTTCTTGTTGTGCCCATCTCTGACAGATTGAAAGAACTCGTCCTCGAAATCGCACAAAAAATTAATATTTCGATTGTTGAGCAAGAAACCGATAAAGATCATATTCATATTCTATTTGCCTCTAAACCATCAGTAACACTATCAAAATTCGTGAATAACCTTAAAGCTGTAACATCCCGGATAATTCGAAAAGAATTTCCAGAAGTTAGAAAACAGCTTTGGGGTAAAGCGTTTTGGTCGCCATCATATTTTTTGGCATCCGTAGGACAAGTAACGCTTGAAGATGTAAAACAGTACGTTGAGAACCAAGGTAAAAAATGATCATAATTACACGAAAATCTTTCAAATACCGCATCTACCCAACCAAGTCCCAGATATCTAATTTGGAGAACCAGTTTTCGATGTGTCGGCATTTATATAACCAGGCTTTGAACGAACGAAAGGAAAGCTATGAGAAAGAACAAAAGTCTGTTTCTTATCATGATCAAGCTGTTCAACTTCCTGCTTTTAAAATCGAACGTCCATGGTATAAAGGCGTTCATTCTCAAGTGCTTCAAGACGTGCTTAAGCGCCTCGACAAAGGATTTCAATCCTTCTTTCGAAGGGTCAAAGCCGGAGAAACTCCTGGATACCCTAAATTCAGAAAGCGCGGCCAATGGAATAGCATCACCTATCCGCAATATAAAACACCACCTTCGTCCGAGATCACCGTGCCTAAAGTCGGCAAGATAAAGCTTGTCCATCATAGAAAAACACCTGAAGACGCTAAAATCAAAACCTTGACCATCACCAAAGAGGCTGACAAGTGGTTTGCCTGTTTCTCGGTCGAACTTTCGCTTGACATCGAGCCTAAACAGGACTTGTTTACCGCAATCGGAATTGACCTTGGGTTGATTGATTTTTACTATGCGTCTGATGGTTCTCAAATTTCAGTTCCTAAATACCTTCGAAAGAAGGAAAAACAGTTGCAACGATTGTATCGTCGGTTTTCTAAAGCTAAAAAATATTCTAAGCGATGGTGTAAGCTTCTCAGCGCGCTCCAAAAATGCCACTATCGGATCAAGTGCCAGCGCAACGATTTTCTTCACAAAGAGGCTAACGCGTTGCTTGAAAATAGCGATGTAGTTGTTCACGAAGACTTGAAAATCAAAAACATGATCCGCAGGCCTAAGCCAAAACAAGATGAAGAAACCGGACAATATTTGCCAAATAATGCCTCTGCTAAAGCTGGCTTGAACAAGTCTATCGCTGACGCAGGATGGGGGAAATTCCTTGAGATTGCGACTTATAAAGCATTCGTGCTTGGCAAGAAACTTTTGGCTGTCCCTCCACATTACACGTCTCAGCAATGTTCTGCCTGTGGTGAAATTGTCAAAAAATCATTGTCTACTCGTACTCATCGTTGCCGTTGTGGTTTTGTAGCTAACCGCGATCATAACGCAGCGCTAAATATTTTGCGTATCGGGATGGATACGCTTCAGGCATCGACCTGATAGAAGCCCCTTCCTGAGCTTGCGAAGGGAGGGGAGCATTCACTTGGCTGATTCTACTGTACAAGGATTCCAAACAGAAAAATCTGTTCTTCATGCACTTGAGATTTTGGAAAAGTTAAATGTTGAGTTAATCATTATCGCGAGAGGAGGTGGGAGTAAAACGGATCTTTTTTCCCTTGATAATGAAGCTATAGCCAGGCGTATAGCTGGATATAAACATCCTGTTTGGATCGGCATTGGTCATGAAACGGACATCAGTATTCTTGATCATGTCGCAAACCAATATTTTAAAACGCCTACCGCAGTTGCCGAGGAGATTGTTGCCCGTTTCATTGCGATGAAACGCCACATAGAGGAAGCCGAGAATCGTTTTCGGTCTACCTGGTCATACAGATTCGACATCGACAGAAAATGGCTGGAGGATGCAAAGACCGGTATTGTACAGGGCACCAGGAAATTTCTTGACACAAACAAAACCTATCTGCTGGGTTATGCAACAATGCTTTCCTCAAAGGTTCAGAACCGCCTTTCCAATGAAAAATCAAGAATAGCCATATCAAAAAAGGTACTTACGACCATACCAATAAGCTTGGCCAAACGAGCCAATGAACGCCTTAACGAAAGAACCGAGCGTTTCGCATTCAGCTATAAACGACAGATTGCGGATAAACAAAAAGACTTATTAAACCTGAGAAAACGGTTTCAGCTTAGTCGGTTTCTCCAGAGGATTCAGCAGGAACAT